>NZ_FPIX01000041.1:0-49199 GCF_900119205.1 Pseudomonas sp. NFACC16-2 | reverse complement strand
AAGGTGCAAAAGCCTGGCTGCAAGGGAAATTATTGGTGGCTTGCCTGATCGAGCGGTTGATCGCAGAAGGCGAGCATTTTTCCCCTGAGCCAAAGGAAGAGCTCACAAAAAAACGAACGGGAGCAGGTGGATCTGCGGCGCTCTCGCTGGCGTGAGATGGCGTTTGTCCTTTGGCTGCTTTGTGGCGCAATCGGTCCATGTTTGTCGCTATTCGATTGCCTTGAGCAATGGGATTACTTTAGCAATGCTTTACGTGAGTCCCCGCGAAACACGCGGGGATACCAGCGAGACGGGCTACGGGGCGAGGGGTTTGGTTAGCGCCTATGGGATTTATCCCCGCTGGGCTGCGCAGCAACCCTAAAGCAGTGACTCAATCCTATTGGCCCATCGAGTTGCCTGTCTTGGGGACTGCTGCGCAGCCCAACGGGGATAAATCCCCTCGCCACAGGGCCTGGATATATACCGAAGTATCGATGACGTTGCCCAAAGGGTGAGTCGAGTGTCCCCACGTACAACAGACCTGGCACGCCTCGGGGATTACGCTTTCAACACCTCGTCGCCTTAGGCCTTGATGGAGGGCGCAGGCGATGATCTTGTCCACTTCCGACTCAATGGCCTGGCGCCTGGGGCGACGACTATGATGAACAGAAATGACCTGCGTCGTGCTGACATCAATCTGCTGGTGGTCTTCGAAACCATGATGCACGAGCGAAACGTGACCCGCGTCAGCGAAAAGCTGTTTCTCGGCCAGCCAACGATCAGCAGTGCCCTGGCGCGCTTGCGGTTGATGTTCGATGATCCCTTGTTCATCCGTTCGGGGCGGTTGATGGAACCGACCTCCCGGGCGCGGGAAATCTTCTCTAATCTGTCACCGGCCCTGGACGGCATTGCCGCCGCCTTGAGCCGCTGCCAGGCGTTCGAGCCGGCCACCAGCGAGGCGACCTTCCATATCGGCCTTTGCGATGACGTCGAGTACGCCCTGCTGCCGGAGCTGTTGCGACGCCTGCGGGTCGAGGCACCGGGCACCACCTTGGTGGTGCGTCGGACCGATCAGTGGCAGGTCTCCCAGCTGTTGGCCAGTGGCGAGATTTCCCTGGGCATCAGCCCGACACTGGAGCTGCCGGCCAATGCCCGGCGCAAGACGCTGCGGCCGATGCGACCGATGCTGCTGCGCGCCGACTCGCAGCCCGGCGAGCTGACCCTGGACGAATTCTGCCGTCGGCCCCATGCCATCGTATCGTCCATGGGCAATGTCATCGATGATTCGGACCGCGCGTTATGCCTGATGGGTCGACAGCGCCGGGTGGTATTGACTGTGCCGCAGTTCAGCGCCTTGCCCGTGCTGTTGGCCCAGAGCGACATGATTGCCATCGTGCCGGATTACGTTGCCCAGGCGATGGCCATGGTGACCGGCATGCGGGCGCAAGCGGCCCCGATCTGCTTGCCCCAGCACGAGCTTTCCATGGTCTGGCGCGGCGCTTCGCACAATGATCCGGGGGAGCGTTGGTTGCGTGCCCGTTGCAACGCGCTCCTGGCCGAGCAAGCCGACCCGCAGGAGCATTCCAGGCAAGTGGCCTGACGGACAGTTGCGCAAGGTTTTCGCATTCAGCGGGAAAACCGGCTGCGATATTCCCGGGGGGATATCGCGAGATGGCGCTGAAACGTGTGGCGCATTCGTTCCTCGTCACCGAAACCGCAGGATCGGGCGATCTGGTCGATGTTGCGCTGGGAGTCTTCGAGCATTCGACGCGCCGCTTCAAGGCGGAACATCTCGATGGCTTTGGCCGGGGTTCGGCCGGTCTGGCGTTTGTAGACCCGGGCAAAATTGCGCGGGCTCATCCTGGCCTGGCGGGCCAGCCGTTCGACGGTGAGGTCGTTGTCGTCCAGGTGCTCGGAAATCCACACGTGCAGTTCATCGAAGCCGGCGCTCTCTTGCGTCTGCAATTGCAGCAGTTGGCTGAACTGCGCCTGCCCGCCGGGGCGCTTGAGAAACACCACCAGCTCACGGGCCACCTGCAAGGCCACATCGCGACCACAGTCGGCTTCGACCAATGCCAATGCCATGTCGATGCCGGCACTGACACCGGCCGAGGTCCACACGTTGCCCTGCTGAATGAAGATCGCATCGAGGTCCACCTCAACCGACGGGAAATCGTTCTTGAGCATCTCGCACATGGCCCAATGGGTGGCGGCCCGGCGTCCGTCCAGCAAGCCGGCCTGGGCCATAAGAAAGGTGCCGCTGCACACCGATGCGGTGCGCCTTGCCTGGACCGAGGCCTTGCGCAGCCAGTGCACCAGGTCGACACAGTCGATCATCGCCTGCCGAATGTCCGGTGCGCCGGGGACGATCAGCGTGTCGATGAGTGTCCCGTCGAGCTCATGCAGGGCACGGGTATCAACGACCAGGCCTTCGGCGCTTTGCATCAACCCGCCAGCCAGGCTCGCGGTGTGCATGGCGTAGCCGGGCAGGCCGCGCTCGGTCATGGCTTTGGTGGCGGCCCAGAACACGGTCTGGGCCCCGGTCAGGTCCAGCAAACCCATCTGCGGGTAGGCCAGGAATACCAGGGTGCGCGGTTGGGAAACGGATTCGGTGGCGATGCCGATATCCAGGGACATCTCGTTCATGTTCGCTTCGCGCCGTCAGGGGAGGTCTGCAAGGTTATCAAGTGATCGTGCCCGTGAGTGCGGCTTCATGGGCTCGAATACCGAATATTTAGGTGCTATTGATATGCTATTAAGGTATTTAAATTAATATTCTTATAGCTCTAAAGTCGTGGCCTTCAGTCTTTTCACCTACTGTGAGGTTCACCAGACCATGGCTTTCAAGCGTTCTGCGCTCACCTTGTTGGTTTCCCTGGCGGCCACTGCGCTGCTCAATCCCTTGGCCCACGCCGAGGGCAAGATCAGCATCGCCCAGCAATTCGGTATCGGCTACCTGATCCTGGATGTGGTGCGCGACCAGCAGCTCATCGAGAAGCATGGCAAGGCCCAGGGCCTGGATATCAAAGTGGACTGGAACAGCATTTCCGGCGCGACGGCGATGAACGAGGCCTTGCTGACCGGCGCCCTGGATGTGGTGTCGGCGGGCGTTCCGCCGATGCTGACGATCTGGGATCGGACCCGCGGCAAGCAGAACGTCAAGGCCATCGCCTCGCTGGGGTCGATGCCCAACTACCTGCTGACCAACAACCCGAACGTGAAGAGCCTCAAGGACTTCACCGACAAGGACCGGATCGCTGTCCCGGCCGCAGGGGTCGGCTTCCAGTCGCGCACGTTGCAGATCGAAACCGCCAAGGTGTTCGGCAACGATCACTTCAAGAAATTCGACGACATCTCGGTCAGCCTTCCGCACCCGGATGCGACGGCGGCGCTGATCGCCGGCCAGTCGGAGATCAATTCGCACTTCTCCAGCCCACCGTTCCAGTACCAGGCACTGCAAAGCCCCAATGTGCACAAGGTGCTCAGTTCCTATGATGTGCTGGGCGGGCCGGCGACGTTCAACGTGCTCTACACCACGGAAAAATTCCACGACGAAAACCCCAAGACCTACAAGGCGTTCTACGATGCCCTGGTGGAGGCGCAAGGCATCATCAAGGCCGACAGGCCGGCCGCTGCCCAGACCTACATCCGCGTTGAACAGTCCAAGTTGCCGCTGGCGCTGGTGGAAAAAATCGTCACCGACCCCGAAATCGACTTCACCGTCGTTCCGCAACGCACCTACATCTATGCCGAAAAACTGCATGAGCTGGGCGTGTTGAAAAACAAGGCCGACAGCTGGAAGGACTATTTCTTCGAAGAGGCCCATGCCGACGCCGGCAGCTGAATCCGGGCCGATTATCCGTTTTCGGCACAATTGCCCGACCGGCCCACGGGGCGGAATGGAACTTGCCTGAGCTTTGACCCGTAAGCCCTGGAATCATCAAAGGTCGGGTCAATGAACAACTCCAACATGGCGCAGCCAGCGGTCTCGTGGGACCTGTTGCCGACGCTGCCGATCAATCGGTTCCGCACCGCTGACATCGATGAGCACGCCCGCAACATGGGGGGGTGGCAGGTCTGCTATGACCAGTTGACCCCCGGGCGTTTCGACGGTGAGTTGATCGAGTTCCGCTCGGACTGGATGCAACTGGTGCGCGACCGCTCTAATCAGGCCATGACCAAGCAAGGCATGGCCTGGGAGGGCGCCATCACCTTCAGCGTGCCGCTGAGTGCCGATGGACCGGTCTTTTGCTCCGGGCACCCGATTGTCGAACCCAGCCTGTTGGTCGCCTGCGGCCAAAACCTGCCCGAGCTGCGCACACCCCAGCACCTGGATCTGCTCGGTGTCGCCATCGACGAGCAGGCGTTGAAGCATGTGCTGGAGCGCCAAGGCAGTCGTTTTCGAATTACCGATCTTCCCAAGTGTTACCGTCTTGGCAATTCGACGCTGCCCGCCGAGCTTGCGGCGTTGTTCGATGAGCTTGAAGGGGGCGAGCGGGGGCGTGATTCGTTGCTGGGGTACGAGTCGATTCGCCGGGGCCTGCGGGACACGGTGATGTTGCACATATTGGAACTGGTTGCGCCGGACGAAGCACCGCCGCTCAGTCCCACGGCGCGCAAGCGCATGGTCGACCGCGCCCGGGAGTACGCCCTGGCCCATGTCGATGAGCCGCTGTCGATCCTCGACCTGTGCAATCACATCGGTGCCAGCCGACGCAAACTGCAGTATTGCTTCCAGGAGACCCTGGGCATCAATCCGGTGGCTTATCTGCGGGCGTTGCGCCTCAATGCGGTGCGCCGTGAGCTGCGCAATGGCGATCAGGTGCTGGGGGTGCAGGAGGTGGCGGCACGCTGGGGGTTCTGGCATTTGAGCCGGTTTTCCAGTGATTACCGGACCCTGTTTGGCGAAACCCCGTCACACACCTTGCGTCGCACGCATCTGTGCTGAAAACGGATAACGGCTGACCGGCCGGCTCCCTAGGATGACCCCGACACCACATGGCCGGAGGGGCATTCGATGTACCAAAACAAAAAAACAAACACCTGGCACTGTACGTGGTTGACCCTGGGGCTGATCGGTGCCTGCACCGCTGCCCATGGCACCGAAAACGGCGCGCCGACCACGGCGGTCGGGGTCTATGATTTCGGCGCGGGCATGATGCCGCCGGCCACGCCCTTCGGCACTGTCGGCCTGCGTACCGCGTTCTATTCGGCCAACGTGCAGAAAGATCGCCACGGCAAGTCCGTGGACAACAATTTCTCCCTGGATGTCTTGTCCATCGGCCTCGCCTACATGCGCATGACCGATTACACCGTGCTGGGCGCCAAGTATGGCTTCGGCGCCGTCGTGCCGTTCTTCCAGATGGACGCTTCGCTACAGGTGCAGACCCCTGTCGGCCCGCTGGACCTGGAAGCCGATCCGTTTCGCATGGCCGACATGCAGGTGTTGCCGGTGATCCTGCAGTGGACCCTGTCGCCGAACCTGTTCGTCAATGCCCAGTTCCAGATCCAGGCCCCCACGGGCGACTACGACAAGGATCGCTTGATCTCGCCGGGCCTCAACCACTGGACCTTTTCGCCGATCCTCAACGCCACGTACATCTCCGACAGCGGCTTCGAGGTGTCTTCGAGCTTTGAAGCCGACATCAACACCCGCAACCACGCCACCGACTACAAGAACGGCGTCGAGTACCGCCACGAGTTCGCCGTGGGTCAACACGTTGGCCCTTGGACGGTGGGTGTGGGCGGCTATTACTACCGGCAATTCACCGATGACGATGCGCCGGGCCTGGAGGCGGGCAATCGCGCCCGGGTGTTGGCGGTCGGGCCGGCGGTGAGCTACTTCAAGCCCGGCATTCCACCGGTGTGGCTGCATGTCTACAAGGAGCTCGATGCGCGCAACCGCGCCGAGGGCTATACCGCGGCGCTGCGTATTTCCCACAGTTTCTAGAAGGGGCTCGTCATGAACCAATCAAGTTCCGCTTCAACGGCGGCCACCCCGTCGCGCCAGGCCAGTTGGCGCGAAGGCGCAGTACTGATGCTGGGCAGCAGCCTGACGATCATGGGCGCGGTGATGGTCACGCCGATCCTGCCCCGGTTGGGTGCCGAATTCGGTCCCTTGGAACCGCGCGCCGATCTGTTGGTGCCGTTGGCGATCACCGGTCCTGCCCTGGCGATTGCCGTGTGCGCGCCGTTGGCTGGCTGGTTGGCCGACCGGGTTGGACGCAAGGCTTTGCTGGTGATTGCCACGGTGCTCTACGCCTTGCTCGGTGCATTACCGGCCTTGCTCGATAGCCTGCCTTCGATTGTCGGTGTGCGGCTGTTGTTCGGTTGCACGGAGGCGGCGGTGATGACCTGCTGCGCAACCTTGATCGCTGACTATTGGCAGGGCGAGGAGCGATTGCGCTACGTCAATCGGCAGGTGGTGACCATTGGCCTGGTGGGGGCGCTGTTTTTCGTGGTGGGCGGGGTGCTCGGCGAGCACTCGTGGCGTGCGCCATTCCTGTTGTATCTGCTGCCACTGCTGCTGGTGCCGGCCATGCTGAAAGTGCTCTGGGAACCGCCGGTGACGAAGCGGCAGATGCTCGAGCAGCGTGTCGATGAGTCGGCTCCGGCCAAGGTCGCCGTGCTGCCACTGCTGGGCGGCTACCTGATGATCCTGGGCGGCATGGTCCTGACGTTCATCATGCCGATCCAGGCGCCGACGCTGTTGGTCAGCTTGGGCATCACCTCCAGCACGCTGATCGGCCTGGCGGCGGGACTGAGCCTGTTGGCGACCTTGGGCGGTTCGCTGATGTGGCCGTTGCTGCGCCGTCGCTTCGGCATCGCTGGTTGCAACGCGCTGTTGCTCGGCCTGATGGGTCTGGGGCTGTGGCTGCTGATGCGCGGACAAAGCTACAACGCTGTGCTGGTGGCGGTGTTCATCCAGGGCCTGGGGGCCGGCCTGCTGGTGCCCAACGTGATGGCGCCGGTGATGAATGCCTTGACCGCCAGCACCCGCGGCCGGGGTTTGGGCGGGTTTACCTCCTGCCTGTACATCGGCCAATTCGTCAGTCCGCTGGTGGTGGCGTGGGTGGTTGTCTTCGCTGGTGACCAGCGTCACGCCATCCAGTGGCTGGCCCTGGCCAGTTTTGCCTTGGCACTGCTCTGGGTCATCGCCGGCCTGCGCGCACGGGGCCAGGGGCAGGCGAGCACCGTCGGATCACATCAATCGTCGTGACATAAGGAATCTGAAACATGGGTATGCAAGACATCCACCATCTGATGGACAGTGAAGACGCCACGGCGCTGGCCGAGTGGGTCAGGCGTGGCGAGATTCAGCCCGGCGAACTGCTGGAAACCGCCATCGAGCGCCTGGAGCGGGTCGAGCCGCAGCTCAATGCGGTGGCCGAGCGCTTGTACGATTCGGCCCGGCAAGCAGCGCGCACGCCACAGGCTGGCCAAGGCCTGCTGGCCGGTGTGCCGACCTTGATCAAAGACCTGTTTTCGCCGGTCCACGGCGCGGCGATGACTAACGGCTCACGCGCGCTGGGCGACTGTCGTGCGGATTTTGAATCGGAAGTCGTGACGCGGTTGCGCCGTGCCGGGTGCCAGGTGATGGGCACCAGTACTTCTCCAGAGTTCGGCACCTCGTACTCCACCGAGTCCGCGCGCTTCGGCGCCACCCGCAACCCCTGGAGCAGCGAGCACAGCGCCGGTGGCTCCAGTGGCGGCGCGGCGGCACTGGTGGCGGCCCGCGTGGTGCCGTTCGCCCACGGTAACGACGGTGGCGGTTCATTGCGCGTGCCGGCGTCTTGCTGTGGCGTGTTCGGGTTCAAGCCCAGCCGTGGCTTGCTGCCGTCGGGGCCGATAGTGGGCGAGGGCTGGGCCGGGATGGGCACGCCCCATGCGATCACTTTGTCGGTGCGCGACAGTGCGGCGCTGCTGGATGCCACCGCCGGGATGGACCTGGGCGCGCCGTACGCCGCGCCGATCCAGGCGTTGCCGTATGTGATGGCGGTGCAGGCTGATCCCAATCCGTTGCGCATTGCCCTGGTCGAGCACCTCGAGCCTTGGCCTACCTCACCCCAGAGCCTTCAGGCGGTGGGCGAGGCCGCGCGGTTGTGCGAGGCCCTGGGGCACCGTGTCGAACCGGTGAACCTGCCAGTGGGGTTACTGGAGTTTCTCGACCACGTGTTCACCATCATTGGCGCCAGCTCTCGTCACTATGTCGACCTGCTGGGCCAGATGCGTGGGTTTGCCGTGCAGGCCGAAGAGTTGGAGGTGCGCACCCGGATCATCTTGCGGGACAAGGGCAACGTCAGCGGCGCCCAATATGCCGCGGCAGTGGAATGGATTCACGCCCTCGGCCGGCAGTTGGCGGTGTTCATGCAGGATTACGACGTGATCCTGACCCCGGTCCTGACTCGCGAGCCGGTGCTGATTGGCGAGCTGGACCTGCAGGATGTGTGCATGAGCCTGGACCAACTGATCGAGCGTTACCACAGCTATTCGCCGTTCACCGCGCTGTTCAATGCCAGCGGCCAGCCGGCGATGTCAGTGCCGTTGTCCTGGAGTGCCAATGGGTTGCCGATGGGGGCGCATTTTGCTGGGCGCTTTGGCGAGGAAAACACCTTGCTGGCCCTGGCCGCCCAACTGGAGCGCGCCCAGCCCTGGCGTAGCCGAGTTCCACCGGTCAACGCCTGCCGGCGGTGAAACTGTGAGCTTGCTCGCGATGGCGTTGGGTCAGTCGGCATCATGGTTGACTGATAGTCCGCTATCGCGAGCAAGCTCGCATAAACGGGATTTTTGCGGGTAGGGCTCTGGGGTTGTTACAGAGCCCTTGAAGGTCAGTAGCGGATCATCACCGACTTCAGTTCGGTGTAATCATCAATGAATGCACTGCCGAATTCACGGCCCATCCCTGAAGATTTACTGCCGCCAAAAGGCACCGCCGGGTCGAGCAGGGTGTGCATGTTCACCCAGACCGTGCCTGCTTCGATGGCGGGAACCATGCGCAGGGCCTTGCCCAGGTCGTTGGTCCAGAGACTGGCGCTCAGGCCGTAGGGGGTGTCGTTCATCAGCTCCAGCAGTTCCTCTTCACTGTCGTAAGGGAAGAACGTGGCGATCGGGCCGAAGGTTTCTTCGTTGAGCAGGCTGTCGTCGCGGCGATTGGCGAGGATGATGGTTGGCTCCACATAGCAACCGGGTCCATCGATCAGCTTGCCGCCGTGGACGATGGTGTTGTTCTGTGCGCGGGCCTTGGCGAAGAATTCCGCGAGTTTGTGCTGGTGCTGGCGGTTGGTTACCGGGCCGAATTCGGTGCGTTCGTCCAGGGGCGAGCCGATGGTGAGTTTGCTCAGGCGCTGGGCCAGTTTGTCCATGATCGACTCGATCTGCGAGCGATGGACAAAGAACCGTTCCGCTGCGGCGCAGATCTGTCCCGAATGCAGAAAGCCTGCCTCGATGATGCCGTTGACCGCCACCTCGGGATCGATATCACGCAGGAACCCCGCCGCATTCTTCCCGCCCAGTTCCAAGGTTGCACGGGTCAACCCGGCGCCCATGGCCGCTTGGCCCACCGCCAGGCCGGTGGGCACGGAACCGGTGAATGAGACCTTGTTGGTGCCCGGGTGTTCGATCAGCCCTTTGCCCACTTGGCCGCCGCCGGTCAACACATTCAGGGCACCGGCCGGAAGGCCGGCCTCGATGGCCAGTTCAGCGATGCGCAGGATGGTCAGCGGGGTGAACTCGCTGGGCTTGATGATGATGCTGCAACCAGTCACCAGGGCTGAGGCCAATTTCCAAATGGCGATCATGGTGGAAAAATTCCACGGTACGATACCGACCACTACTCCGACCGGTTCGCGCAAGGTGAATGCGGTATAGCGTTCGCCAGCGAAGGAGGGCAGTGATGGGGTGATCGTCTCGCCGTTGATCTTGGTCGCCCAGCCAGCGTAGTAACGCAGGAAATGAGCGGCCTGGTCGACTTCGAAGGCCCGGGAGATGTGGATGATCTTCCCCGACTGGCAGGTCTCGATCTGCGCCAGCTCTTCGCGGTTGCGTTCCAGCAGGTCCGCCAATTTGAGCAGCACATGGCCGCGGACCGCGGGTGCCGTTTGCGACCACTGCTTGAAGCCGCGGCGGGACGACTCCACCGCCACATCAATGTCGCCGGAAGTGGCGTCGCTGACCTGGGCGATGACTTGGCCGTTGGCAGGATTGACGACGTCAAGTGTCTGGCTGCTCTGGCTTTCTACGTAGCCACCGTCGATGAACAGGGCGTGATGTCTGCCGAGGAAGGCTTCGACCTGAGGCAGCAGGGCAATATCGCTCATGAGGGTTTCCTGATCACGAATAGGGAAAGCC
Organism: Pseudomonas sp. NFACC16-2; assembly: GCF_900119205.1. Taxonomy (NCBI): domain Bacteria; kingdom Pseudomonadati; phylum Pseudomonadota; class Gammaproteobacteria; order Pseudomonadales; family Pseudomonadaceae; genus Pseudomonas; species Pseudomonas sp. NFACC16-2. The sequence continues at coordinate 38,873 of NZ_FPIX01000041.1, read as the reverse complement.
CCGAGGGTAATCCCGGCAGGGCCATCCAGCTTGACTGTGCCTGCCGCGCCTTATGTCTGTGGCTGCCAGCCTGGGTGGTTGGCAGCCAGGAGCAAGGCCTCGTGCAGGCAGGGACAAGCCAGCCTGGCCGGTTTGCGATCAGATCCGGGTTTCGACTTGATGGCATAGGGGCGGGCGATGTTTCTCCAGACCAACAAACAGAAACTGGCGTTGACTGCACAGGTGCAACGCGTGCTGACCGGTGAAACGGAGGACACGCCACAGCTCGACGCGTATCCGCAACTGCGCACCGTCCTTGAGCAGCATGCACGGCAGGTGGCGAGCGCGACTGCACATCTGCATCAGGTCGAAGCACAACTACAGGCGCAAACCCTGCAATGGCAGCACTGCGAGCGTGAGATGCACAAGGTTCGCCAGCAGTTGGAGCAAGCCCTTGAGCGCGAGCAGGCGCTTGAAGTTCGGCTGGGCGAACACAGCCAGCAGCTACAGCAACAACGCCAGGATGCGCAGATCTGGGAGTTGCTGCAATCGACCCTGACTGAAGGCTGCTGGGATATCACGGTCGTCAACGGTGACCTCCAGCATCCGGCCAGTGGCATGCGCTTTTCCAGTCAGTTCCGTTCGCTGCTGGGGTATGGGCCGGATGACTTGCCCGATGGCTGGGATGCCCAGGTCGGCATCACCCACCCGGACGACTTGCCCAAGATCATGGCCATTTTCGACCGGGAAATCCTTGGCTCCCAGGGCAGCGGTGAATACGTCTTCGAATACCGGATGCGCCACAAGACCCGGGATTACATCTGGTGTCGTGAACGCGGTCGGGCGGTACGCGACTCGCATGGGCAACTGGTGCGAGTCATTGGTGCGGTGCGTGATATCAGCGATGAGCGCTCGGCCCAGTCCACCCATCAGCGCATGCTCGAACAGAACCAGGTGACCTACGCCCAGATTGCCACGGTGGTGGGGGTGATCAAGGGCATTGCCGACCAGACCAATCTGCTCGCCTTGAACGCCGCGATTGAGGCCGCCAGGGCCGGAGATGTCGGGCGCGGTTTCTCAGTCGTGGCCGATGAGGTGCGCAAGCTGGCGCAGAGCACCCGGCAGGCGACCCATCAGATCCAGACCATGTTGCATCAGCACAAGTAGGAGCCGTCGCTCAAGCCGGCTGCATCGCCATCGCCCCAAGTGCCGGAGCTGACCAGGTTGGCCGTCCCCTAGACGCTGCCCAGGCCGCCGAGCGTCTGGTCGATACTCAGGCCATACTTGATGAAGCCTTCGCGCCAGCTTGAACCACCGGTGGAGCCGTCGTAGTTCTTGCGGCTGTTGAACAGCCCGTAGACCGCCAGGAAGTTGCCGATGACGGTGGTGTCTTCGTCGGAATAAAGCTCATAAGCCTGGGCCGGTGAATCGGCGACCAGCAGGGCGATGCCCAAGCCGATGGGCATTGCGCAGCAGAGGTGTACGGCGTGTGTGCCCCATGGTGGAATTCCCCAGTGCGATTGGACAGTAGAGCGCGCATTAAGGGGAGAGGTACCCAGGGAAGTCTTTCACCTGCCTGCCATGGAGTTGATCCAGGCCGCCAGCGCGGCGGTGTTGGCAGGCAGCAACAAAACCGGCGGCAGACATGGGCAAGACGCCCGGGGCGACGCGGCGCAGAGTAAGGCTGCACGCAACGCCGTTTCGATCAGGGACTGGTTGGGGAAGGCATGATCGCCGGTTCCTGGACGGCTGTGGCATCCATACTAAAAATCCGCTTTCGAGGACCTTGCACCATGTCGATCAATGACAGGCTCACCGAGCACTTGAACCGGGGTTCGGTGGGCTTTCCCACCGCGTTGGCCAGCACCATTGGCCTGATCATGGCAAGTCCCGTGATTCTCACCGCGACCATGGGCTTTGGCATTGGCGGCAGCGCCTTTGCCGTGGCGATGCTGATCGCCGTGGTAATGATGCTGGCCCAGGCGACGACGTTTGCCGAGGCGGCGTCGATTCTCCCGACCACCGGCTCGGTCTATGACTATATCAACTGTGGCATGGGACGTTTCTTCGCGATTACGGGCACCTTGTCGGCCTATCTGATTGTCCATGTGTTCGCCGGCACCGCCGAGACTATCCTGGCCGGTGTCATGGCCCTGGTGAACTTCGAACACCTCAACACCCTGGCTGAATCGGCAGGCGGCTCCTGGTTGCTGGGCGTGGGGTTCGTGGTGGTCTTTGGCGTGCTCAACGCGTTCGGCGTCAGCGCCTTTGGCCGGGCCGAAATCATCCTGACGTTCGGCATGTGGACCACCCTGATGGTGTTCGGCGTGCTGGGCCTGATCGCCGCTCCGGCAGTGGAGCTGGAGGGCTGGTTTGGCGCGTCCGTGGTGGGCACCGATATGGTCACGGTGCTGTCGCTGGTGGGCATGGCCATGTTCATGTTTGTCGGCTGCGAATTCGTCACGCCGCTGGCACCGGACCTGCGCCAGTCCGCCCGGACCATGCCCCGGGCCATGATGCTGGGCTTGTTCAGCGTCGCCACCTGCATGTTCATCTACGGTGCGGCGATGAAGCGCCAAGTGGAAAACGTGCTGCTCGATGCCACCAGCGGCGTGCATCTGCTGGACACGCCCATGGCGATTCCACGCTTCGCCGAACAGGTCATGGGCGATATTGGCCCGATGTGGCTGGGCATTGGCTTTCTGTTTGCCGGTGCGGCGACCATCAACACCCTGATGGCCGGCGTACCGCGGATTCTCTACGGCATGGCGGTGGACGGTGCGTTGCCGAAGGTCTTCACCTATCTGCACCCACGCTTCAAGACGCCGTTGCTGTGCATCCTGGTGGCGATGCTGATTCCGTGCCTGCACGCGTGGTGGCTGGGCGGCAATACCGACAACATCATGCACCTGGTGCTGGCCGCGGTGTGCGCCTGGAGTTTTGCCTACCTGCTGGTGACCGTGTCGGTGGTCAGCCTGCGGATTCGTCGTCCCGATCTGCCGCGGGCCTATCGCTCGCCGTGGTTCCCGTTGCCACAGATCCTGTCCAGTGTCGGCATTATGCTGGGCATGTGGTTCATCACGCCGCCCGGCATGAACCCGGCAGACATCTACGTGCCCTTCGCGGTGATGCTCGGTGGCACGGCAGCGTACGCCTTGTTCTGGACCCTGGTGGTACAGAAGGTCAATCCATTCAAGCCAGCGTCGGTAGAAGACGTGTTGGCCAAGGAGTTCTCCCATGAGCCAGGGCAACTTGCGGGCGAGTTTGTCGACCCTGCTGCAAAAACTGTCTGAGTTGTTCCGCGCCCAGCGCACCCCGGCTGGTTATCGGCCCGGGGTGACCCTGGAACACCTGCGGCGCAACCTGGCGCTGGCGCGATTCGAGGTGGCGGGCCCGACTACGGCGACGGCAGCCACCGACGATGGCAGCTTGCAGTTGGAGATCGTCGAACGCACCGAGTCGCAGTTGTTGATGCACCTGGTAATGACCGAGTTTGTCCTGCGCGTGCCTGCCTCCCGAGAGGGCACGGCGCGCATGGAACTGCACCACAGCGGGGCTGTTCGGCGCAGTGGTATTCGTTGCCGGCAGCGGGACGGGCGCAGTGACCTGGCGGCCCGGTTGCAGGCGGCGGTGGAGCAGGATCCTGCGTTGTATCAGGCCCTCATGCCGCTGGATTTCAAACGGTTGCGCATCGATTTGCAGGGGCGCCAGTGGTGCGTGCGCCTGGAGCACATGGGCGGTAGCGAAGTGGTCAATCGCATGCCGGCCTTTCGTCGGTATATCCCGTTGAGCCGCGAGCAGCGCGGCATCTTGCTGGCAACCTTGAGCGGCCTGCAGCGGGTACTGGCAACGCTCTGATTCTGTTGTGCTGCCCTGGCATCATTCCTGCTACTGCTCTGGCGATCAGGTACTTGTTGCGTGCATATAGATAACATGTTAACTATTGCCGCACAAAAACAATAAGCCACTGCGGAGAATGCCATGAGCATGCAACAGGTTGGGCAGGACGGTCTGGACATCTGGAACCGGGATCTGCGGGCGACTTGCGGCCACTTCGATACCGAGCTGGCCTTCAATCGTTCGCTGTTTATTGGTGAAGTGTCGAATTTCCATCGGGGTGGCCTTGCCCTCGCGAACCTGCGCACCAACGCCGGTAGCATCAAGCGTCACCTACCCAACGCGGATCACGACGATGACCAGGATTGCTTCCTGGTCAGCCAGCGCAGCGGCTACTGCCGCATTACCCAGAACGGCTTGAGCATTCAGTTGGCCCCCGGTGAACTGCTGCTGATGGATTCCGTGGGGGCGCTTGAGATCAGCCCGTTCGGCCTGATCGAGCACGCGGTGCTGTCCTTGTCTCGCCAGGACGTGTCGAGGCAACTGGGTGGGGAAACCAAGACTTTCGGTAAGGTTTCGTCCAGCAAGGCATGTGGGCGGATGCTGCATGTCTTGATAGACCAGCTGTGCAGGGACACACCCGACGGCGAGGGCGCCGCGGGCGAGGGTGAAGCGTTGCAGAGTGCCTTCGTTTCGCTGTTGGGCTCGGCCTTGGAGCACCGTAGCGATGCCCGTGATGAGGGGGTTGCGTTGCAGGGCAGCCATCTGCGCAGCTATGTGCAGAAGGTCATCGACGAGTCACTGACCCAGCCCGGCCTCAGCCCGGTGGGCCTGGCCAATCGACTGAATATTTCGGTACGGCATCTGTATCGATTGTTCGAAGAGCAGGATGACAGCGTTTGCCGCTATATCCAGCGGGCCCGGCTCAAGCGCAGTGCTGATGACCTGACCAATCCGTTCCTGCGGGACGAGTCCATTACCTCGATTGCCTACAAATGGGGCTTTACCGATTCGGCGCATTTCAGCCGTTCGTTCAAGAAGCAGTTCGAGCTGTCGCCCAAGGAGTTTCGTTCCAGCCGTTTGCAGGAGGGGCAAGGGATGGCTTGAATGAGGTCGTTGTTGACTGGATGATTGCTATCGCGAGCAAGCTCCCACACAAAGGGATTTATGATGAACATGATTTTTGTGGGTGACACTGGAAAGTGTGGGAGCGAGCTTGCTCGCGATGACGGTGGTCCATCCACCCTCACCGCAAGCTGACTCCCCCCACTCAGGCTCAAACCTCCGGCAACGTCGAACCCCCATCGACCACCAAAGTCTGCCCGGTCACATAACTGGCCAGGCTCGACGCCAGGTACAGCATGGCGCCGGCGATGTCACTCGGTTGGCCCAATCGACCCAGCGGCACTCGGCGGGCAATGTCCTGGTTGACTTCATCGTCGCCCAGGTTGGCCATGGCCGGTGTCGCGATCATGCCTGGCTCGACCCCATTAACGCGGACATTCTCGGCCGCCAGTTCCAGCGCGGCGTTGCGAATGAAACCATTGACCCCGGCCTTGGAGGCCGCGTAGTGGCTGAGCCCTGGATACGCCACCCGCGGGCCGGTGACCGAGGAGGTCACCAGCACGCAGCCTTGGCCCTGGCGTCGGAACATCGGCAATGCGGCCTGGGTCAGCCAGAACAGCGCCGACAGGTTCACCGCCAGCGTACGCTCGAGCATCGACGGGGTGATCTCGGCGAACGGTGTCAGCGGAAAATACCCGGCGTTGTGCACCAGGATATCGAGCCTTCCCAAGCGCTGCTCCAGCTCGGCCATCATCCCGAAGACCGCCGTTGCGTCGGCCAGGTCAACCCCCACCGCTTGTACCTGACAGCCCTCGGCGGTCAATTCGTCGGCCACCGCTTCGGCGCGCGCCAGGCCAAGGTCGGCGATGACCACGCGAGCCCCACGCAGGGCAAACGCTTCAACGATGGCCCGGCCAATGCCCTGGGCGCCGCCCGTGACCAATACGGTCTGGCCGTTGAAATCCAGATCCTCAGGCATCGCTGGCCTCCATCCGGCTGAAGGCCAGTGTCGGTACATCGACAATGCTGGAGCCGCCATCGGCCACCAGCGTCGCCCCGGTGATGATCGACGCATCAGGGGAGGCCAGGAAGCGGCAGACGTTGGCGATTTCCTCCGCACTGGCCGGCCTGCGCAACGGCACGTCGGCGCAGACCCGGTCATAGGCCTGTTGCAACGTTTCGCCATGGAACTGCATCAGTGCCTGCATTTCTTCATCGGCCATGGGGGTGCGGACCCAACCTGGACAGATTGCATTGACCCGTACGCCGTGAGGCCCGTAATCCCTTGCCAGGGAGCGGTTGAGGCCCAACAGCGCATGCTTGGCGGTGGTGTAGCCGCACACATGGGGGCCTGCCGCCAACGAAGCGATGGAGGCAATCAGCACAATGTTGCCGGCACTTTCCTTCAGCAACGGCAGGCACGCCCGGGCGCTGTAGAAGGCGCTGTCTAAGTTGCTGCGCAGGGCTGCTTCCCAGGCCGATGGATGAGTCTCGGTGGCGCTGCCCATGCCCAAACCACCGGCACAGGCCAGCAGCACGTCGAGTCGGCCATGGCGCGTGCGAATCTGCTCGACGAAGCCGTCCCAGGTGTTCGGACAGGCCGCATCGCCCACCAGCACCAGGCCGCCGATGTCCTCGGCGAGTGTTTCCAGGGGCTCGCGGCGTCGACCGATCAGCACCAGGTTGGCGCCTTCGGCGGCATACAGGCGGGCGCAGGCCGCACCGATACCGGTACCGGCACCGGTGATCACCACGGTGCGTGATTCAGGCATCGGGATACTCCGTCTGATTGAGTACCTGGCAGTAGGAACTGACCGGGAAATTGGAGAACTCATCGAACGACGCACCGGCGTAGCCGAAGATCTTGCCGTCGCTGCGGTGCTGTTGCAGGTCAATCAGCACCAGGCCCAGGGTCGGGATGATTTTTTCCCGCCACACGAACAGGTACAACTGATCGGCGATCTTGTAGGTGTCGCAGCGATCGGTGTCACACAGGCCTTGTTCAACGCCCTTGAGGCACTGCCAGGAGTAGAACTGGTCGTTGAGGTAAATGTGTTCGTAGACCTCGCTCGGGCTGTAGCGATACAGGTTGCGCAGCCCCACCAATTCGGTAGTCGGTGTGTGCGGGCACAGGCCAGGCTGCCAGGGACGATCGAGGCTGCCGTGCAGGAACTGCGCTTGAACCGAGGTCAGGGGCTTGCCGGCCAGCGCCCGGCTGTAGAGGCCTTCGCCGGTTTCCGGCTGGCTCGGCATGCGGCCGATCACGGCGGTGAAGGCGGCGCTGGCGGTATCGAGCACCAGGCTTACCGACAGCGTCAGCTCGCCTTCGCGCTTGATGAAGTCCACCAGGTACAGGCCCGGGCGTACGGATGTGGCCCGGTAGGTCGCGCTGCCGTTGGAGTGCCCATCGACGGCGTTCCAGGTCAGGGTGTCCTGCTCGAAGCGATGCTCGATCTGCCAGCCATTGGCGAAATGCAGGGTGAAGGTCTTGCCGTCCAGCTCGGCCAGGTTTGGCAGGATGAAGGCTTCGGGGGCAAAGCCATCGGCCAGGGCGCCGACGGTGATCCAATCTGAAGATGTGCTCATTACAAGGCTCCGGTGGTTGAATTAGCCACTCGGATCATGCGGTGCGGGGTAACGGCGGCCTATCAACCAAATGGTTGATCAGAGGAACAGTGCGCTGACCAACTCGGTACGGCTGCTCACGCCAACCTTGCGAAACAGGTGGATCAGGTGAGTCTTGATGGTCGGCAAGCCCACCTCCAGCTCCCGGGCCAATTGCTTGTTGCTAACGCCTTGGCGCAGCAGCCAGGCAATCTGGCGCTCCTTGGGCGTCAAGTCGCCCAGTGGGTCCTCATGGCTGGGCAAATGGGCCGCGGCCAGTTGCAGCAAGGCCTGCAACGCGCTGAGTTGGCTCAACTGCTGGCTGGTGAAGACACCTTGCTCGGCGGTGCGCAACAACGAAATCGCGGCTTGAGGCTGACCATCGCGATGGGCGAAGACTTCCACCACGTCGACCACGCCGTAGCGCTGCAGGAAGTCCCGATAACGACGGTTGTCACGCAGCGGTTGGCGGGTCATCGCCAGGCTCAACGGCACCACGGCCAACTCGCTGGAGACGCAGTGGCGCGGGTGCAGCGGATCAAATTGGCGATAGTTGTCCAGATAGTCGCGGTGCATCTCGCCGCTCATCCTGTGCAGACTGAAGTCGTGGACCTGCAGTTGCCGATCAACGCAGTAGAACGCCGCCCGGCTGACGGGAACGAGCTGGGTAAATGCGTGCAGGCACTGGCTGGCGATGTCCTGGGTGGGGATGAGGTTCATGGTCGCACCTTCGCCGAGAGGGCTGCCGGTCGGGCCGGCAGCCAAGTCCGATCAGGCTACCGCGAAGTAGTGCTTGACGAAACTCTCGCTGACAACTTCCCACAGCACCGGTGTGCCCTTGGTCACGAACCAGCTGTCGCCGGCCTTGTAGCGGGTGCTCTGGCCGGTGGCCTCGTCGGTGAGCACCACTTCACCGGTGACCACGGTGGCGTGTTCGGCGAAGGGATAGACCATCCGGAACTTGCCTTGGGTGGTACCGAAGTAGGCGCTGCTGACGGGGTCGGTTGGTGCGCCGAAGGTCATCTTGCCGAAGGCTTTGACTTCGCCTTCGAGAATCTGCGAACCGATATCGGCGACGGTGCCCCAGGCGTCCAGGTCGGACAGCTGGATGTCTTTTTTGACGGTGATAAGGGGCATGGCAGTGACTCCTGATGATTAAAAAATAGCGAAGTTGGAAGGGTTTCTTGTGGCGAGGGGATTTATCCCCGCTGGGCGCGCAGCGACCCCTGAAAAAAACCTGCATCTGCGCTGCTTATGGGGCTGCTTCGCAGCCAGCGGGGATAAATCCCCTCGCCACAGGGTGTATGTTCAGCCACTCATCTCAGCGACGGCCGTTCCAGTAGCCCGACAGTTGGTGCCAGGACTTGCCGGCGGTCAGCAGCAATGGACGAATGGCGTCTTTGCCGATGATGGTCGGGCGATGGATCGAGCTGACCAGGTCGTAGCGCGCCGAGCCTTCGCTCATGCCTTCGGCCAGCACCTTGCAGATGATGTGGCTCGGCGTGACGCCAAAGCCTGAGTAACCCTGGACGAAAAACGCGTTGCTGCGCCCGGGCAGGGTGCCGATCTGCGGGAACAGGTTCGGGCTGCACGCCATCGGGCCACCCCAGGCCAGGTCGATCTTCACGTCCTTGAGGTACGGGAAGATCTTCAGCATCAGGCGCCGGTTCCAGGCCTTGAGATCCTGGGGGATGTGCTCCACCAACGGCGTGGCGGCACCGAACAGCAGGCGGTTTTCGTTGGTGACGCGGTAGTAGTCGATCACCGGGCGAATGTCACTGTAGGCACCGCGAATCGGGCTGATGCGCTGGATCAGTTCGTCCGACAGTGGCTCGGTCATCATCTGGAAGGCGTAGGTGTTGATGGTCGAGCGATGCAGCTCCGGTTCCAGCTTGTTGAGGAAACTGTCGCAGGCCCACAGCAGCTTGCTGGCCCTGACCGAGCCGCGTCCGGTGCGCACGGTGATGCGTTCGCCATAGCTGACTTCCAGCGCCGGGCTGTTCTCGAAAATCCGTACGCCGTGGCTGGCCAGGGCCTTGGCCTCACCCAATAACAGGTTCAGTGAGTGCACATGCCCGCCACCCATGTGCAGCAAGGCACTGCCATAGGCCTTGGAACCGATGATCTGCTGCACCTCGGAGCCGCCGAGAAAGCGGATCTCGTGTTTGCTGTTGACTGACTTGAAGTCTTTTTCCCAGGCCCGCAGGGTTTTCTCCTGGCGCGCGTTGAAGCCCATGTAGCCGTAGCCGTGGCAGAAGTCGGCATCGATGGCGTACTTGGCGATACGGTCCTTGATGATGTCGGCGCCCAGGTCGCTGATTTCGAAAATCTGGCGCAGGCCGTCTTCACCCACGTCTTTCTTGATCTTTTCCAGGTCATGACCGATGCCGGCCATAATCTGCCCGCCATTGCGCCCAGTGCCGCCGAACCCCAGGTAACGCGCCTCCAGCACCACGATGTTGGTGATGCCTTTTTCGGCGAGCTCCAGCGCGGTATTGATCCCTGAGAAACCGCCGCCAATGACCACAACATCGGCGTCCACGTCCTGTTCCAACGTGGGGAAGCTGAGGTTGTATTTCTTGGTAGCCGTGTAATAGGTGGGCGTTTCGATATTGATCATGACGCAACCTGACAAAGTGAAAAGGAAACTCCGTTGCAACGCCTTCGCAAGGCATTGCAGGGGATGGCCCTATTAAGAGCCCGGATGGGGGCGCCTGTCTTGATCATCCGTGCCGGGGTATTTGACCGAGCGCGCCATGGCGCCGAAAGCTGCCCCATGAAAAGTACAATCTTGGATCTGGAAGGTGCATTTTTCACCCGCCTGTGATTGCCCATACTGGACCGGCCTTAATCACTGATCCCGCTGTTTGTGCAACCTCAGGTTGCCGGGCAGAGACGGGATTGGCAGATGCCAATAATAAAAGAGCCTGTCCATGAAAAAGCCAAACCCGCTGCTCGAAGACCTCAAGCCCATCCTGCCGGTCATTGCCGCCAATGCCTTCCAGGCGGAGAAAGACCGTAGCGTCCCTGCTGAAAATATAGCCTTGCTCAAAAGCATCGGCATGCACCGGGCCTTCCAGCCGAAACCCTACGGTGGCCTGGAGATTTCCCTGCCGCAGTTCGCCGACTGCATCGCGCTGCTGGCCGGTGCCTGTGCCAGCACGGCCTGGGCCATGAGCCTGTTGTGCACCCACAGCCATCAGTTGGCAATGTTCCCGGCCAGGGCCCAGCAGGAAATCTGGGGCGATGATCCCGATGCCACTGCCAGCAGCAGTATCGCGCCGTTTGGCCGCACCGAGGAAGTCGAGGGCGGCGTGACGTTCAGCGGTGAAATGGGCTGGAGCAGCGGCTGCGATCATGCCGAATGGGCGATCGTGGGGTTTCGCCGTAAAAACGCCGAAGGCGCCCAGGACTATTGCTTTGCGGTGCTGCCGCGCAGCGACTATGAGATTCGCGATGACTGGTTCGCGGTGGGCATGCGCGGCAGTGGCAGCAAGACGTTGATCATCGACAACGCGTTCGTGCCGGAACACCGGATCCAGAAAGCCAAGGACATGATGGAGGGCAAGTCCGGCGGATTTGGCCTGTACCCCGATAGCAAGATTTTCTACTCGCCATACCGCCCTTACTTCGCCAGTGGTTTTTCCACGGTCAGCCTGGGTGTCGCCGAACGCATGTTGGAGGTCTTTCGCGAGAAGACCCGCAACCGCGTGCGGGCCTACACCGGTGCGGCAGTCGGTGCCGCTACCCCGGCGTTGATGCGCCTGGCCGAGTCGACTCATCAGGTGGCCGCGGCCCGTGCCTTCCTTGAGAAAACCTGGCAGGAGCACGCCGAACATGGCGAGCGCCACGAATACCCCAGCCGGGAAACCCTGGCGTTCTGGCGGACCAACCAGGGTTACGCCACCAAAATGTGCATCCAGGCCGTCGACCGCTTGATGGAGGCGGCTGGCGGCGGCGCCTGGTTCGAAAGCAACGAGTTGCAACGGCTGTTCCGCGATGCCCACCTGACCGGCGCCCATGCCTATACCGACTACGACGTTTGTGCGCAGATTCTCGGTCGTGAGTTGATGGGCCTTGAGCCTGATCCGTCCATGGTTTGACCGCCTGTTCGTTGTACCCCTAGAACAATAATCGAGGCCGTCGCTCGAGGCGGCCGGGAGTCTTGCATGTCCAGTCTTTGTGATACCGCTTTCGATACCCGCGCATTCCGCCGGGCCCTGGGTAACTTCGCCACCGGCGTGACCGTGGTCACCGCTGCCACTGAAGATGGCCGCAAGGTCGGTGTGACAGCCAACAGTTTCAACTCGGTGTCCCTGGACCCTCCATTGATCCTGTGGAGCATCGACAAGCGTTCGAGCAGCCATGGTGTGTTCGAAGCCGCCAGTCACTTTGCGGTGAACGTGCTGGCTGCCGACCAGATCGACCTGTCGAACAACTTCGCACGACCCAAGGAGGACCGCTTCGCTGAAATCGAATTCGAAACCGGCGAAGGCGGTGCCCCGGTGTTTGTCGATTGCTCCGCGCGTTTTCACTGTGAAAAATTCCAGCAGGTCGATGGAGGCGATCACTGGATCATGATCGGTAAGGTCGTGGCGTTTGATGATTTCGGACGCTCTCCACTGCTCTATCACCAGGGCGCCTACTCGATGGTGCTGCCTCACACTCGCATGACCAGACGGGAAGAGGGCCAGTCCCCCAGCAGTCACTTCCAGGGGCGCTTGAGCCACAATCTGTATTACCTGATGACTCAGGCGCTGCGGGCTTACCAGGCCAGCTACCAGCCGCGTCAGTTGTCCACCGGCTTGCGCACCAGTGAGGCGCGAATGCTGATGGTGCTCGAGAACGATGCCGGGCTGAACCTGTGCGACTTGCAGCGGGAGGTGGCGATGCCGGTGCGCGAGATCGAAGAAGCCGTGGCCAACCTCAAGCGCAAGGGCCTGGTGACCGATGAAGGCGAGCGGGTACGCCTGACCGCCAAGGGCATGGATGAGACCGAAGGGCTCTGGGCCATCGCCAAGGAACAGCAGGACAAGGTGTTCGGCCAGTTCGGCGAGGCCCAGGTGGAGCATTTCAAAGCAGTGCTCAAGGGTGTGATCAAGGGCGCTTGAGCTGAAACATGTATTAAGGCTTGGCACTAACCCCCGTGGCGAGGGGATTTATCCCCGCTGGGCCGCGAAGCGGCCCTAAAGCTACAACAGCGAATCGACTGACACACTGCGATGGCCGATATCGGGGCTGCTTTGCAGCCCAGCGGGGATAAATCCCCTCGCCACAGGTAACTCGGCGCCGAAGCTGTTAAGATTTAGTTAACTCATTAACTAAATCTTTCTCGCGAACATTCTCATGCCCAAGCCGCGCCAATCCTTGACCCTGACCCTGCTCCAGGCCCGTGAAGCGGCCATGGGCTTTTTCCGGCCTTCCCTCAATCAACATGGCTTGACCGAGCAGCAATGGCGAGTCATCCGCATTCTTAGCCAGCACGATGAGCTGGAGATCAATCGCCTGGCCGAATTGGCCTGTATCCTCAAGCCCAGCATGACCGGCGTGCTGGTGCGCATGGAGGCGGCAGGCATGGTGGTGCGGCGCAAGGCTGAACAGGATCAGCGACGAGTGCTGGTGCGCCTGGCGCCGCAAGGGCTGGCGAGCTTCGATTCGATGAGCCAGAGCATGGAAGCGAACTATCAGCGTCTGCAGGACAAGTTAGGGGAGGAAAAATTGCAGACGCTGCTGGGGTTGCTCAATGACCTGAAGGCGATCAGGCGCTGAGGCTGGTCTGCTTTTGTGGTGAGGGAGCTTGCTCCCGCTGGACTGCGCAGCAGGCCCAAAAGTCTTGAATTCACTGTCGGATTCAAGGGGGCCGCTTCGCGACCCAGCGGGAGCAAGCTCCCTCGCCACGGGGTTTGTGGTGCTGTCAGTACACACCGCCAGCCGCAGGCTTTGGTGTGTCCTTGAACGTCGCCGCCAATGTCTGCAAGCCCCGCATCAACACCGTCGTATCCACGCCCACCGCGACAAACGCCGCGCCGAGTTCGATATAGCGCCGGGCCAGTTTTTCATCGGCACTGAGAATCCCGGCTGCCTTGCCGGCCTGACGGATGCGGGCGATGGCGTCTTCGATGGCCGCTTGTACCTGCGGGTGGCCGGGGTTGCCGCGAAAACCCATGGAGGCGCTCAGGTCCGCCGGGCCGATAAAGACCCCATCGACACCGTCCACCGCAGCAATGGCGTCCAGGTTGGCCAGGCCCTCGCGGCTTTCGATCTGCACCAGCAAACACATCTGTTCGTCGGCTTTGTCGAGGTAACCGGGGATGCTGTTCCAGCGTGACGCCCGGGCCAGTGCGCTGCCGACACCGCGTACGCCATGGGGCGGGTAGTGGATGGCGCGCACCAGTTCGCGCGCCTGGTCGGCGCTTTCCACCATTGGCACCAGCAGGGTCTGCACGCCAATATCGAGCACTTGCTTGATCAGCGCCGTGTCACCGATCACCGGGCGTATCACCGGCTGGCTGGGGTAGGGGGCCACGGCCTGGAGCTGGCCGAGCAAGGTGCGCAAGTCGTTGGGCGCGTGTTCACCGTCGATCAGCAGCCAGTCGAAGCCGGCGTTGGCCGCCAGTTCCGCACAGTAGGCATCGGCCAACCCCAGCCACAGGCCGATCTGCGCCTCGCCGCTGCGCAGGCGTTGCTTGAAGGTATTGATGGGCATGTCCATGAACGGTCTCCGATCAGACGAAACGGCAGGCGATGGAACCGAGCATGTCGTAGTCGACATGGAAGGTATCGCCGGGGTTGGCTGCCACGGGGCGGGTGAAGGAACCACCGAGGATGATCTGTCCCGGTTGCAGGGTGACGTCATAGGCCGCCAGCTTGTTCGCCAGCCAGGCCACACCTTTGGCCGGGTGATTGAGCACCGCCGCCGAGACGCCGGACTCTTCGATCACACCGTTGCGGTAGAGCACCGCCGGCACCTTGCGCAGGTCGATCTCGGTCGGGCGCACGGCGCGACCGCCCATGACCACGCCGGCATTGGCGGCGTTGTCGGAAATGGTGTCGAACACCTTGCGGGTCGCCTTGGTCTGCGGGTCGATCTGCTGGATGCGCGCATCGATGATTTCCAGCGCCGGGATCACCCATTCGGTGGCGTCGAGCACGTCGAACACCGTCACGTTCGGGCCTTTCAATGGCTTGCCGAGGATGAACGCCAGCTCCACTTCCACCCGCGGCACGATGAAACGCTCGAATGGGATGTCGGTACCTTCGTCAAAGAACATGTCGTCCAGCAGCGCGCCGTAGTCCGGCTCGGTGATGTTCGACGACACCTGCATGGCCCGGGAGGTCAGGCCGATCTTGTGGCCGACCAGCTTGCGACCGTCCTTGATTTTCTGCGCGACCCAGGCGCGCTGAATGGCGTAGGCATCCTCGATCGTGATGTCCGGGTGATCGAGGGAAAACTGCCGCACCTGCTCGCGGGAGCGTTCGGCATGGTCGAGGCGGGTGGCGGCTTGTTGGATGAGGTTCTGGTCAAGCATGGCAAGGGTCTCTTATTGAGGGTTGACGATGGCGGCCTGGGTGCGCAGCACCAGCAAGCCACCAAGGGCGATGAGCAGGGCCAGCACATACAAGGCGAGGCTGGCGCTCTGGGTGGTGTCGCGCATCCAGCCGATCAGGTAGGGCGCGAAGAATGAGGCGATGCTGCCGAAGGAGCTGATCAGCGCGATACCGGCGGCCTGGGTGCCGTTGGACAGGAAGGCTGGCGGCAGCTGCCAGAACATCGGTAACGCCGCACTGGCGCCCATGCCGGCGACAATCAGGCCGCTGAGCACCAGGATTGGATTGCCGGGTGAGAGCCCGGTGACCGCAATGCCCAGCGCGGCCATCAACAGCGGTGCGCACAGGTGCCAGCGACGTTCGCGATGGCGGTCGGAGGAGCGCCCGCAGCCGATCATGAAGAAACAGCCGGCCAGGTAGGGCACCGCGCTGAGCAGCCCGACCTTGCCGTCGCTGCCGATGCCGGCGCCATGGATCAGGGTGGGCATCCAGAAGGCCAGGGTGTTCACCGCCAGCATCACGGCAAAGTACACCGCCACCAACAACCAGACCTGCGGATTGTTGAGAATCGCCGAAAACGAGGTGATGGATTTGCGCTGTTCTTCAAGGCTCAGTTGTTCGCGCAGCTGCTGCTTGGCGTGCGGTGTGAGCCACTTGACCGTCTCAAAATCGTCCGGCAGGCACTTGAGCACGACAAGGCCGAGCAGGATCACCGGCAGCCCTTCGATGACGAACATCCACTGCCAGCCACGCAAACCGCCAACATCATGGAAGTGCTCGAGAATGCCGCCGGACAAAGGCCCGCCAATCACCCCGGCCATCGGCACGGCGATGGCGAACAGCGCGGTCACCTGGGCCCGGCGCCGGGCCGGATACCAACGGTTTAGAAAGACCAGGATGCCAGGAAAGAAACCGGCCTCGGCCACGCCCAGCAGAAAGCGCAACACGTAGAAACCGGCGGCGCTGTCGATAAGGAACATGCCAGTGGACAAGGCGCCCCAGACCACCATCAGCGTGGCGATCCAGCGCCGCGGACCGACCCGGTCCAGGGCCATGTTGCTAGGTACCCCAAACAGCGCATAGGCGATGAAGAACAGCCCCGCGCCGAAGCCGTAGACCGTGTCGCTGAACTGCAGGTCGGCGCTCATCTGCATCTTGGCGAAGCCGATGTTGATGCGATCCAGGTGGGCAAAGAGGTAACAGACCAGTAGCAGCGGCATCAGCCGCCAGGTGATGGTGGCATGGGTGCGGTCGTGCGCGACGGTGCCGGCGGTGTTGGCGGTATGGGCTGTGCTCATGATCTTGTACTTTTTGTCAGAGAGGCCGATGGGGAACGCGAGGCAGACGGATTCAGGTGGCCTGGCCCTTGAGGAAGGCGTGGACGTTGTTGGCCTTGAAATTGAGCTGTTCGTGCAGCTCGATCATCTCGAACGACAGGGCCAGCAGGCGCTGGGCCTGGAGCTCGGCAAAGTGCGCGGTGATCACCTCGAAGAGTTTTTCCGCGACTTTCTGGCGCGTGGCCAGGTCGCGGCCGTGACCGACTTTCAAGGTCATGTGTACGAAGGCGTAGTCGTGCTTGCCGTCGGCCATGCGCCAGGTGTCCAGGCGCACGCCCCGGCTGCGGATGCCGCCCAGGGGGAACACGCCGCTGTCGCCCAGCAAGGTATGGACCTTTTCAAACAGGCCGGGCAGGTCGGCTTGTTGTTCGATGTTGTCGGTGTATTCGGCGATGAAATGTGGCATGAGGCCTCCTGCGTCGGCAGCTTCGAGTGGTGAGCTACAAGCGGCAAGTTGCAAGCGATCAGCTTGTAGCTTGCCGCTTGCAGCTGCTGTTCAGACTGGAAAAATGGCGTTGATCTGTCCGGTGCCGGAGCTGCCGAAAGGCTCGGTGATGATTTCGGCAGGCTTGTCGTAGTCCGGCCCGCCGAGCAACCCCAGCAGCATCGCCGTGTCATGCATCTTGCCTTCGCCGAAGCAGTGTTCGGCGTAGTCCGGGAGCATGGCGCAGAACTCTTTCCAGCGGCCCTGGCGCCACATCTCGACGACGTGCAGGTCGACCTGTTTGTCGAACTCCCGCGTCCAGTTGTGGATGTTGGCTTCAGCGTTGCGATCGTCGGAGAAACGGTGCGACAGCGAGCCGGACGCGAGCACCAGGACCTTGCGGTCGCTTTTTTCGATGGCCCGGCGCACGGCGGCGCCGAAGGTGAAGCTATCTTGCAGGCGGTGCCAGGCGCACCAGGCAGCAATCGAAACGACGTCGAATTTCTGGTCCTGCGGGACGTCCATGTGCATGTAGCGCATCGGCACCAGCGTGCCGTATTCCAGTTCAAGACTTGGGATGTTGTGGGCCAGGGTGCGCACATCGGCGGCATTGGCCTCGGCGGCGATCAGTTCGCCCAGTTCCGGGGCGCCTGAGTATTCGTACTCCATGTTCTTGATGAAGTGAGGCAGCTCGTTGCTGGTGTAGATGCCCTTGAAGTGCGCGCCGCTGTTGATGTGATAGGCGCTGTTGACCAGCCAGTGCACGTCGAACACCACGGCGGTGTCGGCCCCCAGCTCACGGGCGCGACGGCCGATTTCCTTGTGGCCGGCAATCGCGGCGGCGCGGCAACCGTGGTGCTTGCCGGGCAGCTCCGACAGGTACATCGAGGGAACGTGGCAGATTTTCGCAGCCAGGACGACTTCGCCCATGATGATTCTCCTGAAAAGATTGTTCTTGTTGGATCTTGGATAATCGGTGAATCGGGTCTTGCTTGTGTTGGAGCTTTTGTGGCGAGGGGATTTATCCCCGCTGGGCTGCGTAGCAGCCCCAATATTTGAGAAGTCGGTGTGCCAGGTCTACCGAGGGGGCCGCTTCGCGCCCCAGCGGGGATAAATCCCCTCGCCACAGGGTTCATCACTTACCTTGGGTTAAACACCCCATCGCGGTATGTGATGACTGCCCATGGAGATGCAAACGTTCTTGATCTCGGCAAACACTTCAAAGCTGTACTGTCCGCCTTCGCGGCCGGTTCCGGAACCCTTCACGCCGCCGAAAGGCTGGCGCAGGTCGCGCACGTTCTGGCTGTTGATGAACACCATGCCGGCCTCGATGCCATGGGCCAGGCGATGGGCCTTGCCAATGTCCTGGGTCCAGATGTACGAAGCCAGGCCATATTCGGTGTCGTTGGCCAGTTGCAGGGCCTCTGCTTCATCCTTGAACGGGATCAGGCACACCACCGGGCCGAAGATTTCTTCCTGGGCGATGCGCATTTTGTTGTTGACGTCGGCGAACACCGTCGGCTGGATGAACTGGCCGCGGCTCAGGTGGGCAGGCAAATTGGCCGGACGCTCCAGGCCTCCGGCCAGGAGCGTGGCGCCTTCTTCTAGGCCGATCTTGATGTAGCCGGTGACCTTGTCGTAATGGGCCTGGGTGATCATCGAACCGACCTGGGTCTTCGGGTCCTGCGGATCACCGACGATCAGGCGCTTGGCGCGGGCCGCGAACTCGGCCACGAACTGCGGGTAGACGCTTTCCTGGATGAAGATCCGACTGCCGGCGGTGCAGCGTTCGCCATTGAGGGAAAAAATCGTGAACAGCGCGGCGTCGAGGGCGCGTTCCAGGTCAGCGTCTTCGAAAATCAGTACCGGCGACTTGCCGCCCAGTTCCATCGAGTACTTTTTCAACCCGGCGGTCTGCATGATTTTCTTGCCGGTGGCGGTGCCGCCGGTGAAGGAGATCGCCCGTACATCCGGGTGGCGCACCAGCGCGTCGCCGGCGGTGGCGCCGTAGCCTTGGATCACGTTCAATACGCCATTGGGAATGCCGGCCTCGACGGCCAGGCGCCCCAACTCGTTGGCGGTCAGCGGCGACAGCTCGGACATCTTCAGCACGGCCGTGTTGCCCAGGGCCAGGCACGGCGCCGTTTTCCAGGTCGCGGTCATGAACGGTACGTTCCAGGGCGATACCAGCGCGCAGACACCCACCGGTTGGTACAGGGTGTAGTTGAGCATCTGGTCGTCGACCGGGTAGGTATGGCCGTCCATTCGCGTGCAGACTTCAGCAAAGAAATCGAAGTTGTGGGAGGCCCGCGGGATCAGCACGTTCTTGGTCTGGTGGATCGGCAAGCCGGTGTCGAGGGTTTCCAGTTCGGCCAGTTTCGGTACGTTCTGCTCGATCAACTCACCGAGCTTGCGCATCAGCCGGGCACGTTCCTTGGCCGGGGTATTGGCCCATTTCGGAAACGCTTGCTTGGCTGCCGCGACCGCTTGGGCGACTTCCTCGGCGCCGCCGCTGGCGACTTCGCCGATGGCCTCGCCGGTGGCGGGGTTGTAGTTGACGAAGACGTCTTTGCTTTCGACCTCACGGCCGTCGATCCAGTGTTTGATCATGCTGCTCAAGCCTCTTTACGGGATGCGAAGAACTCGGCTTCGCTGACAATTCGATTGACCAGGCGACCGACGCCTTCCACTTCCACCACCACTTCATCACCGGGCACCACGTCGGCCAGGCCTTCCGGCGTGCCGGTGGCGATCATGTCGCCGGGCTGCAAGGTCATGAAGCTGGACAGGTATTCGATCAGGTACGGGATATCGAAAATCATGTCCTTGGTGCTGCCTTCCTGGCGCAGTTCGCCATTGATCCAGGTGCGCAGCGTCAGGTTGCCCGGGTCCGGTACATCGGCCACATCGACGATCCATGGGCCGATGGGGGTGGTGGCATCACGGTTCTTCACCCGTAGGTTGGGGCGGTAGTAGTTTTCCAGGTAATCGCGGATCGCGTAGTCGTTGCACACGGTGTAGCCGGCCAGGTATTCCAACGCATCCTCGCGCTTGACGTTGCGCGCGGCTTTGCCGATGACCGCCACCAGCTCGCACTCGTAATGCATGTAGGCGACGTTATCGGGACGCCAGGTCACTTGGTTATGGCCGGTGTAGGTGCCGGGCGACTTGATGAACGCCAGGGGCTCGGTCGGTGGCTTGAACGCCAGTTCGGCGGCGTGATCGGCATAGTTCAGGCCCAAGGCGAACATGCTGCCGGTGGCCGGTGGCAGCCACTGGACCTGGTCCTCGGCCAGCAGGCGACCGTCCGCCAGGCGTATTGCGTTGTGAGCTTCAACGGTGACGGCTTGATCCTGGCCTTCAAAACGAATGCGCGCGTGTTTCATGAACCTGCTCCTGTTTCCTCGGCCACGATGATATTGACCAGACGGCCCAGGCCGCTGATCTCCACTTCGACACGGTCACCGGGCAGTACGTCGACCCGGCCTTCAGGCGTGCCGGTGATCAGCACGTCGCCAGCATGCAAGGTCATGAACTCGCTGATCTCGGCGATCAGTTGGGGAATGTTGCGAACGAAGTTGGCCGTGCTGTTCTGCTGGCGAACCTCGCCGTTGACGTACAGCGTGATCGCCAGGCTGTGAGGGTCGGACACCTGAGTGGTGGGCACCAGTTCCGGGCCCATGGCGCAGAAGCCGTCCCGGCACTTGGCCTTGACGGCGGGGCGGTAATAGCTGTCTTCCGGGAGGCTGAATTCATTGATGATGGTGTAGCCGGCCACGTAGTCCAGGGCTTCGGCGGCACTGACGCGACTGGCTGACTTGCCCATGACCACGCCAAGCGCCGGCCCTGGTTGCAGTGTTTCTCTGCGACCGGGGTGAACCACCTCGGCACCGTGCCAGTTGCGGGTGTTGGGGGTCTTGATGAACAGCACGGGCTTGAGCGGCGGTTTTTGGTAGGGCGGTTGCTCGAACTCGGCGAGGCGCTGTTTCAGCAGCCCCTGGTAGTTCAGCGCGACCCCGAACAGGGTGCCGGTCGCGACGTCATGCAGGGCTCGGCTCATGCTTGTCTCCTGGCGATGCAGAGGGTGAGGGCTCTGCGGTTATTGTTAATGTGTTAACAGTTATAATTAAGATGTTAACTATCGTCAAGCGTGACAGAATGAGCGGGCACTGGTTGCCTTGCCGGATTCGGTGCAGGATGAATGCGGTAGGTACCTGGACCAGAATAAGAAAATGAGTACTGCGTGATGACTGACCGTCAGCCGATCCCCAACATCAACATTGGTCAGGTGTACGACCAGCGCTATAGCGATGCCGAAGTGCATTACGACCGACTCGCCAACCTGGCGGGTTTTTTCGGTCGCAACATGCCGGTTCATCGTCACGACCGGTTCTTCCAGGTGCACTACGTCAAGAGCGGCACCGTGCGCGTCTATCTCGATGACCAGCAGTACGTCGAATCCGGCCCGATGTTCTTCCTCACGCCACCGACCATTCCCCATTCCTTCGTGACCGAGGCCGACAGTGACGGGCATGTGCTGACGGTGCGCCAGCAATTGGTGTGGCAGTTGATCGACGCCGACCCGAGCCTGGCGCCTGCGGGCGTGCAAATGCCGGCGGCCTGCGTAGCGCTGGGGCAATTGGGGCCTGGGCAGGCAGGGGAGGTGCGGCGGTTGGAGTACCTGTTCGAGGAGTTGAGCGAGGAGGTGACGGCCGGGCGCCCGGGGCGCAGCGCAACACTGGACGCGTTGACGCGGCTGATCATGATCAGCCTGCTGCGGTTATGTTCCAACTCCCTGGAGGCCAGGCCGGCCCGGCATGAAGACCTGAAGATCTTTCACCGCTTCAACGAGTTGATCGAGGCCCACTACCTGCAGCATTGGCCGTTATCGCGCTACGCCGAAGGCATCGGCGTGACCGAGGCGCGCCTCAATGACGTGTGCCGCCGCATCGCCGACCTGCCTTCCAAGCGCTTGATCATGGAGCGGCTGATGCAGGAGGCCAAGCGCCTGTTGCTGTTCACCGGCAGCTCGGCCAATGAAATCTGCTACCAGCTCGGGTTCAAGGACCCGGCGTATTTCAGTCGGTTTTTCCAGCGTTATGCCCAACTCACGCCGGGGGAGTATCGCCAGCGGCAATCAGGGTTGCGCTGAGCGCTTGCAGCGCTGTGATAGCGACACTAAGCTGCCGACTCGCCCATCTACACAGTTCGAACATGGCTAACCCCAGACCCTCATTGACCCTGACGCTGTTGCAAGCCCGCGAAGCGGCGATGGCTTTTTTTCGACCGGCGCTGAACCAGCATGACCTCACGGAACAACAATGGCGGGTGATCCGCATCCTGCATCAGCAAGGGGAGCTGGAAAGCCATCAACTCGCCCACCAGGCGTGCATCCTCAAGCCGAGCATGACCGGTGTACTCAGTCGCCTGGAGCGTGACGGTCTGGTGCGGCGGCAGAAGTCCAGCCAGGATCAGCGGCGAGTCTTTGTCGGGCTGACCGAGCGCGGCCAGCAGTGCTTCGTGTCCATGAGCGAGGGCATGGAAGGCAACTATCGACGGATCGAAGAGCAGTTTGGCGAGCAAAAGATGGAGCAGTTGCTCGGGTTGCTCAATGAGCTGAAGAACATCAAGCCCTGAGGTTTGAGCCGCAAGCCATGGGTCGCCATCCGCTTCTGTGGCGAGGGAGCAAGCGCCCTCGCCACAGAATCGCTTCACACCGCGCTGCGTTCACGCAACTCCTGCAAGCGATCAGCCCCGCCCTCGGCCAAACGATTCTCGATCAAGCGATCAGAGCCGCCCTCGGCCACACGATTCTGGATCAAACGATCAGACCCGCCTTCAGCCAGTTGATGCGCAGCCTGGGCCGGGGCGCTCTTTGCCGAGGCTGCGTTCGACAGGCCGACGCCGCCAACCAGCGTCAGGGCGATTGCAAGAGACGAAAGTTTCGAGAAGTTGAACATGGTGATTCTCCTTGCGCTTGATTGAGTGGGCCGGTGGTAACGAATGTATTGCTGTCCGGTGATCACAGTTAAACGCGCAGATGTATCGACGGTGTGTGCCGGGAGGGGATGAAATCCATCATTTCGTATCAGGCCGCGTTTCCTATACAAACCGATACAAATCTTGTTGGCGTGGCAGCTCAATGCAATAAAAAACGCCAATTGTCTGGTCGATAATCGCACGCTTTGCAGTGTGCGCCAGCTTGGGATATTGACCAAACTAACCGGGTGGTACATTTTAGCGACAGCTGTCTCGCCCGACGAGGCAAAGACCATAATAAAAATATAGAGGAACACCCATGCCTACCCGAGCAGCGCAAGCTTTCTCCTTGATCCGTCTTTGCAGCGCATCTTCCAGTCTCCCAGGTTCGATCCTATAGCGACCCCATGCTGTTGCGGTTTTATCGCGCCAGTGGTGTGTGGGCGCTCGACAAGCCTCTGAGGCCTTCAAGATGACAAAAGTGGTGAATCTGTATTTCAAGCTGCTCAAGCTACTGATTGTGTTGTGCATGGTCGCGATGATCTTGCTGGTGTTCGGCAATGTGGTGCTGCGTTATGCCTTCAATTCTGGCATCAGTGTGTCGGAGGAGCTGTCGCGCTGGTTCTTCGTCTGGATGATTTTTCTCGGTGCCGTGGTGGCGCTCAAGGACCGTGCTCACCTGGGCATGGACAGCCTGGTCAAGCGCTTGCCGCCGGCAGGCAAGCGTATCTGCCTGGTCATCAGTCATCTTTTGATGTTGTACATCTGCTGGCTGATTTTCAGTGGCAGCTGGCAACAGGCTGCGATCAACCTGAATGTCGTTGCTCCGGCGTCAGGATTGTCCATGGCGCTGTTTTATGGTGCCGGCCTGGTGTTTGGCGCCAGTGCCGCAGCGATCCTGCTTTACGAGCTCTACCTGGCGCTGTTCGGCAAGCTGGGGGATGACGAGTTGGTGATGGTCAAGGACAACGATGCCGAGGCGATCACCCATGACCCCATTGCCCATAACCCTACAAAGAGTACCCGCCCATGACGTTGGTTATTTTCCTCGGGTCTCTGATGGGCAGCATGGCACTGGGCATGCCTATCGCGTTTGCCTTGCTGGTGGTCAGTGTGGCGTTGATGTTCTACCTGGATCTGTTCGACGCGCAGATCATCGCCCAGAACCTGCTCAATGGCGCGGACAGCTTCCCGCTGATGGCTGTGCCGTTCTTCATGTTGGCCGGCGAAATCATGAACGTCGGCGGCCTGTCCAAACGCATCGTCAATATTGCCATGGCGCTGGTGGGGCATAAGCGCGGAGGCCTGGGTTACGTGGCGATCATCGCTTCCTGCCTGTTGGCGTCGCTCTCCGGTTCGGCCGTGGCCGATGCGGCGGCACTGGCGGCTTTGTTGGTGCCGATGATGGTGCTGGCCGGGCACAACCGAGGGCGCTCGGCCGGTCTGATCGCCGCCGGTAGCATCATCGCACCGGTCATTCCGCCGAGCATTGGTTTCATCGTCTTTGGCGTGGCGTCCGGGGTGTCGATTTCCAAGCTGTTCCTGGCCGGTATCGTGCCGGGCCTGATGCTGGGGGCTTCGCTGGCCGTTGCCTGGTGGTACATCTCCCGCAGCGAGAACGTCGAGACGCCGCCCAAGCGTTCCCGTGCCGAAGTGCTGCGCACGTTGCTCGACGGCAGTTGGGCGATGGGCCTGCCCTTGATCATCATCCTGGGCCTCAAGTTCGGCATCTTCACCCCCACGGAAGCCGCCGTGGTCGCGGCGGTCTATTCGCTGTTCGTGTCCCTGGTGATCTACCGGGAAATGAAAGTCAGCCAGTTGTACGAAGTGATCCTGTCTTCGGCAAAGACCACTTCGGTGGTGATGCTGCTGGTGGCGGCGGCCATGGTTTCATCGTGGCTGGTGACCATCGCCGATCTGCCGGGCCAGTTGGCGGAAATGCTGGCGCCCTTCATGGACAACCAGACCCTTCTGTTGCTGGTGATGATGACGCTGATCATCCTGGTGGGGACGGTGATGGACATGACCCCGACCATCCTCATCCTCACCCCGGTGCTGATGCCGGCGGTCATCCAGGCGGGGATCGATCCGGTGTACTTCGGCGTGCTGTTCCTGATCAACACAGCCATCGGCCTGATCACGCCTCCCGTGGGCACGGTGCTCAACGTGGTCTGCGGGGTGGCGAAGCTGGATTTCGAAGAAATCGTGCGCGGGGTGTGGCCGTTCATGTTTGCGCAGTTTGTGGTGCTGTTCTTGTTGGTCCTGTTTCCGCAATTGGTCCTGGGACCGTTGAAATTCTTCACCGGATAACACCGGTGCTGGCTAGCTCGACCTTAAAACAATAATGATCGGAGAGTGACATGGGACAACTGATGAAAACCCTGTTGGCCGGGGCGTGCGCAACGGGACTGCTGCTGGGTAGCGTGGCCAGTCACGCAGATGAAATCCGCGAACGCACCTTGCGATTCGCCTTCCAGAACGTCAAGGAGCATCCGCAAGGCCAGGGCGCGCAGAAGTTCGCCGACCTGCTCAGCGAAAAGAGCGGTGGCAAGATCAAGGTCCGCCTGTTCCCAGGCGGTACGCTGGGCGGTGATGTACAAACGGTGTCGGCGTTGCAGGGCGGCACGCTGGACATCACCGTGCTCAACTCCGGCATCCTGGCCGCCCAGGCACCGGATTACGCCATGCTCGATTTCCCGTTCCTGTTCAACGACGTCGAGGAAGCCCATGCGGTCATCGATGGGCCGGTCGGACAGAAACTGGCCGCGCAACTGGACAGCAAAGGGCTGGTCGCGCTGGGTTATTGGGACCTGGGTTTTCGTAACCTGACCAACAGCAAGCACCCGGTGACCAAGCTTGAAGACATGCAGGGCTTGAAGATTCGCGTGATCCAGTCGCCGATCTACCTGGAGACCTTCTCCGCCCTGGGGGCCAACCCGGTGCCGATGGCGTTTCCCGAGGTCTACACGGGCCTTGAGCAGCACACCATCGACGGTCAGGAAAACCCGTTCACCGTGATTGAGGGCAACAAGTTCTACGAGGTGCAGAAGTATCTCTCCGTCACGGGCCACATCTTCAACCCGCAGTCGCTGATCATCAGCCAGAAAACCTGGAACCGCCTCAACGACGATGAGAAGGCGATGATTCGCTCGGCTGCCACTGAGGCGCAGAAGTTCCAGCGTGAAGTCACGGCGGCGAGCATGGACAAGGCCAAGGTGACGTTGGCCGGTGCCATGACCGTGAACGAAGTCACCCCGGCGGAGAAAGATCGCTTTCGTGAGCGGGTCAAACCGGTAGTCGACAAGTTCGCCAAATCCTTGGATGGCGACCTGGTGAAGACGATGTATGAGGAAATCGCCAAGGTGCGCGCGGCACAGTGAGGCGGATGGGCCTGTCCGGGGCAGACCCCGTCACAGGCCCCCTGTGGGAGCTTGCTCGCGATTGCAGTGTGTCAGTCGACATCAATGTGGCTGACCTGACGCCATCGCGAGCGAGCTCGCTCCCACAGGTTTTTTTTGTTTTCTCAGCGAACGGTCATTGGGCGGCGGGAACGGCCAGCCACTGCCCAATCACTTTCTGGTAGCTGCCATTGGCCTTGCTCAAGTGCAACCACTGATCGACGTACATCTTCCAGGTGTTGTCATCCCGAGGCAGCAGGTAGGCCTTCTCGCCATATTGCAGGTAGCGGGTCGGGTTGACCGCGCACAGGCCAGGCTTGAGTTTTTGCTGGTAGAGCGCTTCTGACGCGTCGGTAATCATCACGTCGGCCTTCTTGTCCAGCAGTTGCTGGAAGATGGTCACGTTGTCGTGGAAGTTCAACTGGCCGTTGGGCAGGAACGCCCGGACGAAGGCTTCGTTGGTGCCGCCGGCCGGCTCGACAAGACGCACCGAAGGCTGGTTCATCTGCTCGAGGGTCTGGTAGCGCTCCTTGTCTTCGCAACGCACCAGCGGGATCTTGCCATCCACGTCCAGGGTGTTACTGAAATAGGCTTTCTTCTGGCGCTCCAGCGTCACCGAAATCCCACCCATGCCGATGTCGCATTGACCGGCAACCATATCCGGCATCAGGGTTTTCCAGGTGGTCTGCACCCATTGCACCTTGACGCCCAGGCTGGCGGCCAGCGAGCGCGCCATGTCGATGTCGATGCCTTCGTATTCGCCGGTTTCGGTTTTAAAGGTATAGGGCTTGTAGTCGCCGGTGGTGCACACCTTCAGTTCGCCGCGTTGCAGGACCTGGTCCAGTAGCGAAGGTGTCGGTTCGGCCAAGGCGCCGCAAGAGAGCGCCAGCAGGCCACAGAACGTCATCGAGCTTGTTATGGTTTTCATCGTG
Source organism: Pseudomonas sp. NFACC16-2 (assembly GCF_900119205.1). Classification (NCBI taxonomy): domain Bacteria; kingdom Pseudomonadati; phylum Pseudomonadota; class Gammaproteobacteria; order Pseudomonadales; family Pseudomonadaceae; genus Pseudomonas; species Pseudomonas sp. NFACC16-2. Next base: position 11,770 of record NZ_FPIX01000041.1, on the reverse strand, counting down.
AGGGGACGTCTCGTAGCGGAGGGAAACAAGATCGGGGAGTGTAGTAAAAGTGTTGGCAGGCTGTCACTGGAGCATGGCTGACGAACCGTCAGCAGGTAGCGGTCTCAAGGGGGCGCTGCAAGCTTGCCAGGTAGGCGCAGAACATATCGGCCATGGCATCGCTGTAGATGGCAATGTCCGAAGGAGAGCGGGGCGCTGATGAGAAGCGCTTACCCACGGCACTGAGCGTGCTGATGACCAGGTCACCTGCCAGGGTGCGGGTTTGTGCCGGGGCGTCTGGCAATGCTTGCAGCATGAAAGCATCCACCGACTGCTGCACCGACATCCGCGCGGCCTGGTGCTCGGGAGCGTCGCGGTAGAGCGGGGCGGCGTCGTTGAGGGCAACGCGTATCTGGGCTTCGTCACATTCGGACTGGATGAACGCCTGCACCAGGGTACGCAGGCGCTCGAAGGGCGGCTTGAGGTTGTCTTCAAGAATCTCGCGCAGCATGTCGCTGGTTTGTCGCCATTCATCACTTTGCAGGCGGAACAGGATCGCCGCTTTGTTCGGGAAGTACTGGTACACCGAGCCAACGCTCACGCCAGCTCGCTCGGCAACCCTGGCCACCGTGAAGCGTGCCGCGCCCTGGGTCGCCAGAACCTGAACAGCCGCTTGCAGAACCGCGGCGACGAGCTCGGTGGAGCGTGCCTGTTGCGGCTGTTTACGCGAGGAAATCTGCGGGCTTGAGCGTTCGGACATGTGGGCATGAACCTCGGCAGGGAATGCGAATAGGAAAGGCGACGGATTGTTCGTATCTTGAATGCGACGAATTGATCGCATTTTAGTCGGCGTCACCGGCAGCGTTCAACGTCATATCGCATCCTTTCCGTGGGTAGGGTTATGACACAAGACAATATTCATCTCGGCGTTACTTCGGCGCCTAAGGCAGCCGTCGAGACCAATCCGGTCCTCAAGCTGTCGCCGCTCACTCTGACCGTATTCATCGGCTTCCTCACGATCGGTATGCAGTTGCCTGTCTTGCCCCTTCATCTGCACGATGCGCTGGGCATGGGCACGCTGGTGATTGGCCTGGTGGTCGGGGCGCAGTTCGCCGCTGCGCTGTTGTCACGGGCCTGGGCCGGCAACTTTGCCGACATGTGCGGTGGGAAACGCGCGGTCATGACCGGGCTGGTGACAGCCGTGGTTTCAGGACTGGTCTATCTGCTTTCCCTGGCGTTCGTTGCTGCGCCAGTCACGTCGGTCTGGCTCTTGTCGGGCGGTCGGGTGCTGCTGGCAATTGGCGAAAGCCTCATTGTCACCGGTGCGCTGGGGTGGGGCATCGGCCTGGTGGGCGCGCAGCATGCCGGCAAGGTCATGGCCTGGAATGGCATCGCCATGTACGGCGCCTATGCCCTGGGCGCTCCGCTTGGCGTGGCGTTGAATGGCGGCTGGGGATTCACGGGCATTGCCATGGCCTCGATGTTCATTCCTCTGTTGGCCTTGGCGATTGTCGCGGGCGTGCGCGCTGTCGCCCCTACGGCGACCCGGCGTACACCGTTCTACACGATGCTCGGTGCTGTATGGGTTCCCGGCATGGGATTGGCGTTTTGCAGCGTCGGCTTTGGTGTCGTCACGGCGTTCATTGCCCTGTTGTTCGCGGCCAGGGATTGGGGCAACGCTTCCTTGGCGTTCACTGCGTTCGGTGTGGCTTTCATCGCTGCTCGCCTGCTTTTCGGGCACCTTCCGGACAAGATTGGCGGCGCTCGCGTCGCGCTGGTCTGCGTATTGATCGAAACCGTTGGGCTGCTGCTGATCTGGAGCGCCGACACCGCGACCATGGCTTATTTGGGGGCGGCTTTCACTGGTTTCGGTTATTCCCTGGCGTTTCCCGGCTTCGGCGTGGAAGCGGTACGGCGTGCGCCACCGCAGGCACGCGGTCTCGCCATGGGGGCCTACGTCGCGTTTCTTGATATTTCCCTGGGCATCACCAGTCCGCTGGCCGGTTTGTTGGCGAGTGGCTGGGGCATGGGTGCGGTTTACCTGGGCGGCGCCATTGCCGTTGGGCTGTCTTTCGGGGTGGCCCTGATGTTGCTGAGAGGACGGCAAGCACACGTTCAATACAAATTCTGAGTCTTCGATGGGTTATAGAAGATTTTCGGTCTCGGTTTTTTAGTACAGGAGCGTTGCATATGCACGTATTCGTTACCGGTGCCACGGGCTGGGTTGGGGCGTCCGTGGTACAGGATCTGATCGCCGCCGGGCATCGGGTCACGGGCCTGGCCCGATGCGAAGAAAAAGGCGCGACACTGGCTGCGACAGGCGCGAAGGTGATTTCAGGCACTTTGGATGATCTCGAGATCTTGCACAGCGTCGCCTCGACGGCGGACGCGGTGATTCACACGGCGTTCAATCATGACTTCTCGCGATTTGCCGAAAATGCCCAACAGGACCGCCGCGCCATCGAAACGTTGGGCGATGCGTTGCAAGGCTCTGACCGGCCGTTGCTGGTGACGTCTGGGCTGTTTGGATTGACGCGGGGCGCGAGTGAACTGGAAGTGGTGAGCCCGGCCTCGCCCCGCAAGTCCGAAGCCGCCGCCCGGGACTTGGCCGAGCGTGGGGTGCGTGTGGCGACGGTGCGACTGGCGCCCTCGGTCCATGGCCTCGGCGACCATGGGTTCGTGCCGATCCTGATTCGCCTGGCCCGGGAGACAGGCGTTTCGGCCTATCTCGGGGACGGCGTCCATTGTTGGTCGGGCGTGCATCGACTGGACGCCGCACGGGTCTATCGGCTGGCGCTGGAGCAGGGCGTGACGCAATCCGTCTACCACGCCGTCGCCGACGAGGCCGTGCCGTTCAAGGACATTGCCCAGGCGATCGGTCGTGGCCTGGGGTTGCCGGTGGAATCCCGCGAGCGTGAGCATTTCGGCTGGTTCGCCCACATGGCGGGCGCGAACATGGCAGTGTCCAGCGCGTACACCCGTGCCTTGCTGGGCTGGACGCCAAGCGGCCCAGGTTTGTTGGATGATCTTGCGTTGCCGGGTTATTACCACGCCGATTGAAATGAATGACCTGTGGCGAGGGAGCGGTGTGGGGCCTAGCGGGAAATGATCCCGTGGTCGATCGCGTATTTCACCAGGGCCGCGGGCTTGTCGATGTTCAGCTTGCGGCGGATGCTCAGGCGATGGGTTTCGACGGTGCGTACGCTGATGTCCAGTTCACGGGCCATTTCCTTGTTGTTCAGGCCCTGGACCATTTTGTACAGCACCTGGCTTTCCCGCGGCGTCAGCTCATTGTCGGTGTGCGGGTCGGTGGCGAGCCGCTGGGCGATCTCGGCACTGTAGAAGGTGCCGCCGCTGATGATGGCTTCGATGGCCGCGATGATTTCCCGCGATGGCGCGTTCTTGAGCACGTAGCCGCTGGCGCCGGAACGCACGGACTCGCTCACGTACTCATAATTGTCGTACATGCTGAGGATCAGGATCTTGAGGCTGGGGTATTGCTTGCCCAGCAGCCGGGTCAGTTCGAGTCCGTTCTTATCCTTGAGGCCGATGTCCATCAGCAGCAGGTCCGGTTGGCAGCGACCGACCATTTCGATCGCTTGCGCACCGTTCTCGGCTTCGCCCACCACATCCAGTTGCGGCATCACCGACAGCAGAGCCCTGATGCCGTCGCGGACCAGGGAATGGTCATCGACCAGGGCGACGCGAATCACGGGAGGCAGGTTCATCGACGAGTGCTCTTGTTGGAGTGGGCGAACATCAGTTTTCAGTGACCGAGAGGTTCATGGGAAGCAGGATGTCCAGTTCGCTGCGGCCCGGCACGGACGTCACTTCCAGGCGTCCGCCGAAATGCTCGACCCGCTCGCGGATATTACGCAGGCCGATGCCGGCATGGCCGCGTTCCACTTGCGGGACGTTGAACCCCATCCCGTCGTCGACCACTGTCAGCCGCAAGGACTGGCTGGAGCCGAACAGGGTAATGCCGACGCTTTTCGCCCCGGCATGGCGCTCGATATTGGTCAGGGCTTCCTGGGCAATGCGGAACAGCGAGACAGGGGCGCCATTTTCCAGGCGGCAATCGAATTCGTTGCTTCGGTAGGACACCTCAAGTCCGCTGCGCTGCTGGAACTCGGTCGCGAGCTGGCCGATGGCGGCGGGCAGGCCCAGGGTGTCGAGCAGGGACGAGCGCAAGTCGTGGGAGATGCTACGGATCTCGCCGATGGCTTCGCCCAGCCGGTCGGTTGCATTCTTGAGGATGCCCAGGCCGTTTTCCTGGCCGTTTTCCAACACATGGCTGGCCAGTTCGAACTGGAATTTTATCGACACCAGCAGTTGGCTGATGCCGTCGTGCAGCTCGCGCGAGACCCGCGAGCGTTCTTCTTCCTGCAAGCTGACGATACGCTGGTTCAGTCGCTGCAGCTTTTTATCGGCCAGGCGATGTTCGCTGACGTTGAGGGTCATGCCGCCGGCAAATACCAGCAGGACCGCCACCAAGGCGATCGCGGCGATGGCTTGCATGGTGCTGTGGATGCCATGGGCGACTTCGTCGCGGGCTTGCTGGGTGGCGCGTTCGACATCCTCCAGGTAAATCCCGGTGCCGAGCATCCAGCCCCATTGATCGAGCATCACGACATAGGCCAGCTTGTCGGTCACCTGGCCGGAGGAGGGCTTGTTCCAGGCGTAGCGCTGGAACCCTTCGCCTGATTCGGCACTCTTGAGCAATGCCTGGATGACCGGCAGGCCGTGGGGGTCCTTCATGTCCCAGAGGTATTGCCCCACCAGTTCCGACTGGCGGGCATGCATGAGGCTGCGGCCCTGGCGGTCATACACGAAAAAATAACCGTTTATGCCGAAGCTAAGCTTGCGCAGTTCTTCCAGGACCTGCTGTTGCGCGCGTTCGTCTCCCCGTCCGTTGTCATACAGCGGGGCGATCAGGCTCTGCGCCATCTCGACATAATTCTTCAGCTCAGCGCGCTTGCTCGCCAGGATGCTGTCTTCGATCAGTTGCGCCTGTTGATCGCCCAACTGGCGATTGAGCGAGATCACCAGGGCACAGATGACCGCGATGGCCAGGACCAGCGGCAAAATCCCGAGGGCGACGATTTTGTGTTTGAGCAGCATCTGTACTCCTGTCCGGACTCGGCGGGGAGGCGAATGGCGGCATCATATGCCAAACCCATGGATGAGGCATAAAACCTGTGGCGCAAGACATGTGGGAGCAAAGCTTGTTCGCGACGCTGGCGTCGCGGTGTATGAAAGACCGTATTGACTCTATCGCGGGCAAGCCTTGCTCCCACAGGGGGAATTGGGGATCTACGTAGTTCTACGGATTTATTTATTGACCGGTTGCAGGGATATTGGGCCGGCTCCGAATAGCCGGGGCACACTATAAAAACAATCGCCGCAATCCACTGGATATCGGCAGGAGACACGCAATGACAACCCGTCTGGTTAAACACCTCGCCTGGTTTGCCGTCGCCGTTCTGGGGGCCTGTGCGTTGAGTGTCGTGGCCTTGCGCCGCGGCGAACCCATCAACGCCCTCTGGATCGTCGTCGCAGCCGTGGCCATCTACTTGGTCGCCTACCGCTACTACAGCCTCTTCATCGCCAACAACGTGATGCAACTCGATGCGCGCCGGGCCACCCCTGCCGTGCTCAACAACGATGGCCTGGACTACGTCCCGACCAACAAACACATTCTCTTCGGCCACCACTTCGCGGCCATTGCCGGCGCGGGGCCGCTGGTCGGGCCGGTGCTGGCGGCGCAGATGGGCTACCTGCCCGGCACGCTGTGGCTGATCGCCGGCGTGGTGCTGGCCGGTGCGGTGCAGGACTTCATGGTCCTGTTCCTGTCCACCCGCCGCAACGGGCGCTCCCTGGGCGACATGGTCCGTGAAGAAATGGGCCGTATCCCTGGCACCATTGCGCTGTTTGGCTGCTTCCTGATCATGATCATCATCCTCGCGGTGTTGGCGCTGATCGTGGTCAAGGCCCTGGCCGAGAGCCCGTGGGGCATTTTCACGGTGATGGCGACCATCCCGATCGCGATGTTCATGGGCCTGTACATGCGCTACATCCGCCCGGGCCGCATCGGTGAAATCTCGGTGATTGGCGTGCTGTTGCTGCTGGGCTCGATCTGGCTGGGCGGGCAGATCGCGGCCGATCCGGTCTGGGCCAAGGCCTTTACCTTCACCGGCATCCAGATCACCTGGATGCTGATCGGCTACGGTTTTGTCGCGGCGGTGCTGCCGGTGTGGCTGATCCTGGCGCCGCGGGACTACCTGTCGACCTTTCTCAAGATCGGCACCATCGTCGCCCTGGCGATCGGCATCCTGGTCACCATGCCCGAGCTGAAAATGCCGGCGCTGACCCAGTTCACCGACGGCACGGGACCGGTGTGGAAGGGCGGGCTGTTCCCGTTCCTGTTCATCACCATCGCCTGCGGCGCGGTCTCGGGGTTCCATGCGCTGATCTCCTCGGGCACCACGCCCAAGCTGCTGGATAACGAAACCAACGCCCGCTACATCGGTTACGGCGGCATGCTGATGGAGTCCTTCGTGGCGATCATGGCCATGGTCGCGGCGTCGGTGATCGAGCCGGGCGTGTACTTCGCCATGAATAGCCCGGCGGCGATCGTCGGCGGTGATGTGGTGGCCGTGGCGCAAACCGTCAGTAGCTGGGGTTTTGCAATCACCCCCGAGGCCCTGCAAGCGGTGGCCAAGGACATCGGCGAGACCACCGTGCTGGCCCGCGCCGGCGGTGCGCCGACCCTGGCGGTCGGTATCGCGCAGATCCTGCACTCGGTGCTGCCGGGTGAGAACACCATGGCGTTCTGGTACCACTTCGCGATCCTGTTCGAAGCGCTGTTCATCCTCACCGCCGTGGACGCCGGCACCCGTGCCGGGCGGTTCATGCTGCAGGACTTGCTCGGCTCGTTCGTGCCGTCGCTCAAGCGCACCGAATCCTGGCCGGCCAACCTGATTGCCACTGCCGGTTGCGTGGCGCTGTGGGGCTACCTGCTGTACCAGGGCGTGATCGATCCGCTGGGCGGCATCAATACCTTGTGGCCGCTGTTCGGCATCTCCAACCAGATGCTGGCCGGTATTGCCCTGATGCTCGCCACCGTGGTACTGATCAAGATGAAGCGCCAGCGCTACGTCTGGGTCACGCTGCTGCCGGCGGCCTGGCTGCTGATCTGCACCACCACCGCGGGCCTGATCAAGCTGTTCGACGCCAACCCGGCGATCGGCTTCCTGGCCCTGGCGCGCAAATACAACGATGCCCTGGCCGCCGGCCAGATCCTGGCCCCGGCCAAGAGCATCGAGCAGATGCAGCACGTGGTGTTCAACGCTTACACCAACGCCACGCTGACGGTGTTGTTCCTGTTCGTGGTCTTCAGCATCCTGTTCTACGCGCTCAAGGTCGGCATCGCCGCCTGGGGCACTAAGGAACGCACGGATAAAGAAGCGCCATTCCAGGCCGTGCCGGACGCTTGATAGGGGATTGCAACGATGTTCAATGACTTGAGTCGCCTCGGTAAATACCTCGGTCAGGCCGCGCGCCTGATGGTCGGCATGCCTGACTACGACAACTACGTCGAGCACATGCAAACCAAGCACCCGGACAAACCGTTGATGGACTACGAGGCGTTCTTCCGCGAACGCCAGGAGGCCCGTTACGGTGGCAAGGGTGGGCCCAAGTGCTGTTGAGTTGAGGCCGCCTCAAACCCCATGTGGGAGTGGGCTTGCCCGCGATGGCGGTGGGTCAGTTACGATCATGTTGACTGACACACCGCCATCGCGAGCAAGCCCGCTCCCACAGTTGTTTTTGGTGTTCTCAAGATTTGCATACGCCACAAATCCCTTGTGGCGAGGGAGCTTGCTCCCGCTGGCGTGCGAAGCAGGCCCCAGCGGTCCTTCAGGCCGACCGTATCAGCCGGTTTGCGACTGCTGCGCAGCCGAGCGGGAGCAAGCTCCCTCGCCACAGGGTGGTTGTCTGGCTTGATTGCGCTGTTGGTTACGGTGGCAAGGCTGGGCCCAAGTGCTGTTGAGTTGAGGTAGCCTCAAACCCATGTGGGAGCGGGCTTGCTCGCGATGGCGGTGGGTCAGTAGCATCGATGTCAACTGACCCGACGCCTTCGTGTGCAGGCTCGCTTCCACAAAACCGCTTCCCTTTCAGGCATCAAGGAGATTCAGTTTGTCCTCTCCCATCCCGGTCACCATCCTCAGCGGCTTCCTCGGCGCCGGCAAGACCACGCTGTTGCGCCATCTGCTCAAGGCCGAGCACGGCCTGAAAATCGCCGTGATCGAGAACGAATTCAGCGATGCCGGTATCGACACCCAACTGCTGGGCGACGAGCCGGTGCAAGTCATGACCCTGGCCAACGGTTGCGTGTGCTGCACCATCCACACCGACCTGACCAAGGCCCTGTATCTGTTGCTCGAGCGGCTGGACAGCGGCGAGATTGCCTTCGATCGCCTGGTCATCGAGTGCACCGGCCTGGCCGACCCAGCGCCGGTGGCCCAGACGTTTTTCATCGATGAGGACCTGCGCGAGCGTTACATCCTCGATGGGATCCTGACCCTGGTGGATGCTGCTCATGCCGATGTCCACCTGACCCAGGCCATCGCCCAGGCCCAGGTTGGATTTGCCGACCGCCTGCTCTTGAGCAAAACCGATCTGGTGGACGCAGCCCTGGTCCAAGCCCTGGGTGAGCGCTTGACGCGCATCAATCGGCGAGCGCCTATCAGGGTGGTGGAACATGGCAAGATCGACCTGGCCGAACTGCTCGATATCCGTGGCTTCAATCTCAATGCGGACCTGGGCGCAGGGTTCAGCTTGCGGCCGGTCGGCAAGGCCACCACGGGCGATCGGATCAGCAGCCTCGTGCTGCGCACTGACAAACCACTGGATATCGAAAAGCTCAGCGAGTTCATGAACCAGTTGCTGGAAGAGCACGGCAAGCAATTGCTGCGCTACAAAGGGGTGCTGAACATCGTCGGCGAACCCCGTCGACTGGTATTCCAGGGCGTACTGAAACTGTACGGTTTCGATTGGGACACCGAATGGGCTCCGGATGAGCCCCGGGAAAGCGTGATCGTATTCATCGCCGACGAACTGCCCGAAGAGAAAATCCGTGCAGGCTTCGATGCCATCCTGCTTTGATGTTCCGCTGCCTGTGGCTTTCAACTTGCCCAAGGTGAGTTGTTAAAGGAGAAACTGCCCACCGTAGAGCCTTGTGGCGAGGGAATATCCTGCGCCACAAGAGCTGTCTGGTTATTTGTCTTTTACGAGATTTACATGCCTTAGTGCAGGCTCAAGATAAAAGTTATCTTTGATTTTTCTTCGGTCTCGGCCAGATAGAGGTACGGCGAACCACGCACTCTTAATCCGCCGACATATTTATGGGTTGCGGTCATGAGTGAGAGGGGGGTGTGCTGGGTGTTGATGTTTTTCCGAGTAATGATGTTGTGTTGTTGGTCAATCAGGATGAAACGCGTCGGGTTGACAGTATCTGGATGTACTGCACCAAGTACTTCAAGCCAACTCTTGCTAATCAGCGTGTTGTAGTATTCCCCGGGGTTTTTCAGGGTCAGGATGTAGCCATTGGGCGTAGGTCGGAAATGCAGCATCAATTGGGTAGAGGCTGTGCCCTGGGCTTCGGCGCGCATGCCGAGTAAATGCGAGTGATCATGGGTTTGCGGTTTGCCGGTAAAGAACCCGCCGCTGAATGAACTGACGGTCGCCATCGCAGGTTTACCATGCAGCGTTTCAAGTAGATTGACGTGGGCATCAAACATGCGAAGTGTTGCATGAAAAGATTTTTCACTGTCCATGTGATAATTGAATCCTGTATTGAGTTAGTAAGTATGAGATGGAGCGAGTGGGATCTTATTCGTTTGTTGGGGGTGGGTGGTATTATCTGTATTGCAGAAAATTAAGTGCGATAACAACCAGTGAATGGTGTAAGGATGAATGGGTAAGTTGGCGTTAACTTTTTAACAGCCCATAAAAAAGGCCCGCCTCGAAGAGGCGGGCCTTTTGGCTACGGTCTGACGGGCTGATTAAGCGCCGTACACCGGCAGCTTCTTGCAAATAGCCTTGACCTTCTCACGCACGGCGTCGATGACCGCTTCGTTGTTCAGGTCCGCCAGGATGTCGCAGATCCAGCCAGCCAGTTCCTTGCACTCGGCTTCCTTGAAACCGCGAGTGGTCACGGCCGGGGTGCCGAAACGCAGACCCGAGGTGACGAACGGAGAGCGTGGGTCGTTTGGCACCGAGTTCTTGTTGACGGTGATGAACGCCTTGCCCAGCGCCGCGTCGGCGTCTTTGCCGGAAATTTCTTGCTTGATCAGCGAGAGCAGGAACAGGTGGTTTTCAGTACCGCCGGACACCACGTCGAAGCCGCGCTCGATGAACACGCCGGCCATGGCCTTGGCATTCTTCACCACTTGTTGCTGGTAAGCCTTGAACTCAGGTTGCAGGGCTTCCTTGAAACAGATCGCCTTGGCTGCGATCACGTGCTCCAGCGGGCCACCCTGGGCGCCCGGGAAGACGGCGGAGTTCAGCTTCTTCTCGATGTCGGCATTGGCGCGCGCCAGGATCAGGCCGCCACGTGGACCGCGCAGGGTCTTGTGGGTGGTGGTGGTGACCACGTCGGCGAATGGCACCGGGTTCGGGTAGACGCCAGCGGCGACCAGACCGGCAACGTGGGCCATGTCGACGAACAGGTAGGCACCGACCTTGTCGGCAATCTCGCGGAAACGCGGGAAGTCGAGGACCTGGGAGTAGGCGGAGAAACCGGCCACGATCATTTTCGGCTTGTGCTCGAGGGCCAAGCGCTCGACTTCGTCGTAGTCGATCAGGCCGTTGCCGTCGATGCCGTACTGGACGGCGTTGTACAGCTTGCCGGAGGAGGAAACGCTGGCACCGTGGGTCAGGTGACCGCCGTGGGCCAGGCTCATGCCCAGGATGGTGTCACCAGCCGACAGCAGCGCCAAGTACACGGCGGAGTTGGCTTGGGAGCCTGCGTGCGGCTGGACGTTGGCGTAATCGGCGCCGAACAGTTGCTTGGCGCGGTCGATGGCCAGTTGCTCGACCACGTCGACGTACTCGCAACCACCGTAGTAACGCTTGCCTGGGTAGCCTTCGGCGTACTTGTTGGTCAGTACCGAGCCTTGAGCTTCCATCACCGCGGGGCTGGTGTAGTTTTCCGAAGCGATCAGCTCAATGTGCTCTTCCTGGCGCTGAGCTTCTTGCTCCATGGCGGCAAAGAGATCGGCGTCGTACTTGGCAATAGTCAAATCACGGCTGAACATGGCGGTCCTCAAGGATCGGGGGCAGAAAAGGGGGGCATTCTACCTCAACCGGTTTTGGAAGGCATATGAAAGGGCGTCATGTCGCGGACGAATGGGATTCACGCGTCATTTTGCGTCGCCTTGGCGGGCCCCATCGCGAGCAAGCTCGCTTGTATGTTTAGACTTGAAGGGGTGGGCGGGACTAAAAGCTCGATTCCGACTCTAGCCAGTACGGACCGTGGGAGACTTCTCGTCCCGCCCTTTCTACCCAAAGCGCCAATAAGGAATTCATCGGTAAGACCGACGATAGAGGCAAGCCAGCGCAAAGGTAGACCCCGACAAGCACCTAAACCCTAGCTCCGAGGATTCGTCATGACAATCCTTACCTCGCCAACGGTTGTTGGCATTGATGTCGCCAAGGCCGAAATAGTTGTTTATCGCTCTGACCTGCAAACCATTGATACCGTCAAGAATGATCGAGCAGCCCTCAAGCG
>NZ_FPIX01000027.1:0-87634 GCF_900119205.1 Pseudomonas sp. NFACC16-2 | reverse complement strand
GCCAGAGATGATCGAGCAAGAGTTGTGGGGCGTGTTATTGGGCTACAACTTGTTGCGCTATCAGATGGTGGAAATGAGTCGCCACTGTCCTGGCATTTACCCGTGCGAAATGAGCTTCACCGCCTGCACTTGGGCGATTCTCGGGTTTATCAACAGCGTCTCCGCCGACCGTTCCGGGAACATCCCCAAGTATTTGGCCGAGCTTCATGCTTCAGCGCCGCACTACGTGCTGCCGCATCGACGTGAGGAGCGCGTTTATCCTCGGGCGATTCGGCTGAAATCACCGAAATATCCGATCAGAAATAGAAATGCCAGTCAGCTTAACTGACTGGCATTACCCCGAAAGGTGCCTTTTCTGTAGCCGGTTGCTTAGCGCTTCAACGAAGCCGGCAAGTGCGGCTGGATAGCAGTCAGCACAGCCTTGAAGCATTTGGTGTTGCCAGCAACGATGTGGCCTTTTTCAAGGAAGTCGTGGCCGCCGGTGAAGTCGCTCACCAAGCCACCGGCTTCCTGGATCAGCAGGGCGCCCGCAGCCATGTCCCACTCGGACAGGCCCGACTCCCAGAACGCATCGAAACGGCCTGCGGCCACATAAGCCAGGTCCAGGCTCGCAGCGCCGGCGCGGCGGATGCCGGCGGTCTGGCCGACCAGGGCGCGGAACATGCCCAGGTAGTTGTCCAGGTTGTCCATCTGGTCATCGCGGAACGGGAAGCCGGTACCCAGCAGGGCGCCGTCCAGGCTGGTGCGGCCGCTGACGCGCAGGCGACGACCGTTCAGTTGGGCGCCACGGCCACGGCTGGCGGTGAATTCTTCCTGGCGAACCGGGTCCAGCACGACGGCGTGTTCCAGGCGGCCACGGTATTTGCAGGCGATGCTGACAGCGAAATGAGGAATGCCGCGCAGGAAGTTGGTGGTGCCGTCCAGCGGATCGATGATCCACAGGTACTCTTCGCCTTCGATGCCAGTGCCGGCGTGCATGCCGGTCTCTTCACCGAGGATGGAGTGATTCGGGTAAGCCTTGCGCAGGGCGTCGACGATCTTTTGCTCGGCGGCGCGATCAACCTCGGACACGTAGTCCTTGGCGTCTTTTTCATCGACCTTGATGGTATCCAGGCGCTCGATGGAGCGGAAGATCAGTTCACTGGCGCTGCGGGCGGCGCGCAGCGCGATATTCAGCATGGGCTGCATGGATGTGTCACCTAAGGTTGTTAAAGAAAGCCGCGCATTCTATCAGAAAGTTTTCCGAGGAGAAGGTTGGTGTTCGCTTTCATAGCTTAACGGTAGGTGCTTATGTAAGATTTGCTCCCTTTATCGTGTTCGAGAGCGCCTCCCTTGTTGCAGAACATTCGTGTCGTCCTGGTCAATACCAGCCATCCGGGTAACATCGGCGGAGTTGCGCGGGCCATGAAGAACATGGGCCTGTCGCGCCTGGTGCTGGTCGAACCGCGCTTGTTTCCTCATCACGAGGCTGACGCCCGGGCTTCCGGTGCCGGTGACATCCTGGCCAATGCCCAGGTCGTCGCCACCCTGGAAGACGCCTTGGTGGGGTGCAACCTGGTGCTTGGCACCAGCGCCCGCGACCGGCGTATCCCCTGGCCGCTGCTCGACCCCCGCGAATGCGGCACCAAAGTGGTCGAGGAGGCCGCGCAAGGTTTTGAGATCGCCCTGGTGTTCGGCCGTGAAGATTCCGGCTTGACCAACGACGAGCTGCAGCGATGTCACTTTCACGTGCATATCCCTTCCGACCCCGAGTTCAGTTCCTTGAACCTGGGGGCGGCGGTGCAGGTATTGAGCTATGAAGTGCGCATGGCTTGGCTGGCAGCCGAAGGCAAGCCCAGCAAAGTCGAAAAAACCGAGGTCACGTCGCCGCGCAGTGAGACACTGGCGACCATGGACGAACTGGAACGGTTCTATGAACACCTGGAGCAGGCCCTGGTGGACATCGAGTTCCTCGACCCGGAAAAGCCGCGACACTTGATGGCGCGCCTGCGTCGGTTGTACGGACGAAGCTCGGTCAGCCGGGCGGAGATGAATATATTGCGCGGCATCCTCACGGAAACCCAGAAGGCGGCCCGTGGCGAGCTGATTAAGCGGAAGAAATAAAATGTTCGAACGTTTGCGTGAAGATATCCAAAGTGTTTTCCATCGTGACCCGGCGGCGCGCAATGCCTTTGAAGTGCTGACCTGCTACCCGGGGATGCACGCGATCTGGATCCATCGCCTGTCCGGCGCCTTGTGGAACATGGGCTGGAAGTGGCTGGCGCGGCTGGTCTCGAACTTCGGGCGCTGGTTGACCGGGATCGAGATCCATCCGGGCGCCAAGGTCGGCCGTCGGTTCTTCATCGACCACGGCATGGGCATCGTCATCGGCGAAACCGCCGAGATCGGCGACGACGTGACCCTGTACCAGGGCGTGACCCTCGGCGGCACCAGCTGGAACAAGGGCAAGCGCCACCCGACCCTGGAAGACGGTGTGGTGGTGGGTGCGGGTGCCAAGGTGCTCGGGCCGTTCACGGTAGGGGCGGGGGCGAAAGTCGGTTCCAATGCCGTGGTTACCAAGGCCGTGCCGCCCGGCGCGACCGTGGTGGGTATTCCGGGGCGGATCATCGTCAAGTCCGATGACGAGCAGGACGCGCGCCGCAAGGCCATGGCCGAGAAGATTGGCTTCGACGCCTACGGTGTCGGCGAAGACATGCCCGACCCGGTCGCCCGCGCCATCAACCAGTTGCTCGATCACCTGCAGGCCGTCGATGGGCGCCTGGAGGGGATGTGTGGCGCCCTGAAGGACCTGGGCAGTAATTACTGTGCCAAGGACTTGCCCGAACTGCGCGAGGAAGACTTTGCGTGTGTGAAGGACAAGGATCAGAGCCAGGCTAGCTGACACCCTGCTGGCCTCATCGCGAGTAAGCTCGCTCCTACAGGGGATCTGTGGTGTGCACAAATTGTGCATCCACCAAGGCCCCTCTGTGTGCGAGCTTGCTCGCGATAAACGATAACGCGGTATCGCTGGTCGCCGCCGACCAGCCTTTGCTATCATGCGCGCGCTCTTTCGCGGGTAAACCTGAGTAAAGCACTAGGTCTTATACTTGACTTAAATACTCGGGAATTGCATACTCGCCCCCATTCCGAACTCCGTGGTAATTGTCCATGCGACTGACTACAAAAGGCCGATACGCCGTGACCGCAATGCTGGATCTGGCATTGCATGCGCAGCACGGGCCGGTGTCCCTGGCCGATATCTCCGAGCGCCAGGGCATTTCCCTGTCTTACCTTGAACAGCTGTTCGCCAAGCTGCGCCGCAGCAACCTGGTTTCCAGCGTTCGCGGCCCGGGCGGCGGCTACCAGCTGTCGCGGGACATGCAGGGCATCCAGGTCGCCCAGGTGATCGATGCGGTGAACGAATCGGTCGATGCGACCAAATGCCAGGGCCTTGGCGACTGCCATGGCGGCGATACTTGCCTGACCCACCACTTGTGGTGCGACCTCAGCTTGCAGATTCACGAATTTCTAAGCGGTATCAGCTTGGCTGACCTTGTAACTCGTCGTGAGGTGCAAGAAGTAGCCCAGCGTCAGGACCAGCGTCGTTGCAATAGCAAGGCGCCGCACCTGGACAAGATTGAAGCGTCCGCCGTCGAATGACTGCCGCAGAGCACGCGGAACGCCAGCCAGCCTGATTTAGGAGAGAGTCCATGAAATTGCCGATTTACCTTGATTACTCTGCGACCACCCCGGTTGATCCGCGTGTTGCGCAAAAAATGAGTGAATGCCTGCTGGTCGACGGAAACTTCGGTAACCCGGCGTCCCGTTCCCACGTGTTCGGCTGGAAGGCCGAAGAGTCGGTCGAAAACGCCCGTCGCCAGGTCGCCGACCTGGTCAATGCCGACCCGCGTGAAATCGTCTGGACCTCCGGTGCCACTGAATCCGACAACCTGGCAATCAAGGGTGTCGCGCATTTCTATCACACCAAGGGCAAGCACCTGATCACCTCCAAGATCGAGCACAAGGCTGTCCTGGACACCATGCGCCAACTGGAGCGTGAAGGCTTCGAAGTCACCTACATCGAACCGGGTGAAGACGGCATCATCACTCCTGCCATGGTTGAAGCCGCCCTGCGCGACGACACCATCCTGGTTTCGATCATGCACGTGAACAACGAAATCGGCACCGTCAACGACATCGCCGCCATCGGCGAACTGACCCGTTCCAAGGGCATCCTGTTCCACGTGGATGCGGCCCAGTCCACCGGCAAGGTCGACATCGACCTGTCCAAGCTGAAAGTCGACCTGATGTCGTTCTCGGCCCACAAGACCTACGGCCCTAAAGGCATTGGTGCGCTGTACGTCAGCCGCAAGCCGCGTGTTCGCCTCGAAGCGACCATGCACGGCGGCGGTCACGAGCGTGGCATGCGTTCCGGCACCCTGGCGACCCACCAGATCGTCGGCATGGGCGAAGCCTTCCGTGTCGCCAAGGAAGACATGGCAGCCGAGAACGTGCGCATCAAGGCCCTGAGCGACCGCTTCTTCAAGCAGGTCGAGCATCTGGAAGAACTCTACGTCAACGGCAGCATGATCGCCCGCGTACCGCACAACCTGAACCTGAGCTTCAACTATGTTGAAGGCGAGTCGCTGATCATGGCGCTCAAGGATCTGGCCGTGTCGTCCGGTTCGGCGTGCACCTCGGCATCGCTTGAGCCTTCGTACGTACTGCGCGCCCTGGGCCGCAACGACGAACTGGCCCACAGCTCGATCCGCTTCACCTTCGGCCGCTTCACCACCGAAGAGGAAATCGATTACGCCGCGCAGAAAGTCTGCGAGGCCGTTACCAAGCTGCGCGCTCTGTCGCCGCTGTGGGACATGTACAAAGACGGCGTCGACATTTCGAAAATCGAGTGGGCGGCGCACTGAAGAAGTCGCCACCAGAGCGACTCACTGATGAGGATTGAAGCAAATGGCATATAGCGAAAAGGTCATCGACCACTACGAGAACCCGCGCAACGTCGGCAAGATGGACGCGCAGGATCCTGATGTCGGCACCGGCATGGTCGGCGCCCCGGCGTGCGGCGACGTGATGCGCCTGCAGATCAAGGTCAACGAGCAAGGCATCATCGAAGATGCCAAGTTCAAGACCTATGGCTGCGGTTCCGCCATTGCGTCCAGCTCCCTGGCCACCGAGTGGATGAAGGGCAAGACCCTTGATGAAGCCGAAACCATCAAGAACACCCAGCTGGCCGAAGAACTGGCCCTGCCGCCAGTGAAGATCCACTGCTCGGTACTCGCCGAAGACGCCATCAAGGCCGCCGTTCGCGACTACAAGCAGAAGAAAGGCTTGATCTGATCCGCGCATTGGTAAGGAGTTTTCATGGCTATCCAGATGACAGAAGCGGCAGCTAAGCATGTGCAGCGTTCCCTCGCGGGGCGTGGCAAGGGCGAGGGTATCCGCCTGGGTGTTCGCACCACAGGCTGCTCTGGCCTTGCCTACGTGCTGGAATTCGTCGACGAAGTGGGCGAAGACGATCAGGTGTTCGAAAGTCATGGTCAGAAAGTGATCATCGACCCGAAAAGCCTGACGTACCTGGACGGCACCGAACTGGATTTCGTCAAGGAAGGGTTGAACGAAGGCTTCAAGTTCAACAACCCCAACGTGCGCGGTGAGTGTGGCTGCGGCGAAAGCTTCAACATCTGAGGCGGCTTGTGGGTACTCCTTGTCATTTTGCGTTGTTCCAGATGCAGCCTGCGTTCCAGCTGGATCTCGACCAGTTGTCCGCGCGGTATCTGGAATTGGCCCGTGGCGTCCATCCCGACCGCTTTGCCGATGCCTCCGAGGCGGAGCAGCGGCGGGCGCTCGAGCAGTCGGCGAACCTCAACGAGGCTTACCAGACGCTCAAGAACCCGGCCAAGCGCGCACGCTACCTGCTCGCCATCAGCGGTCATGAGTTGCCGCTGGAAGTCACGGTCCACGATCCCGAGTTTCTTTTGCAGCAGATGCAATGGCGCGAAGAGCTCGAAGACCTGCAGGACAGCGCCGACCTGGCCGGTGTCGCGGTATTCAAGCGGCGCTTGAAAGACGCCCAGCAAACACTGAACGAAAGCTTCGCAGCCTGCTGGAACGATGCCGCGCAACGCGAACAGGCCGAACGCCTGATGCGGCGCATGCAGTTCCTCGACAAGCTCACCTACGAAGTGCGCCAGCTCGAAGAGCGCCTCGACGATTAACCCAGTGCCGCTCCGGTCGCACGCCTGATTACAGATAAGTCCTGATTACGATGGCCCTACTGCAGATCGCCGAACCCGGCCAAAGTCCACAACCGCACCAGCGTCGCCTGGCTGTCGGGATCGACTTGGGTACCACCAACTCCCTGGTCGCTGCCTTGCGCAGCGGTCTTTCCGAACCGCTGGCCGACGAGCAGGGGCGGGTGATCCTGCCGTCCGCCGTGCGTTATCACGCCGATCGCGTTGAAGTGGGCGAGTCGGCGAAGCTGGCCGCCGCCACCGATCCGTTGAATACCATCGTCTCGGTCAAGCGCTTGATGGGTCGTGGTCTGTCCGACGTCAAGCAATTGGGCGACCAACTGCCGTACCGCTTCGTCGGTGGCGAATCCCACATGCCGTTCATCGAGACCGTGCAGGGCCCGAAAAGCCCGGTCGAGGTTTCCGCCGACATCCTCAAGGTGTTGCGCCAGCGCGCCGAAGCGGCGTTGGGCGGTGAGCTGGTGGGTGCGGTCATCACCGTGCCGGCCTATTTCGACGACGCCCAGCGCCAAGCCACCAAGGATGCCGCCAAGCTCGCCGGCCTGAACGTGCTGCGCCTGCTCAACGAGCCGACGGCCGCTGCGGTCGCGTATGGCCTGGACCAGCATGCCGAAGGCCTGGTTGCCATCTACGACTTGGGTGGCGGTACTTTCGATATTTCGATCCTGCGCCTGACCGGCGGTGTTTTCGAAGTCCTGGCCATCGGTGGCGACAGTGCCCTGGGTGGCGATGACTTCGACCACGCCATCGCCGGCTGGATCATCGAGCAAGCCGGTTTGTCCGCTGACCTCGACCCGGGTGCGCAACGCCACCTGCTGCAAACCGCCTGCGCCGCCAAGGAAGCCTTGACCGACGCCGCCACCGTTGAAGTCGCTTATGGCGACTGGAAAGCCACGCTGACCCGCGAAGCCTTCGATGCTCTGATCGAGCCCATGGTCGCCCGCAGCCTGAAGGCCTGCCGCCGTGCCGTGCGCGATTCCGGCGTGGAGCTCGAAGACGTCAAGGCTGTGGTCATGGTCGGTGGTTCGACCCGCGTGCCTCGGGTTCGCGAAGCCGTTGCCGAGGCCTTTGGCCGCCAGCCGCTGACTGAAATCGACCCGGACCAGGTGGTCGCCATTGGCGCCGCGATCCAGGCCGATACCCTGGCGGGCAACAAGCGCGATGGCGGCGAACTGCTGCTGCTCGACGTGATTCCGTTGTCCCTGGGCCTGGAAACCATGGGCGGCTTGATGGAGAAGGTGATTCCGCGTAACACCACCATCCCCGTGGCTCGCGCCCAAGACTTCACCACCTATAAAGACGGCCAGTCGGCCATGATGGTCCACGTGCTGCAAGGCGAGCGTGAGCTGATCAGCGACTGCCGCTCCCTGGCTCGCTTCGAATTGCGCGGCATCCCGCCGATGGTGGCGGGTGCGGCGAAGATTCGCGTGACCTTCCAGGTCGATGCCGACGGCTTGCTCAATGTCTCCGCCCGCGAACTGGGTTCGGGCGTGGAGGCGAGCATCCAGGTCAAGCCGTCCTATGGCCTGACCGACGGCGAAATCGCCAAGATGCTCAAGGATTCCTTCCAGCATGCCAGCGACGACAAGGTGGCCCGCGTGCTGCGTGAGCAGCAGGTCGATGCCCAGCGCCTGATCGAAGCCGTGCAAGGTGCCCTGGAGGCAGACGGCGACCGTTTGCTCGACGCTGAAGAGCGCATGGTCATCGAGCTGCAGATGCAGGAATTGTCCGAATTGATCAAAGGCACCGATGGCTATGCCATCGAGCAGCAGACCAAGCGTCTGTCGCAAGTCACCGATGCCTTTGCTGCCCGCCGCCTGGACTCGACGGTGAAAGCCGCCCTGGCGGGGCGCAACCTGAATGAAATCGAGGAATAACTGATGCCGCAGATCATTTTTCTGCCACACGCCGAGCATTGCCCGGACGGTATGGTGGTAGAGGCCGAAACCGGCAAGTCCATTCTCGAAGTGGCCCATGACAACCACATCGAGATCGAGAGCGCCTGCGGCGGTGTCTGTGCCTGCACCACCTGCCATTGCATCATTCGTGAGGGTTTCGACTCGCTGAATGAGGCCGACGAGCTGGAAGAGGACTACCTTGATAGGGCCTGGGGCCTGGAACCGACGTCGCGCCTGACCTGTCAGGCCAAGGTCGGCACCGAAGACCTGGTGGTCGAAATCCCGAAATATTCGCTTAACCATGCGGCCGAAGCGCCGCACTGATGGTGACACTGTCATGAGCTATGGTTGGAATGATGTACAACGCATCGCAGAAGAACTGGCCGAAGCCAAGCCGGACGTGGATCCGCTGAAGGTCAATTTCGTCGATCTGCAGCACTGGATCATGGAGCTTCCCGGTTTCGACAGTACCTCTGGCCGTTGTGGCGAGAAGGTCTTGGAAGCGGTCCAGGCGCTCTGGATCGAAGAAATCGACTGATCGACCTGGCAGGTTAGGCAATACCCCTGAACCCGCGTATAATTCGCGGGTTTAATTTTTCGCAAATTACCGTTTCTGGAGTTACACCATGGCTGTTCAACGTACTTTCTCCATCATCAAGCCTGACGCCGTTGCTAAAAACGTGATCGGCAAGATCGTTACCCGCTTCGAAGACGCTGGCCTGCGCGTTGTAGCTTCGAAAATGAAGCAACTGTCCAAAGCCGAAGCCGAAGGCTTCTACGCTGAGCACAGCGAGCGCGGTTTCTTCGGTGAGCTGGTTGCCTTCATGACTTCCGGTCCGGTTGTCGTTCAGGTGCTCGAAGGCGAAAACGCTATCGCTCGCAACCGTGAGCTGATGGGCGCTACCAACCCTAAAGAAGCGGCTGCCGGCACCATCCGTGCTGACTTCGCCGAGTCCATCGACGCCAACGCCGTTCACGGTTCGGACTCCGAAGCCGCTGCTGCTCGCGAAATCGCTTACTTTTTCGCTGCTACTGAAGTAACCGCTCGCTAAGCATTGGCTTAAGAGCGAAGGTGAATCCATGACTACATCGACTGTTAAAACCAATCTGCTGGGGCTGACCCAGCCGGAAATGGAGAAATTCTTCGACTCGATCGGGGAGAAGCGTTTCCGTGCCGGTCAGGTGATGAAATGGATTCACCACTTTGGCGTCGACGACTTCGACGCCATGACGAATGTCGGCAAGGCCCTGCGCGAAAAGCTCAAGGCTGTTGCCGAAATTCGCGGCCCCGAAGTGGTCAGCCAGGACATTTCCAGCGACGGTACCCGTAAGTGGGTGGTGCGCGTGGCGTCCGGCAGCTGCGTCGAGACCGTCTACATCCCCCAGGGCAAACGCGGAACCTTGTGCGTTTCGTCCCAGGCAGGCTGTGCCCTGGATTGCAGTTTCTGCTCCACCGGCAAGCAAGGCTTCAATAGCAACCTCACCGCCGCCGAAGTGATCGGCCAGGTGTGGATTGCCAACAAATCCTTTGGCAGTGTCCCGGCGACCGTCGACCGTGCCATCACCAACGTGGTGATGATGGGCATGGGTGAGCCGCTGCTGAATTTCGACAACGTCGTTTCCGCCATGCACCTGATGATGGACGACCTGGGCTACGGCATCTCCAAGCGCCGCGTGACCCTGTCCACCTCCGGCGTGGTACCGATGATCGATGAGCTGGCCAAGCACATCGACGTCTCCCTGGCGTTGTCGCTGCACGCACCCAATGACGCATTGCGTAACCAATTGGTGCCGATCAACAAGAAATATCCGCTTAAGATGCTGCTCGAGTCGTGCCAGCGCTACATGTCGTCCCTGGGCGAAAAGCGCGTGCTGACCATCGAGTACACACTGCTCAAGGATGTGAAC
Source organism: Pseudomonas sp. NFACC16-2 (assembly GCF_900119205.1). Lineage (NCBI taxonomy): Bacteria > Pseudomonadati > Pseudomonadota > Gammaproteobacteria > Pseudomonadales > Pseudomonadaceae > Pseudomonas > Pseudomonas sp. NFACC16-2. Next base: position 77,580 of record NZ_FPIX01000027.1, on the reverse strand, counting down.
GACAAGGTCGAACACGCGGTCGAGATGATCGAGTTGCTCAAGAACATCCCGTGCAAGATCAACCTGATCCCGTTCAACCCGTTCCCGCATTCCGGTTACGAGCGTCCGAGCAACAACGCGATTCGTCGCTTCCAGGATCAGCTTCACCACGCTGGCTTCAACGTCACCGTGCGCACCACTCGCGGCGAAGATATCGACGCCGCCTGTGGCCAATTGGTAGGACAGGTGCTGGATCGCACCCGTCGCAGCGAACGCTACATTGCCGTGCGTGAGTTGAACGCCACGGACGATGCGGTGCAAAACGCTGCGAACAGTCACTAAGAGAGGAACTCTATGTCCCTGCGCTTCGCGCTCGTTTTGCTGTTGGCCGGCCTTTGTTCCGGTTGTGTCCTGTCGGGTGACTACAACCCGATGAGGACCAGCAAAGGGCGCGACGAGGCGCGTGTGGCCTACGTGCAGTTGGGCATTGGCTACCTGCAGCAGGGCATGACCGAACGGGCCAAGGTGCCGCTCAAGAAAGCCCTGGAACTGGACGACTCCGACCCGGATGCCAACGCGGCCCTGGCCCTGGTGTTCCAGGCCGAAATGGAGCCGGAGCTGGCCGACCAGCATTTTCGCAAGGCACTGTCTGCCCGCCCGCAAGACGCGCGGATCCTGAACAACTACGGCAGTTTTCTTTTCGAGCAGAAACGCTACAAGGACGCCTACGAGCGCTTCGAGCAGGCTGCCGCCGACACCCTTTACCCTGAGCGTTCGCGGGTTTTCGAAAACCTCGGCATGACGGCTGCGCAGCTCGGCCAGCGCGACCTGGCCCGCCAGCAACTGGAAAAGGCACTGCGGCTCAACCGCCAGCAACCGCGGGCGCTGCTGGAAATGGCTGAGTTGTCCTACGAAGACAGGCATTATGTGCCCGCGCGTGACTACTACGAGCGTTTTAGCCTGCTGAGTGAGCAAAATGCACGTAGTCTATTGCTCGGCGTTCGGCTGGCACATGTGTTTGAAGATCGCGACAAGGCTGCAAGTTACGGCCTGCAACTCAAAAGACTCTATCCCGGTACGCCGGAATATCAGCAATACCTGTCGGAGCAATGATGAAAGCGGCGCATCCCGAAGTTGTAGCAGCGACTCGCGTAAATCCTGGTGAGACCCTGCGTCAAGCCCGCGAAAGCAATGGTTGGTCGCTGGCCGAAGTGGCCCTCAAGCTCAATCTCACCGTGGCCTCCCTGGGCAATCTGGAAGCGGGCGCGTTCGACAAGCTGCCTGGGCATACCTTCGCCCGGGGCTATATCCGCGCCTATGCCAAGTTGCTCGGTATGGACCAGACCGTGCTGGTCCAGCAATTCGATCAATACACCGGTTCCGATGCCCAGGGCAGCAACGTGCACAGCCTGGGGCGCATCGAGGAACCGGTTCGCGTTTCCCACACCATTTTGCGAATCGTCAGCCTGTTGCTGCTGATCGCGGTGATTGGTGGCGGTTTTGTCTGGTGGCAGGACCAGGCTTCCTTGCGCAACAAGGAGCCGGTCGCCATGAACCCTGAGCACGTCGAGGTCGAAGGCGCCGACGGCACCACCCAGATCCATCCGCTGGACGAGCCGGAAGACCAGGCTGTCGTCGAAGGCCAGGCCGAAGGCGAGACCGCCCTGGCGTTGCCACAGGGCCAGGACGCCGGTGCCGAAGCGGGTGCCGAGCCGGCTGCTCCAGCCCCTGCGCCAGTTGCACCAGCAGCGCCGGCTGCACCGATTGCCACGGCGCCTGCCGCACCGAGCACGCCAGCGCCGACCGCGGCTGCGCCTGCGACCCACGTTGCGCCAGCCGCGCCAGTTGCTCCGGCAGCTCCGGCGGCCCCGACCTCGGCTCCAGCCGCAGGTGAAGGCCAGGTACAGATCCAGTTTGTCGCCGACTGCTGGACGCAGATCACCGACGGCAACGGCAAGGTGCTGTTCAGTGGCCTCAAGCGCAAGGGCGACAGCACCGCCGTCAATGGCAAGCCGCCGTTTGCCGTACGCCTGGGGTATGCCCGTGGCGCGCAGGTCAGCTACAACGGCCAGCCGGTCGACATCGCTCCGTTCACCAGTGGCGAGACCGCTCGCCTGAAGTTGGGTCAATAAGTCATGCACGGCGAATCTCCAATCAAGCGTCGCGAATCCCGAAAGATCTGGGTCGGTAACGTGCCCGTGGGCGGCGATGCGCCTATCGCTGTGCAGAGCATGACCAACAGCGACACCAATGACGTAGCCGCCACGGTCGCCCAGATCAACCGCCTGGAAGCCGCCGGTGTCGACATCGTGCGCGTATCGGTGCCGGACATGGACGCGGCCGAGGCGTTCGGCAAGATCAAGCAACGGGTCAAGGTCCCCTTGGTGGCCGACATCCACTTCGACTATCGCATCGCGCTGCGTGTGGCCGAGCTGGGTGTGGATTGCCTGCGCATCAACCCGGGCAACATCGGTCGTGAAGACCGCGTGCGCGCCGTGGTAGATGCCGCCCGCGACCGTGGCATCCCGATCCGCATCGGCGTGAACGCCGGTTCCCTGGAAAAAGACCTGCAAAAGAAATACGGCGAACCGACCCCGGCGGCACTGGTGGAATCGGCCCTGCGCCACGTCGAGCACCTCGAACGCCTGAATTTCCAGGACTTCAAGGTCAGCGTGAAGGCGTCCGACGTGTTCATGGCCGTCGAAGCCTACCGCCTGCTGGCCAAGGAAATCGTCCAGCCGCTGCACCTGGGCATCACCGAAGCCGGTGGGTTGCGTTCGGGTACGGTGAAATCCGCCGTCGGCCTCGGTATGCTGCTCGCCGAAGGGATTGGCGATACCATCCGCATCTCGTTGGCGGCTGACCCGGTCGAGGAAGTGAAAGTCGGCTACGACATTCTCAAGTCCCTGCACCTGCGTTCCCGTGGCATCAACTTCATCGCCTGCCCGAGCTGCTCGCGGCAGAACTTCGATGTGGTCAAGACGATGAACGAACTGGAAGGGCGCCTCGAAGACCTGCTGGTGCCGCTGGATGTCGCGGTGATCGGTTGCGTGGTCAACGGGCCGGGCGAAGCCAAGGAGGCGCACATCGGCCTGACTGGCGGTACACCGAACCTGATTTACATCGACGGCAAGCCGTCGCAGAAACTGACGAATGACAATCTGGTGGATGAGCTGGAACGGCTGATTCGCCAGAAAGCGGCCGAAAAGGTCGAAGCCGACGCAGCGATCATCGCGCGCGGTTAAGTCGAAAGATTAAGGAATACACGTGAGCAAGTCCCTGCAAGCCATTCGTGGCATGAACGACATCCTGCCCGAGCAGACGCCCCTGTGGCGTTATTTCGAGGGCACTGTGGCGCGTCTGCTGGATAACTACGGCTATCGGCAGATCCGCATGCCGATCGTCGAGTTCACCGAGCTGTTCAAGCGCTCCATCGGTGAAGTGACCGACATCGTCGAAAAAGAGATGTACACCTTCGACGACCGCAACGGCGACTCCCTGACCCTGCGCCCGGAAGGCACGGCGGCCTGCGTGCGTGCGGTGCTCGAGCATGGCATTACCGGCGGCGGCCAGGTGCAGAAACTCTGGTACGTCGGCCCGATGTTTCGTCACGAGCGTCCGCAGAAAGGCCGTTATCGCCAGTTCCACCAGATTGGCCTGGAGGTGTTCAACCTCGAGGGGCCGGACATCGATGCCGAGCTGATCGTCATGACCTGGCGCCTGTGGGGCGAGCTGGGGCTTCGCGATGCGGTCAAGCTCGAGCTCAACAGCCTGGGCACCAGCGAGTCCCGTGGCCGCTACCGTGAAGCGTTGGTGGAGTTTCTTTCCGCCCACCTGGACAAGCTCGACGAAGACAGCCAGCGCCGTCTGAAGACCAACCCGCTGCGTGTGCTCGACACCAAGAATGCCGAGACCCAGGCCGTCCTGGTCGACGCGCCGAAAATGGCCGACTACCTCGACGACGAATCCCGTGCACACTTCGAAGGGCTGAAGGCGCGCCTCGACGCCGTGGGTATCCCTTACGTGATCAACCCCAAGTTGGTCCGTGGCCTGGACTACTACAGCAAGACCGTCTTCGAGTGGGTCACCGACAAACTCGGCGCCCAAGGCACTGTATGTGCTGGCGGCCGCTACGACGGACTGGTGGAGCAGATGGGCGGCAAGCCGACCCCGGGCGTGGGCTTTGCCATGGGCATCGAGCGCCTGGTGCTGATGCTGGAAGCCTTGGACAAGGTCCCCGAAGAACTGTCCCGTCAGGTCGACGTCTATCTGTGCGCCTTTGGCGAGGCCGCCGAACTGGCCGCCTTGTCGTTGAGCGAGCGGATCCGCGACCAGTTGCCCAACCTGCGGCTGCAGATCAACGCCGGCGCCGGCAGTTTCAAGAGCCAGTTCAAGAAGGCCGACAAGAGCGGTGCGCTGTACGCACTGATCCTCGGTGACGACGAACTGGCCCAACAAGTGGTAGGTTTCAAACCCCTGCGTGGCCAGGGCGAGCAACAAAGCATTGCCTGGGATGCGCTTGCTGCACACCTGGCCACCTGCGTCGTGCAGGGTTGAAGCTGTCAAACAGCCGATTTAGCGATTAAGGAGTATTGGGGTGTCGAGTACCGAAGATGAACAGCTGGCGGATTTGAAGGACTGGTGGACGCGCAACGGCAAGCCGCTGGTCACTGGCGGCCTGTTGGCGCTGGTCATCGTGTTCGGCTGGCAGGCCTACCAGAAATACCAGAGCAACCAGTCGCAAGGCGCCTCGGTGCTCTACCAGCAATTGCTGGAAACCACCCTGACCCCGGACGGCAAGCCTGACGCGGCCCGCGTGGCGGACCTGGCCGGCAAGCTGGACAAGGAATTCGGCGGCACCGCCTACGCGCAATACGGTCGCCTGTTCGTGGCCAAGGTGGCGGTGGACAGCGGCAAGCTGGACGACGCCGCGACCGAGCTCAAAGGTATCGTCGACAAGCCGGCCAACCCGACCCTGGGCGAAGTGGCGCGTCAGCGCCTGGCGCAGGTGTTGGCGGCACAGAACAAGGCTGAAGAGGCATTGAAGCTGCTCGACGGCGATGCCGACAAGGCATTCCTGGCGACCCGCGAAGAACTCAAGGGCGACCTGCTGGTACAGCTGGGCCGTGCCGATGAGGCCCATGCGGCCTACCAAAAAGCCAAGGCTGCGCTGTCGGATGAAGCCGCGGTCGGTGGCCTGCAAATCAAGCTGGACGACCTGGCCAAAGGGGATGCGTGACGTGATCCGTTGGAAACATGCAGCATTGCTGGCCCTGGCCATTCTGGCCGCGGGTTGCAGCAGCAACAGCAAGAAAGAACTGCCTCCGGCCGAACTGACCGACTTCAAAGAAGAAGTCGTGCTGCAGAAGCAGTGGAGCCGTTCCATCGGCGATGGCCAGGGCGAAACCTACAACATGCTGGTGCCGGCCATTGACGGCGACACCATCTATGCAGGTGATGTCACGGGCGTGGTGATGGCGATGGACCGTACCAACGGTGACGTCAAATGGAAGAAAGATCTTGAGCTGCCTGTTTCCGGCGCCGTTGGCGTGGGTTACGGCCTGGTCATGATCGGCACGCTCAAGGGCGAGATCGTCGCCCTGGACGCGAGCCGCGGTGAAGAGAAATGGCGCGCCCGCGTGACCAGCGAAGTGCTCGCACCGCCGGCCACCAACGGTGACGTGGTGGTAGTCCAGACCCAGGACGACCGCCTGATCGGCCTGGATGCCGCTACTGGCAACCAGCGCTGGTTGTATGACAGCACCCCGGCAGTACTGACCCTGCGTGGCACCAGTGCACCGATCGTCACCAACCGCCTGGCGGTGGCTGGCTTGTCGACCGGTAAAGTGGTGGCCCTGGATATTTCCAACGGCGTGCCGGTCTGGGAACAGCGCGTAGCGATCCCGCAAGGTCGTTCGGAGCTGGAGCGTGTGGTCGACATCGACGGTGGCTTGTTGCTGTCCGGCGGTACGTTGTACGTCGCCAGCTATCAGGGCCGCGTGGCGGCACTGGACCTGGAAAGCGGTCGTCCGTTGTGGCAGCGCGATGCGTCCAGCTACGCCGGTGTCGCCCAGGGTTTTGGCAGCGTCTACGTGAGCCTGTCCTCTGGCACCGTCGAAGGCGTTGACGAGCGTTCCACCACCGCCTTGTGGAGCAATGACTCCCTGGCCCGTCGTCAACTGTCGGCCCCGGAAGTGTTCTCCAGCTACGTTGCAGTGGGTGACCTGGAAGGTTACCTGCACCTGCTCAGCCAGGTGGACGGTCGTTTCGTCGGCCGTGAGCGCATCGACAGCGACGGCCTGCGTGCCCGTCCGCTGGTGGTGGGCAACATGATCTATGTGTATGGCAACAGCGGCAAACTGGAAGCCCTGACCATCAAGTAAGACTATGCTTGGGGCTAATCCCCCAAGCGGCCTTGTTCTCAAGGTTTGCAGGGCTTGCACAGACTGCCCCGAGCACCAGCCGCTGCCTCGCAGCGGCTTTTGTATTTTCTGAAATAACGAAGTGGAGAGCCGCATGGTTCCCGTAATCGCCCTGGTGGGCCGACCGAACGTCGGCAAGTCCACCTTGTTCAATCGCCTGACCAGGACTCGCGACGCCATTGTCGGCGACTTGTCCGGTCTGACCCGTGATCGCCAATACGGTGAGGCCAAGTGGCAAGGGCGTACCTATATTCTGGTCGACACCGGCGGCATCTCCGGTGATGAACATGGCATGGACGAAAAAATGGCCGAGCAGTCGTTGCTCGCCATTGAAGAAGCCGATGTGGTGCTGTTCCTGGTAGACGCCAAGGCCGGTTTTACCGCCGCCGACCAGATGATCGCCGAGCATTTGCGCAAGCGTAACAAGCGTTCCTACGTGGTCGCCAACAAGGTCGACAACATCGACCCGGACATGGCCCGCGCCGAATTCGCACCGTTGGGCATGGGCCAGGCGATCCCGATCGCCGGCGCCCACGGTCGTGGCATCACCCAGATGCTGGAAATCGCCCTGGAGAGTTTCCCCAAGGACGACGTGGAAGAGCCGGAAGAAGGCGAAGAAGAGATCGTTGCCGAAGGCGAGGAAGCCAAGCGCATTCCGGGCCCAAGCGAGAAAGACGGGATCAAGATCGCCATCATCGGCCGTCCGAACGTGGGCAAGTCGACGCTGGTCAACCGCATGCTCGGCGAAGACCGGGTCATCGTCTACGACCAGCCCGGCACCACCCGCGACAGTATCTACATCCCCTTCGAGCGTAACGAAGAGAAGTACACGCTGATCGACACCGCCGGTGTGCGCAAGCGCGGCAAGATCCACGAAGAAGTTGAAAAGTTCTCCGTGGTCAAGACCCTGCAAGCGATCAAAGACGCCAACGTGGTGATCTTCGTGATGGACGCCCGCGAAGGCGTGGTCGATCACGACCTGAACCTGCTGGGTTTCGCCCTGGAAGCCGGTCGTGCGCTGGTCATCGCGATCAACAAGTGGGACGGCATGACACCGAGCGAACGGGATTTCGTCAAGGTCGAATTGCAGCGTCGCCTGTTCTTCGTCGACTTCGCGGACATCCACTTCATTTCGGCCCTGCACGGCACGGGCGTGGGCAACCTCTACGCTTCGGTGCAGAACTCGTTCAAGTCCGCAGTGACCCGCTGGCCGACCAACCGCCTCACCCAGATCCTCGAAGATGCGGTGGGCGAGCACGCGCCGCCGATGGTCAACAACCGTCGGATCAAGCTGCGCTATGCCCACTTGGGCGGTGCCAACCCGCCGATTATCGTGATCCACGGTAACCAGATCGAGAAGGTGCCCAAGTCGTACGTTCGTTACCTGGAGAACACCTACCGTCGCGTCCTGAAGCTGGTCGGTACGCCGATCCGCATCGAGTTCAAGGGCGGCGAGAACCCGTACGAAGGCAACAAGAACACGCTCACCGACCGCCAGGTCAACAAGAAGCGCCGCTTGATGTCGCACCACAAGAAGGCCGACAAGAAGCGCCGCGACAAGCGCTGATTGGCTGCTCACTGAAGGGCGTTGCCCACAGTGACTGAGACAGCACACAGAACCTGTGGCGAGGGGATTTATCCCCGCTGGGCTGCGAAGCATCCCTAATACCCACAGCTCGGTGTGTCAGGTAGATTGAATTCACTGCTTTGGGGTTGCTGTGCAACCCAGCGGGGATAAATCCCCTCGCCACAGGGTTCTGTGTCGGGATGCTTGATAATAGGGTGCCTAGGGCACCCTTTTTCATGCCCGGCGATTGGGCTATTCTCGAGCTCTCCCGCGCCGCACCAGAGCCGGGTGCAGAGCAGGGAACCCTTGATGATCACCAGCAAGTTGCCGAATGTCGGCATCACTATCTTTACTCAGATGTCCCAGCTCGCGGCGCAGACCGGTGCGCTCAATCTGTCCCAGGGATTTCCCGATTTCGATGGCCCGCAGGCCCTGCGCGATGCGGTTGGCCGGCACATTGCCCAAGGCCATAACCAGTATTCGCCCATGACCGGCCTGCCGGCGCTACGCCAGCAGATCGCAGCGAAGATCGCCCGCAGCTATGGCGCCAACGTCGATGCCGATCAGGAAGTCACCGTGACCCCTGGTGCGACCCAGGCGATTTTCTGTGCCATCGCGGCGGTGGTCCACAGTGGTGACGAAGTGATCGTTTTCGATCCGAGCTATGACAGCTACGAGCCTTCCGTTCTATTGGCCGGTGGGCGCTGCGTGCACGTGCCATTGGGCCTGGACGACTTCGCCATCGATTTCGAGAAGCTCGGCGAAGCCCTGAGCCCGCGTACGCGCATGATCATCCTCAACTCGCCGCACAACCCCAGTGGTGCGCTGATCAGCCGCGCCGAACTGGATCAGTTGGCGACGCTGATTCGCGACCGTGACATCTACCTGGTCAGCGACGAGGTCTACGAACACCTGGTGTTCGACGGCGTCGCCCACGCCAGTGTCCTGGCCCATGAAGAACTGTACCGCCGCGCCTTCGTGGTCAGTTCGTTCGGCAAGACCTACCACGTCACCGGCTGGAAAACCGGCTACGTGGTGGCGCCAGCGGCCTTGACGGCGGAACTGCGCAAGGTACACCAGTACGTCAGCTTCTGTGGCGTGACGCCGTTGCAGTACGCCCTGGCCGACTACATGGCAGAGCATCCAGAACATGTCGATGAACTGCCGGACTTCTACCAGGCCAAGCGCGACCTGTTCTGCGATCTGCTGGCCCCATCGCGGTTCAGCTTCAAGCGCGTGACCGGTACTTATTTCCAGTTGGTGGACTACTCGCAGATTCGCCCGGACCTGAATGATGTCGACATGGCCGTGTGGCTGACTCGCGAGCATGGCGTGGCGACGATTCCGATCTCGGTGTTCTACCAGCACCCACTCCAAGGCCAGCGCCTGGTGCGCCTGTGCTTTGCCAAACGCGAGGAGACGCTGCGTGAAGCTGCGGAAAAACTATGCGTGATCTGAGCACGTTACCGGACCTCGACATTGCACTGGTCCAGACCACCTTGGTCTGGCACGACCGCCGGGCCAACCTTGAGCATTTCGAAGCGCTGTTTGAGCAGGCACGTGGGGCTGATCTGATCATCCTGCCAGAGATGTTCACCACGGGTTTCTCCATGGAATCCGAGACCCTGGCGGAGCCGGAGAACGGCCCGACGCGCCAATGGCTCAAGGCCCAGGCCGCGAAGCTGGACGCGGTGATTACCGGCAGTGTGATCATCCAGGCCGCGGACGGTAGCCATCGCAATCGCTTGCTCTGGGCGCGGCCGGATGGAGAAGTGTTGCATTACGACAAGCGCCATTTGTTTCGCATGGCGGGGGAGCACAACCACTACACCCCGGGTGAGCGACAGGCGCTGTTCGAGCTCAAGGGCTGGCGGATTCGTCCGCTGATTTGCTACGACCTGCGCTTCCCGGTCTGGAGCCGCGACGCCGAGGACACCGACCTACTGCTATACACCGCCAACTGGCCCGGGGCGCGGCGTCTGCACTGGAATCGGCTGTTGCCGGCCCGGGCGATCGAGAACCTGTGCTACGTGGCCGCGGTAAACCGTGTGGGTACCGACGGCAAGGGTTTCGCCTATACCGGTGACAGCCAGGTGCTGAATTTCCAGGGCGAGAGCTTGCTCAGCGCTGGCGAAGCCGATGGTGTGTTCAAGGTGTGCTTGAACGCAGCGGACCTGGCGGCGTATCGCACGCGGTTTCCGGCGAACCTGGATGCCGATCGCTTCGAGTTCACGAATTGAAACGATTCAGCCTCAAGGAACGGTGTTGCATGCCGATAACCGGTCAGCCAAGGAGAAGTCCCTATGACCAGTATCAGCGCAACCACCGTAAACCCCTATCCATTGTCAGCCCCTAAAGTCTCCATCCGCGGGGCTGAAGAAGAGAAAGCGGTCAGTCCAGTGGCATCGACTGACGCCGACGACAAAAGCAAGACACTGCAGGTCGATACCCGCGGCGCGAATGTCGCCGGCGCTCCCGCCAGCGGCGGTGGGGACATCATCGAGCAACTGAAAAAGCAGATCGAGCAGGCCGAAAAACTGCTGGCCCAGCAGCAAGCCCAGTTGGCCCGGGTCCAGAAAAGCCAGGCCAACGAAGAGCTGAAGGCCCAGCAGGCCATGGCCATCCAGACCCAGATCATGGGGACCCAAGCGATGCTGCAAACCTTGCGGGCTTCGTTGTTGCAGGCCATGACCGTTTCTGTCGATACCCATGCCTGACATTCTGGTCGCCTGACAGGTCGTCATCGCGGGTTTGCTCGCGATGAGGCCAGTACAGTCAGCACCCAACCATCAGCCAAACAAAAAGGCCCCAGGGTTCACACCCCAGGGCCTTTTTGCATTTCAGCTGTAGATCAGGCCGCCTTGGCTTCCGGCTGGCTCAACGAGCGGTTCAGCGCACTGAACAGCGCCTTGAAGCTGGCGGTGGTGATGTTCTCATCGATACCCACGCCATGCACCGCGCGCTCGCCGTTGACTCGCAGTTCGATGTACGCCGCCGCCTTGGCATTGGTGCCGGCGCCGATGGCGTGTTCGTTGTAGTCCATGATCTCCACCGGAATCGGCAGGCCGGCCACCAGGGCTTCCAGCGCCCCGTTGCCCTTGCCGCGCCAGTGCAGGTTGGTCTCGCCCTGGCCCTTGCTGGCCACTTCCACTTCTACGGCGCTATTGCCGTTTTCTTCCTGCAGGCGATGGCTGACCAGTGCGTACGGAGTGTTGGCTTGCAGGTATTCACGCTGCAGCAAGGCGTGGATCTGCTGTGCAGTCATTTCCAGGCCCAGGCGATCGGTTTCGCGCTGTACCACCTGGCTGAACTCGATCTGCATGCGACGCGGCAGGCTGATGCCGTATTCCTGTTCCAGCAGGTAGGCGATACCGCCCTTGCCCGACTGGCTGTTGACGCGAATCACCGCCTCGTAGCTGCGACCGATGTCGGCCGGGTCGATTGGCAGGTATGGCACTTCCCACAGACCGTCCGATTTCTGCTGGGCGAAGCCCTTGCGGATGGCATCCTGGTGCGAGCCGGAGAACGCGGTATGAACCAGGTCGCCAACGTACGGATGACGCGGGTGCACCGGAATCTGGTTGCATTCCTCGACCACTTTGCGCACGCCGTCGATGTCGGAGAAGTCCAGCTCCGGGTTGACGCCCTGGGTGTAAAGATTCAGCGCCACGGTCACCAGGTCGACGTTACCGGTGCGTTCGCCGTTGCCGAACAGGCAGCCTTCGACACGGTCAGCGCCGGCCATCAGGCCCAGCTCGGTAGCGGCCACGCCAGTGCCACGGTCGTTGTGGGTGTGCAGGCTGATGAGCACGCTGTCACGCCGGCTGATGTTGCGGTGGAACCACTCGATCTGGTCGGCGTAGATGTTCGGGGTGGCGACTTCCACGGTAGCGGGCAGGTTGAGGATCACCTTGCGTTCGGGCGTCGGGTTCCAGACTTCGATCACTGCGTCGCAGACTTCCTTGGCAAATTCCAGCTCAGTGGCGCTGAAGGTTTCTGGCGAGTATTCGAATTGCCACTGGGTTTCCGGTTGCTGGGCGGCGTATTTGACGAACAGCTTGGCCGCGTTCACCGCGATTTCCTTCACGCCTTCCTTGTCCTGGTTGAACACGATGCGGCGGAACGACGGGCAGGTGGCGTTGTACAGGTGGACGATGGCTTTTTTCGCGCCGCGCAGGGATTCGAACGTACGGGCGATCAGGTCTTCACGGGCCTGGGTCAGCACTTGGATGGTGGTGTCGTCCGGGATGTGGCCCTCTTCGATAAGGGTGCGTACGAAGTCGAAGTCGGTTTGCGAAGCGGCTGGGAACGAAGCTTCGATTTCCTTGACGCCCACGGCCACCAGGGTTTTCCAGAAGCGCAGCTTCTTCACCGCGTCCATCGGCTCGATCAGCGACTGGTTGCCGTCGCGCAGGTCGGAACTGCACCAGATCGGCGCGGCGGTGATGGTCTTCGACGGCCAGGTGCGATCCGGCAGGTTGATAGTCGGGAAGGCGCGGTACTTGGAAGACGGGTCTTTGAGCATGCTCATGGGGAAATCCTTATTGTCGTGGCCGGAAAAAGGCGGCCTGCCGGTGGTTCGAATGGGGTGGCTTGAAGCCTGGACGAGGTGCCGCGATTCAGCCCGGCAGTCGTGCGCTGACGAGGCACAGGCTGCGGTGCTGGCGAAGCTGAATGAGGGTGTGAGAGGTTTTCATGCCTTCAACCCTAACCGCGTGGGGGAAGGATCGCAAGCAGTCGGGAAAAATTGAGAGAAGTTTTGCTTTGGGGAGGTTTTGCGAGATTTAATCGCGAGATTTTCGGAAATTTGTAGTTTTATTGCGTCGATGTTTGTGGCTCGGCAATTCAGGGAGGGGCGGTGCTACTGCCGTCCTCATCGCGAGCTTGCTCGCGATGAGGCCAGTAGCCCAGGCACACATCTCAGGGCTGAAACGCGCCGATGAAAATCGCCGGATCCACCCGCGCATCGTTCAGGCTGATGTTCCAGTGCATGTGCGGCCCGGTCGCGCGGCCGGTGGCGCCGACCTTGCCCACCACGGTGCCCCGGGCCAGTTGCTGGCCGACCTTCACATCGATCTTCGACATGTGGCAGAACATGCTAATGAAGCCTTGGCCATGATCGACGAACACGGTGTTGCCATTGAAGAAGTAATTACCGGTGAGGATCACCTTGCCGGCGGCCGGGGTCTTGATCGGCGTGCCGGCGGGCACGGCGAAGTCCAGGCCGGCGTGGGGGTTGCGTTCTTCGCCGTTGAAGAAGCGGCGCACGCCGAACTTGCTCGACAGCGGGCCGTTGACCGGTTTGTCCAGCAACAGGTTGCTGGGGATGTTCGGGCTGAAGCTGCGATAGGCCTTCAGTTGTACCGCCAACTCGGCGTCGATGCGCTTGAGGTCCGCCGGGTTCGGGTTGACCTGGCGCTTGTTCTTCAGGGTGATGTGTTGCTCGGGGTACTTCTTGTAGCCGACCACGAACGGCTGGGTGCCGCCGCCACTGCTGATCTGTTGCGTGCCGGGCTGCACCGTCAGCGGGATGCCGACAATCGCCAGCCAGTTGTCCTGTTCCTTGACCACCAGCACCGGCTTGCCCTGGTAACTGGCTTTCGGTGCCGCGGCGGCGCTGCCCAGATCCACCACGGCCACGCCGCCGGGCACCGGTTTGTTCAGCAGGCGGGTGATGTAACTGTCGGCATGGGCGTTGAAGGCCAGGCACAGCAACAGCAGTGGGGCGAGATATCGCGGCATGAATCAATCCAGTAAAGAAAGGGTGACCGGCGTGAGGTGATTGTCTTCGACCCGTACCAGCAATTCGCCTTCGCCGAGCCTGGCGGTCAGGCGCTGGCCGGTCTGGGTTTGCCCGGCGCTGCGGATCGCCTGGCCGCGTTCGTCGAGCAAAATGCTGTAGCCGCGGCCGAGGGTCGCCAGGGGGCTGACGATGTGCAGCGTCTGCATCTGGTTGTGCAGCTGCATGCGTCGCGCTTTCAGGCCTTCGCGCATGGCTCGGGGCAGGCGTTCGGCGAGGCTGTCCAGGCGTTGGCGAAGCAATGCCAGGTGCCGGCCCGGATGCTGCCCGGCCAGGCGGGTTTCCAGGCGGATCAAGCGTTCGCGGCGGGTATTGAGGCTGCGCTCGAAGGCCCGGCGCATGCGCATGTCCAGGTCGTCGAGGCGTTGGGCTTGCTGGCGCAGGCGTTCGCCGGGGTGGCGCAGGCGTCGGGTCAGGCCTTCGAGGCGCAGTTGATCGCGCATCAGGCGGTCGCGCATGCGCATCACCAGCCGGCGATGCAGGCTTTCGACCCGGCGCACCAGGTCGCCGGCATCCGGTGCCAGCAGTTCGGCGGCGGCGGACGGGGTCGGGGCGCGTACGTCGGCGACGAAATCGCTGATGGATACATCGGTTTCATGGCCCACGGCGCTGACGATCGGCGTGACGCAGGCATCCACCGCCCGGGCCACGGCTTCTTCGTTGAAGCACCACAAGTCTTCCAGCGAACCGCCGCCCCGGGCCAGGATCAGCGCATCGAAACCACGGGCATCGGCCAGCTTCAGGGCACGGACGATTTGCGCGGTGGCTTCGCGACCTTGCACGGCGGTGGGGATCAGGGTCAGGGCGATCTGCGGCGCACGACGGCGGAACACGCTGATGATGTCGCGGATCACCGCGCCGGTGGGCGAGCTGATGATGCCGATGCGTTGTGGATGGGCCGGCAGCGGCACCTTGCGTTCGGCGCTGAACAGGCCTTCGGCGCTGAGTTTTTCCTTCAAGGCATCGAAGGCCAGGCGCAGGGCGCCATCGCCGGCCGGCTCGACGGTGTCGAGGATCAGCTGATAATCGCCACGGCCTTCGAACAGCGAGACCTTGCCGCGCACTTTCACCGCCAGCCCGTCTTTCAAGGCCTGGCGCACACGCGCGGCGTTCTGCCGGAACAACGCGCAACGCACCTGGGCACCGCTGTCCTTGAGGGTGAAGTACACATGGCCGGAGGCCGGGCGGGCGAGGTTGGAAATTTCGCCCTCGACCCAGATGTTGCTGAACACGTCTTCGAGCAACACCCGCGCACGGCCGTTGAGCTGGCTGACAGTCAGGACCTCGCGGTCCAGGCCCAGTCGGGCAAAGGGATCTTTAATCATGGGCGGCATGATAAGGGGATTCGCCGATGGTGTGCAGACAATTAGACCGGGTTGCCTGCATCGCGAGCAAGCTCGCTCCCACAGGGGATCTATGTCGCACTGAAGATCAAATGTGGGAGCGCGCTTGCTCGCGATAGCGACAGGCCTGTCACCACAAATGCTGGATATGCCCCCGACCTCTGGCTAAAGTCCCCGCTCTCCTCATCAAGGAAGTGCCGGATGAATCTTCTCCCATGGTTGGGCCAGTGGGCATTTGCCCCCACGCAATGGCTGGTGATCGGTTCGGCCATTGCCCTGGCCTACATCGTCTTCGGCATTGCCGGGTTCGGCACGGCGCTGGTGGCCGCGCCCATCCTGCTGCTGTTCATGCCCCTGTCGAAAATCGTCCCGCTGCTGGTCTTGTTGGATTTTGTCGCGGCCTTCGGCAACTTGCTGCCATCGCGTCGGGACGTGTCCCGGCCGGAGCTGCTGCGGTTGTTGCCGTGCATGGCATTGGGCTGCACCCTCGGGGTGATTTTCCTGCTCAACCTCAAGTCCGACCTGTTGTTGCTGCTGATGGGGGTGTTCATCAGTTGCTATGCGATCTACAGCCTGCTGATCAAGAACCGGCCGACACAGTTGTCGGCGCTGTGGGCGGTTCCGATGGGGACGGTGGGCGGGATGTTTGGCGCGTTGTTTGGCAGTGGCGGCTTTTTATATGCCATCTACCTGAACAGTCGATTGCCCAAGGACCCGGCCCGAGCCACGCAAAGTGCCCTGATCAGTTGCAGCACCGTGGTGCGCCTGAGCTTGTTTATCGTGGCCGGGGTCTATGCCGAGCTACCCTTGTTGGTACTGGCGCTGTGTTTGTTGCCGGCCATGGCGCTGGGGTTGTGGGTAGGGCGTCGCTTGACCATGAAAATGTCGCGAGAAGCATTCGTGCGGCTGGTCACCTGGCTGGTGCTTGCCAGCGGCCTCGCGTTGATCGGGCGCTACCTGAGTGCTTGACCTGGCCCCGCCAGGGATTAAGCTGCCGGCCTTTGATCAGACCCTGCCAGGGAAACAGCCAGGCCTCGCCATGAACTCGCAAAGCATCATCGTTCCGAAAATTTCCACCCTGCCGGTCCACGAGCCCCGGGCCCGGGCGATCGTGCGCTGGCTGGTGCGCAAGAATATCGTCGAAGAACAACTGACCACCTGCGGGCGCACCGGCAATCGCATGGCCCACGCCATTGCCCCCGGTGCTCGCGAGGTGGTCCTGCATCCCGAAGCCTTGCCGTTCGGTGACGCGATCAATGGCCTGGAAATCATCACCAAGCGCTGCATCTATACACCGGCCAAGGGCTTTCTCGAAGAAGCCGGCTGTGCCGAGTGCCGCAAGGAAATCGGTGAAGCGTTGTTCGAAAGCCTGGAAGACTGGATGCCGGCGCGCACCGACAACTTCACGTGCCCCGAATGCGGTCATGAGGACGACATCAACGGCTTCCTGTTCCTGCAGCCCTGCGGGTTTTCCAACCTGGGGTTCATTTTCAACAATTGGCTGGAGGCGGGGTTCAAGCAGGACTTTCTCGATGAATTCGCCGATTGGCTCGATCAGCCGGTGAGTTGGGTGAGGGTGGAGTTGTAGATAAGTGCACTGGAGACTGCTTTTGTGGCGAGGGGATTTATCCCCGCTGGGGCGCGAAGCGGCCCTAAACCCAGGCTATGCGGTACATCAGGTATATGAGTCGACTGCTTTGGGACTGCTGCGCAGTCCAGCGGGGATGAATCCCCTCGCCACAAGGGGGCGGTGCACAGCCACAATGCTGTGATTAGCTCCGTCAATCACCCCGGCAATAATAGACAGAGTTTTACATTGAGCCAGACGGGGTCCATGAGTATAATGGCGCGCTTCCATTTTCCCGCTCGGGAGCCCCCGCGATGCTGCGTATCAGCCAAGAAGCTCTGACCTTCGACGACATTCTCCTAGTGCCCGGTTATTCCGAAGTACTGCCTAACGAAGTCAGTCTCAAAACCCGTCTCACCCGTGGCATCGAACTGAATATCCCCCTGGTTTCCGCCGCCATGGACACCGTGACCGAAGCCCGTCTGGCCATTGCCATGGCCCAGGAAGGCGGTATCGGTATCATCCACAAGAACATGACCATCGAACAGCAGGCCGCCGAAGTGCGCAAGGTCAAGCGGTTCGAGGCTGGCGTGGTCAAGGATCCGATCACCATCGAGGCTGACGCCACGGTCCGGGATCTGTTCGAACTGACCCGTATGCACAACATCTCCGGCGTTCCGGTGTTGCACGATGGTGACCTGGTCGGCATCGTCACCTCCCGCGACGTGCGTTTCGAGAACCGCCTGGATGCCACCGTCCGCCAAGTGATGACGCCTAAAGAGCGCCTGGTCACGGTCAAGGAAGGCACCAACAAGGACGAAGTCCGCGAGTTGCTGCACAAGCACCGTATCGAGCGCGTGCTGATCGTCGACGACAAATTCGCCCTCAAGGGCATGATGACCGTCAACGACATCGAAAAAGCCAAGGCCTACCCGCTGGCCAGCAAGGACGACCAGGGTCGTCTGCGCGTCGGCGCTGCGGTCGGTACCGGCAAGGACACGGGTGACCGTGTCGCCGCCCTGGTCAGTGCCGGTGTTGACGTGGTGGTGGTCGACACCGCCCACGGCCACTCCAAGGGCGTGATCGACCGCGTTCGCTGGGTCAAGCAGAACTTCCCTGACGTGCAGGTGATCGGCGGCAACATCGCCACCGGCGAAGCCGCCAAGGCCCTGGCCGAAGCCGGCGCCGACGCGGTCAAGGTCGGTATCGGCCCTGGCTCGATCTGCACCACCCGTATCGTTGCCGGTGTCGGCGTGCCGCAGATCAGCGCCATCGCCAACGTCGCCGCCGCCCTTGAAGGCACGGGCGTGCCGTTGATCGCCGACGGCGGTATCCGCTTCTCCGGTGACCTGTCCAAGGCCATCGTCGCCGGGGCCTACTGCGTGATGATGGGGTCGATGTTCGCCGGTACCGAAGAAGCGCCGGGCGAGATCGAACTGTTCCAGGGCCGTAGCTACAAGGCCTATCGCGGCATGGGTTCGCTGGGCGCCATGTCCCAGGCCCAGGGTTCTTCCGACCGTTACTTCCAGGACTCCTCCGCCGGCGCCGAGAAGCTGGTGCCGGAAGGTATTGAAGGTCGCGTGCCGTACAAGGGTTCCCTGAGCGCCATCATTCATCAACTGATGGGCGGTCTGCGTTCTTCCATGGGCTACACCGGCAGCGCCAACATCGAAGAGATGCGCACCAAGCCGGAATTCGTCCGGATCACCGGCGCCGGCATGGCCGAGTCCCATGTCCACGACGTGCAGATCACCAAGGAAGCGCCGAACTACCGCGTAGGTTAAGGCTTCCAGCAAAACGCTAATCACCGGGGCTGTTCATTCAGCCCCGAGTTGTTTCTGATTCACTACATGAGAATGAGTCATGGCCCTCGACATTCACGCTCACCGCATCCTGATCCTCGACTTCGGTTCCCAGTACACCCAGCTGATCGCCCGCCGCGTGCGTGAGATCGGTGTGTACTGCGAATTGCATCCGTTCGACATGGATGACGAAGCGATTCGCGAATTCGCGCCTAAAGGCGTGATTCTCGCCGGCGGCCCCGAGTCCGTGCACGAAGCCGACAGCCCGCGCTGCCCGCAAGCCGTGTTCGACCTGGGCGTACCGGTCTTTGGTATCTGCTACGGCATGCAGACCATGGCCGAACAGCTGGGCGGCAAGGTAGAAGGCTCCGACCTGCGTGAGTTCGGTTATGCCCGCGTTGACGTCGTGGGCAAGAGCCGCCTGCTGGACGGCATCGAAGACCACGTCGACGCCGACGGCCTGTTCGGCCTGGACGTGTGGATGAGCCACGGTGACAAAGTCACCAAGATGCCGGAAGACTTCCACATCCTGGCCAGCACCCCGAGCTGCCCGATTGCCGGCATGTTCAACGATGATCGCCGTTACTACGGCGTGCAGTTCCACCCTGAAGTGACCCACACCAAACAGGGCGGCCGCATCCTGTCGCGCTTCATCCTCGACATCTGCGGTTGCGAAGCCCTGTGGACCCCGTCGAAAATCGCTGAAGACGCCATCGCCCAGGTGCGCGCCCAGGTCGGTACCGATAACGTGCTGCTGGGCCTGTCCGGCGGTGTGGACTCCTCGGTGGTCGCTGCGCTGCTGCACAAGGCCATCGGCGATCAGCTGACTTGCGTTTTCGTCGACAACGGCCTGCTGCGCTTGCACGAAGGCGAGCAAGTGATGGCCATGTTCGCCGAGAACATGGGCGTCAAGGTGATCCGCGCCAACGCCGAAGAGCAGTTCCTGAACAACCTGGCCGGCGAGTCCGACCCGGAGAAGAAGCGCAAGATCATCGGCCGTACCTTCATCGACGTGTTCGATGCCGAATCCTGCAAGCTCGACAACATCAAGTACCTGGCCCAGGGCACTATCTACCCCGACGTGATCGAGTCGGCCGGCGCCAAGAGCGGCAAGGCCCACGTGATCAAGTCCCACCACAACGTCGGTGGCCTGCCGGAAGAAATGAACCTCAAGCTGGTCGAGCCACTGCGCGAACTGTTCAAGGACGAGGTTCGTCGCCTCGGCCTGGAGCTGGGCCTGCCCTACGACATGGTCTACCGCCACCCATTCCCGGGCCCGGGCCTGGGCGTGCGGATCCTCGGTGAAGTGAAGAAGGAATACGCCGACCTGCTGCGTCGCGCCGACCACATCTTCATCGAAGAACTGCGCAAGGCCGACTGGTACCACAAGGTCAGCCAGGCATTCGTGGTGTTCCAACCGGTGAAATCGGTGGGCGTGGTCGGCGATGGCCGTCGCTACGCCTGGGTCGTGGCCCTGCGTGCCGTGGAAACCATCGACTTCATGACCGCGCGTTGGGCGCATCTGCCGTATGAGCTGCTGGAAACCGTTTCCGGGCGGATCATCAATGAAATCGAAGGTATTTCTCGCGTGACGTATGACGTGTCGAGCAAGCCGCCGGCGACGATTGAGTGGGAGTGAAGGGAGGTCTCTAGAGGCCATCTCCAGCTATCTTGAAATCGATGCAACGTCGATTCCGTAGTCGGACAGAGGAAGGGTGCATGTTCAGCCCCTTCCTCAGCTCTGACGAGCTGGATTGCAGGCAATAATCGCTTTTGTTCGTTTCTCTTGTTTTCTAATTGTTTTTGTCTGATCTTAAGCATCAATTAACAAGATTAGGCGTCTCGCATCATTTTTAAATCCCTGAAAAGCCTTCTTGTCCGCAGAGGTCCCTTATGATCGATTTGCCCGCCGATCCCATAGGCGCCAGCTGGCTGGCCCGACTCTATGGCGTGCTGCCGCTGGGGAGACTGCCTGTGACGAGCCAGGCGGGCGGGCGACGCGCAACCCAGATCAACGACGGTTTTAGTCTGGAAACCTATCCTGAGGCGATGCGACCGGATGCAAAGCCTGCCGCGCATCTGCAGTTCCACCTACGGCATGAAGTCCCCCATCTGGAGTTCCTGGCCCGTCTTTTCGAGCGGACGGGGCCTGATTTCGTCCAAGCCTGGGTCGCGGCCGAGCCTACCGGGCAGTATGCGCGTCGCGCTGCGTTTCTGTATGAATGGCTGACCCGGGACACCCTGGTCGTACCCGAGCGTCTGGGGGGCAACTACGTCGATGCCATCGACGAAGCCAAGCTGGTTTCGGCATCGCGGGACCGGGTGGTCAAGGTGCAGCGCTGGCGGGTGAATGACAATCTGGCCGGTACGCGCGAATTCTGCCCCTGCGTAGTCAAGACTGAGGCGATGATGCGTGCGGCCAGTCTGGACATTCCACGTTTGTTCGGTGAGTTGACGGACGAGTTCGGCGAGGATCTGCTGATACGATCGGCGGTCTGGATGACGTTACGCGAAAGCAAGGCCAGTTTCGCCATCGAAGGCGAGGCTGACCGGGTTGGGCGAGTACAACGTTTTGCCGACGTGATGGCGCGCCGCACCGGACAAGGTCTGGTGCCATTGAGCAACGCTGCACTGGCGGAGTTGCAGCGGGAAATTCTCGGTGATCGGACGACGATCGCCCACTTCGGCGTGCGCCAGTCACCGGTTTTCGTCGGCGAAACGGTGCGCTACCAGGAGGTCGTACACTACGTCGCCCCTGCGGCCGATGAAATCGGCGCGATGCTTGAAGGGCTGAGGGTGTTCCTCGAAAGGACGCAAGGCCAGTCGTCGGTGATGCGCAGCGCAGTTGCAGCCTTTGGTTTCGTCTATATCCATCCACTCGCTGATGGTAACGGCCGTGTGCACCGGTTTTTGGTCAACGACGTACTGCGACGCGACGGCGTAATCCCGGATCCTGTGATTCTGCCGATCTCTGCGGTTATTACAGATGACGTAGGCGAGCGTCGCGGCTATGACCGAGTGCTGGACCAGGTGTCCAGGCCGCTTATGCAGGCTGTACGCGAGCGAGTAGTCTTCGAGTCCAGACAGACGACCTATCCAGATGGTGTCGTGTCGAACTTCTCTTTTCAGGGCGCTGACCAAGCCCGATCGCTGTGGCGTTATCCGGATCTCGGACCTCATACCGTGTTTCTGGCCAATATCATTGGCCGGACTTTGACCGAGCAGATGCGCGAAGAGTCTCGTTATCTGCGCAGCCATGCGCGTGCCCGCGCGATGCTGAAGGAGGTGGTCGAGATGCCCGACCAACAGGCGGATCGGGTGCTGCGCTCAATTGAGCAGAATCGCGGCGAGTTGAGCAATGTGCTTGCCAAGGAAATGCCCGTGCTGCAACAGGTCGGGGTCTGGGCCGAAATCGTTGATGCCGTCTCGCGGGCGTTTGCAGAGGACGGTGGAGTGGGTGCTGGCGTGATTGATCGGTATCGCCCTGGAAAGCCCGTCGACCGCTGAAACCCTTCCTGCCAAGCTCCGTAATCTTCGTCTTTTATGGGTGACACGGCGATTGGATCAAATTGTTGGGTGAGATGGCGACGGTTTGTGCCTGCTTTGCAGGCAGTTGGAACAAGGGCGCTTTGTTTGGCCGCAAGCAAACAGCGCAGTGTTTCGCTGACGAGTGCGCAGCTGTCGATACTGTGGAGGGCGTTGATTGACCCAGGCCAATTCGTACAGCACCCGTCCTTGCGGTCTGACTTGCCGCACTAAACAAATTCAGTAACATGCGGGTCATGACTTTTCTGATCAACTCCCTGGAACGTTTCCCTTAACCCCCTCGAACACTGCGAGGCTGCTTGACCCATGCCAAAGACGACTCCTCTGTCCGTGATTAAATCCGACCAAGTCCTGATTCTGCACATCGAATTTAAATGGATAAAACCTTCGATCTGGCGTCGAGTTGCAGTGCCTGAAAACATCACCTTGAGCAAGTTGCATCAGGTGATCCAGGCTGTGTTTGGCTGGAGTGACACGCATCTGCATGAGTTTGAAATTGATGGTGAAAGTTACGGCGTGCCTGACCCGGATTGGGGTCCGCCGGTGATTTCCGAGCAGCGTAAAAAGCTGATCAACGTGTTGTATGGCAAGAAGACGTTTCGTTATGTCTATGACTTTGGCGACAACTGGGAGCTGCGCATCAAAGTCGAGAAAACCTTGCCCGCAATTATTTTTCCGCAGGTGCCGTGTTGCATTGATGGGGCCAATCGACGCCCGCCGGAAGATATTGGCGGTGCGCCTGGATATGAAACGTTTCTGGCGGCGTTGGCGGATCCGAATCATCCCGAACATGAAGAAATGTCGGAGTGGTATGGGGATGATGGATTTGATCCGACAGCGTTTGACTGCGATTGGGTCAACCAGTGGCTGAAGAAACAGGTGAAGACCTGATCCACAAGAGGGTGCCGGGCGGACGCTTACGTGCTAAGCGGGGCTGGGCTCCTGATCCGGATGCATAGGGAAAGTTGAATGCAAATCGTAAAAACGAAAGGACATTTGATCTATAGCGCTAATCAAGGCTCGCCAACTCACGCATGTCTCGGGAGCTGTCAAAAGGTTTGGTGGCCTGACGACATTCCGTCTGATATTGCAGTTCTGGCCAAGCCAGTCTGCCCTCAGTGTGGTGGTGTTCTCACATGTGATATTCCGCCGGGGTACTACAGCGTGATATCGGATGATGCGAGAGTGCTACAGAAAGGCGGCGCAACGATCAAAAATATAGGGCTTAACCTGGGCAAATAATGAGCTAGGAAAAAAGGAAGCAGCACGTACCATGCAGCGCGAGGTTCGGAGGGCCGTAGGAAAGGGTTTTGGCCAATGCCAAAAGGCTGGCTTAGGTATTAGAGAAACTGTGATCGAATCAAATCCGTATCGAACGGCGTTATCCCTTGATTAGGCGCAAATACCGCCTGTGCCTGTTGCGGCGAAGCTACCCGTTCTCCTCGTGCTCGTGCATGTAAATCGAACAGCGTCTCCAAATCCGGACGAGGTGTGTGCACGAGGGCCTGTAGCATCAACGATATCCCACTCAGGTTGTTCTGAACGTTGTTCCACCGCGGCGATGATGTGAGCCCCAGATCGGCCCAAATCACGCGCCGCTCCTGCAAGTCCATCACGAATGGCAGACAGATCCCGGTATCGGATGCGATATCAAGACGGTCGATCACGGATCGCGGTTCGAACACTTCACCCGATGCCACGTCGGCACGGGCCATCCAGCCAGCGAAGCACTCGGGAAGATCGCAGTACGATTGCTCGGTGAATGAGTTGATAGACGTGACAACGTAGCGGATACCCTTCTCGACGAGGGCATCAAGGTCGAGATCGATGAACTCGGAAGCCCCGTGGGGCGCGTCGACGATGTCGCCGCTGTGGTAGCCACCAACCCCCTTCAGGTTGTAATACGCGACAGTTTGTGTGAACACGAAGTTGGCGTCGAAAAATGCGGCGGACAAGTCGATGTCCGTGCGTTCACGACCGTTTTTCCACCACAGGAACAGGCGAATGAAACGCGTGTCAGGCATAGGTATCTGGCTGCCTCGCACCAGCGTACGTAGCGACTTCGATGCGGCACGTTGTGCCAGCGGCACCCTGTAGTCGCGCAGGGCGGGGTCGATGAAACAGCGGCCTAGCGGCGGCAGCGACGCAAAACGTGTTACGAGAGCGTCCTGGCAGATTCGGGCTGCACGTGCCAACACCTCGGGTGCGAGAGGTTCACGTCGATCCTCGATGCCGTAGACCTTGGCCAATGCGCCTTTCGGCGTGAAGGCCCGCAGAGGCAGGGGGCGCGGGGCTCGTACTTGGGCCAGTGCCTGCAGCAGGATAGGTGTGGACACTTGTGTCGCGACGGCCTCGAACGCGTCGAGTACAGCGTCTGCTTCGGTCGCGCGGCGCAAGGTCACATCCAGTCGTCGTGCGAATTCACCGGGGCGATCCTGCAATAAGGGCGTAAGCGCGTCGATCTGACGCAGGGCAAGCATTGTTTCGACACGTGATCCAAACGAGGCCGGCGGATCGTTGCGGCGCGCTGCCGTGATGGCCGCGAGTGCTCGTGGATACTTATCGGCGTACTCCCCCGGATGCAGTACTTCGGCCAGGCGTTTCCAGCGTTCGGCATGACGCGCCACATCCTCCCCAGCGTTGGATGCGCGATCGAGTAGGCGTAACAGCAGACGGCGCGTCGCGCGCTTCATCGCTGTGAAACGTGTCGAAGCTGTCGTCAGCGACACGTCGCCTCCACTCAGCGCGACCGCCAGCCGTAGCACGTCTGTCGCCGTTTCGACGTTTTGCTCCAAGAATGCGTCCACCCGTGCATCGCCGGCTACATGCAGGAGCAGTGCGCCGCCAACCAGTGCGCGAATCTCACGGAACGGGACAGCCTCCGGCAGCAGACGAAATACGTCGCTTTTGTACGCTCGGATAAACCAGGCGACATCGGCTGTTTCCTCTTCGGAGAGCGAGGTGCGCGATGAAACCAGCGGCTCGAGCAATGACTCAAACTCAGAGACGCTGCCCAGTTCGATAACTCGGGATATGAAGTTTCCTTCAAGCATCACAGGTCGAGCGTGTTCGCTCGGCGGCAAACGCCGAAGGGTGAGGTAGTGAATGACGGCGGTAAGGTACAACTCCGCCTCTGAGGCCTTAAGAACTTGCTCTGGGAAGTCAGGATAAAACGGCTGGTGGTGCACATGGGCGCCGGTCTGCCGTCGAAGCACTCCGACAACGTCGTGCAGCCAGTGCGTGAGTTCTGCCGCCGAGAGCATGCCGATTCGCTCGATCAGTGACTCCGATAGCACGCATCGGAACGCCGCGACTTCCCGGACAGCCGACGCGACCTGAGCGCGTGTGGCTCCGCCGGTACCAGTAGGGACGTGAACCTTGGTACGGCGACGCAGGAACAGCTCCTGATTCATGCTTGATGTTCTCCCTTGGCCGCCGTTGTGAGTGAGCTGCAGCGTCACGTTTGCAGTCGATGTAAAAACGCCTGCAAGAAGCAGGCGCGGTGTGGAGAGCGGAACCCCTAGATCATAGGAGGTTAGAAGGAAGGTGTTCCATAGCCACGCAGGCATTGTACGGATGGTGGGTTCTGCTTGTCATGCAAACACATATCTTGAAACCAGCTCGATTCTCGGCTGGCAATTTTTTCGTTGTGACGTGCCTATCGCGCAATAAGTTAACCCGTACCCACGCGGCTTTTTGTGTTCAACGCCGCGCCACATCCGAAAAATAAAACTTATCCAGGGTATGCCGCGATTCGGTGTACTCGAACTGTCGGCCGTCCTGGAGAAAGGTCTGGTTGCTGACCACGATGACGTGGCTCTGGCCGTCGAGGTCCAGGTGTTGCTGGTCGTCCTTGCCGCAGCGAATCGCTTCGATGGTGCGCTGGGCATAGGCGATTTGCAGCTGCAGGGTCTGTTCGATGAAGGCATAGATCGAGCGCTCGGCGATGTCGCGGGTCAGGCCGGGGATCACGTCGCTGACGAAATGGTTGATGTCCAGGATCACCCGTTTGCCGTCGATTCGCCGTACCCGCTTGATGCGCGTCACCTGGCTGCCGACGGGTGCCTTGATGTGCTCGAGCAAGGCGCCTTCCAACGGCAGTTGAGTGAACTCGACCACATCGGTGCTGACGTCGTCGCCCAGGCGCGGGTAGGTCTCCTGGAAGCTGACGATGCCGCCGAGCTGGAATTCGATGGGGGAGGTCGACAGCACGAAGGTGCCCTTGCCGTGGACCTTCTGGGCAAAACCACGTTCCTGAAGCTGTTCGATCGCCTTGCGCACGGTGCCGCGACTGGCCTGGTAGCTGTCCATCAGTTCGGTTTCCGAAGGCAAGCGGGCGCCACGCTCCAGGCGTTCGGTGGTAATGCTGGTCAGCAGATCGTTGTAGATCCGGTTGTATTTACTCATGGAGAGGGCTCTGTACCGCACTGTTCACCGGGGCGGAACCTTAAGGGCCAAGTGGGGGATTTGTCCATTCGGCTGTCATTATTTGATGACAGTAGCGTAGGACGTTTCCTGTTTTGTCAGGTGGCATCATAAACAAATTCGAAACTCGTCTGTACGAGTTGTTGATTTAACTCGTACAGACGAGTACTTTCCCTTCCACGTGCTGTCGACTCTCAATAACAAGAATGACGCGGAAGAAAAAAGCATGAGCCATGACTACTCCAAAATCGCCAGTGAGCTGCTGCAAAGCCTTGGTGGCGTCGACAATATCGAGCAGGCCGCCCATTGCGTGACGCGCCTGCGCCTGTCCCTCAAGGATGCCGCCCGGGTGAACAGCGCCACGCTGAACCAGATCGACCTGGTCAAGGGCTCGTTTTTTACCGGCGGGCTGTTCCAGGTGGTCATCGGGCCGGGCGAAGTGGAAAAGGTCTACGCCGCTCTGCGGGAACTGACGGGCCTGGCCGCCGCGACCATTGCCGACGTCAAGCGCCAGGGCGCGCAGAAGGGCAACGGCATGCAGCGCCTGGTACGGGTGCTTTCCGACGTGTTCATGCCGATCCTGCCCGCCTTGGTGATCGCCGGCCTGTTGATGGGCGTCAACAACCTGCTGGGGGCCAAGGGCATGTTCATTGCCGGCCAGACGTTGCTCGATGCGTATCCGAACCTGGACGGTGTCTGGAGCCTGATCAACCTGATGGCCAACACCTCCTTCGTCTTTCTGCCGGCCCTGGTGGGTTGGTCGGCAGCCAAGCGTTTTGGTGGCAGTGAAATCCTCGGCATCGTGCTGGGCCTGATGCTGGTTCACCCGGACCTGCTCAACGCCTGGAACTACGGCAAGGCCGTGGCGGGGCTGGACGGCCAGAGCCTGCCCTATTTCGATATCTTCGGTTGGTTCCGGATCGAAAAAGTCGGCTACCAGGGGCAGATTCTGCCGATCCTGCTGGCGGCCTATGTCATGAGCGTGATCGAGAAAGGGTTGCGTGCCAGGGTGCCCAACGCGATCCAACTGCTGGTGATACCCATCACCACCATCGTGGTTACCGGAGTGCTGGCCCTCGCCATCATCGGTCCGGTCACCCGGCACCTGGGGATCCTGATCACCGAGGGCATGGTGGCGCTGTTCGACCTGGCGCCGGTGATTGGCGGGGCGATCTTTGGCCTGCTCTATGCGCCGCTGGTGGTCACCGGCATGCACCACATGTTCCTGGCAGTGGACCTTCAGTTGATCTCGACCCAGGGCGGGACCTTTATCTGGCCGATGATCGTCATGTCCAACCTGGCCCAGGGCAGTGCGGCGCTGGCGGTGTTCTACATGACCCGCAATGCCCGGGACAAGAGCATGGCGTCCACCTCGGCGATTTCCGCTTACTTCGGCATCACGGAGCCGGCGATGTTCGGGGTCAACCTGCGTTACAAGTTCCCCTTTTATTGCGCCCTGGCCGGCTCGGCCCTGGGCTGTATTTTCCTCTCGTTGAACAAGATCAAGGCCTCGGCCATTGGCGTGGGAGGCTTGCCGGGTTTCATCTCGATCGTTCCCGACGCCATACCCATGTTCGTGATCGGCATGGCCATCGCCATGAGCGTGCCCTTTGCCCTGACCTGTGCATTGAGCATGAAGATCGTCCGGCCGGGGTATCGCGTCGCCTGACACTCGTGGGATCCGGGCTGGCCCGCGATGAGGCCTCCCGGTTTGGTACCCAACAGACTGAAGGAATCTCGCCATGCAAGATTGGCAACGTTCAGTGATCTACCAGATTTATCCGAAGAGTTTCTACAGCCATGGTGGCCAGGCCACCGGCGATTTGCTGGGCGTCGTGGACAAGCTCGACTACCTGCACTGGCTGGGTGTGGATTACCTGTGGCTCACCCCGTTCCTGCGTTCGCCGCAACGGGACAATGGCTACGACATCAGCGATTACTACGCCATTGACCCCAGCTACGGCACCATGGCCGATTGTGAATTGCTGATCGCCGAAGCCCACAGGCGCGGTATCAAGCTGATGCTCGATATCGTGGTCAACCACACCTCTATCGAGCATCCCTGGTTCCAGGCCGCTCGCAGCAGCCTCGACAACCCGTATCGCGATTTCTATATCTGGCGCGACCAGCCCAACAGTTGGGAATCCAAATTTGGTGGCTCGGCCTGGGAGTACGAAGCACAGACCGGCCAGTATTACCTGCATCTGTTCGACCACACCCAGGCCGACCTGAACTGGGACAACCCTCAGGTGCGCGCCGAAGTGTTCAAGATGATGCGCTTCTGGCGGGACAAGGGCGTGGGGGGCTTCCGTCTCGATGTGATCAACCTGATCTCCAAGCCGGCCGATTTTCCTGACGATCACACCGATGGCCGCCGCTTCTATACCGACGGCCCCAACGTGCACCGCTATCTACAGGAAATGCACCAAGAGGTCTTTGAGGGTTTCGACCTGATCAACGTTGGCGAGATGTCGTCCACCAGCCTTGAACACTGCGTTCGCTACTCGTGCCCGGCCTCACGGGAGTTGTCGATGACCTTCAATTTCCATCACTTGAAGGTGGACTATCCGAACCTGCAGAAGTGGGTGCGGGCCGACTTCGACTTTTTCGAGCTCAAGCGCATCCTGTCCGACTGGCAGACCGGCATGCAGGCCGGTGGCGGCTGGAACGCATTGTTCTGGTGTAACCACGATCAGCCGCGGGTGGTGTCGCGTTTCGGGCATGACGGAGAGTATCGGGTGGTCTCGGCGAAGATGCTCGCCACTGCGCTGCACTTTCTGCAGGGCACGCCTTTCGTGTACCAGGGCGAGGAGCTGGGGATGACCAATCCGGGCTTCGATCACATCGATCAATACCGCGATGTGGAAACCCTGAACATCTATCGCCTCCAGCGCAACGCCGGCATGCCTGAAGCCGACGCCATGGCGCCGATCATGCAGAAGTCCCGTGACAACGGGCGTACGCCGATGCAATGGAGTGCCGGGCCGAATGCGGGTTTCAGCCGTGCCGAACCCTGGATCGACGTACCTGCCAACGCGGCCTTCATCAATGTCGAGCAGCAACTGCAAGACTCGACCTCGGTGCTGCATTACTACCGTCAGCTGATTGCCTTGCGCCGCAGCGAGGCCTTGATCCAGGACGGGGTCTATCGCCTGCTGCTGCCCGAGCATCCCCAGGTGTGGGCGTACCTGCGCGAAGGCCAGGGCGAGCGCCTGCTAGTGGTCAGCCACTTTTACGGTGGCGACTGCGACGTCCAGTTGCCGGAAGGAATTCTCTGCGCCGACACGAGGCAACGATGGGTGATCGGCAACTACGACCGCCAACACCGTGAGCGACGATTGTTCCTACGTCCCTACGAGTCGTTCGTGCTGCACCTGAGCGACTGAATAAACGTCATTTCTGACCCAGGCATTGCCTGATAGCGACCACGTTGCGCTCGACGCACCGTGTGCCCTTTGTCGCCCATTCGTTGGCAGGCGAAGGGCGATTGAAGTGCATCAAAAAACAATAAAAAGAAGGAGCGGTAATGAAAACAACAATAAATCGTGGACTTGCGGTGTCTTGTATCTGCCTGACATTGCCATTCCCCGCCCAGGCCCTGGAGTTCTCCGGCTACCTGCGCAGCGGCGTCGGCAGCGCCACCAATGGCCGCTCCCAATCCTGTTTCCAGTTACCCGGGGCGCAAAGCAAATACCGATTGGGCAACGAGTGCGAACAATATGGCGAACTGGAGCTGCGCCAGGATCTTTTCACCCTCGACGACGGTTCGGTACTGAGCGTGGATGGCATGGCGTCGCTGTACAACCGCTACGACCGCACGCCGACGTTCCGGGGCGAAAACGGCGCGGCGCGGATGCCGCAGATGTATGCCCAGTGGTCGAACATGCCCAGCCTGAACGGAGGCTCGCTATGGGCCGGTCGGCGTTACTACAAGCGTAACGACATCCATATTTCCGATTTCTACTACTGGAACCAGAGCGCCACTGGGGCCGGAATCGAGGATGTGTTGATCGGCGGGCTGAAATACAGCTACGCCTTTTCGCGCAAGGACAACCTGTACCAGAAAGACCCAGTCAACCGGCATGATTTCAACGTGGGCGGCTTCGACACCAACCCCGGTGGCGAGCTGGAGTTCGGCGTAAGCTTCATCGACCAGGCGAATCGTCGCGGTGCTCATCGCGGCTGGGCCTTGACCGCCCAGCATGTGCAGCAGGACTTCCTTGGCGGCAAGAATAAACTGGCCTTGCAATACGGTGAGGGGCCCGGCACAGGACTGGGTTATACCGGCGATACCGGACTGGACGACAGCAACAAGAGCTATCGTCTGGTGGAGTTTTTCGATTGGCAGGTCACGCCGCGTTTCGGCGGGCAAGTACAGGCGGTGTACCAGAAGGACATTCGCCCTGATGGCGTCGATCAGGACTGGCTGTCGTTGGGGGTTCGCCCGGCCTACGCCATCACCGATCAGTTCAAGTTGGTGACCGAACTGGGCCATGACCAAGTGCAGGCCAGCGATGGAACACGCAAGCTGAGCAAATTCACCTTTGCCCCTACCTGGTCGCCCAAGGGCCCGGAATTCTGGGCTCGCCCGGAAATACGACTGTATTACACCTACGCCAGCTGGAACGCGGCGGCCCAGCGCGCAGCCAATGAACTGGCGGCCGGTTCGGCGCTGTCCGACACCGGTGCATTTGGCGGCACGCGGCATGGTTCCAACGTGGGCGTGCAGGTTGAGTACTGGTGGAAATGACCCGTGTGACGCGGGTCGGTGAACGCGCTCTGCCCGCGATGCCAAAAGAACAGACAGCAGCAGGTGATGTCATGAACACAACGCAACCTTTGCAATTGCTCGCACCGTTGTCCGGGGTCTTGATGCCCCTGGACAAGGTGCCGGACCCGGTCTTCTCCAATCGTGTCGTGGGGGATGGAATCTGTATCGATCCGACGTCGCAGACCCTTTGTGCGCCGCTCTCCGGTGTCGTCGGCACGCTCCAGGACAGCGCCCACGCAGTGAGTGTCACCAGTGACAACGGTGTTCAGGTGTTGATGCACATCGGCCTGGATACGGTGAACCTGGCGGGCAAGGGCTTTACTTCCCGAGTAGAAATAGGTCAACGAGTCGAGGCCGGGCAACCGCTGATCGATTTCGATGCCGACTACATCGCCTTGCACGCGCGCAGTCTGTTGACGTTGATGCTGGTGGTCACTGGCGAAGACTTCAGCCTGATACCGGCCCAGTCGTCCTGGGTGGAAAGCGGTCAGCCGTTGCTGCAGGTGAGTCAAGGGACGCCAGGGCAGGACGCGCAGACGCAACAGGGCTCGGTGCTGTTTTCCAAGCCGCTGATCCTGCCTAATGACAGCGGTCTGCATGCGCGCCCCGCTGCGGTGTTCGCCCAGGCGGCCAAAGGCTTTGAGGCGAACATCTGCCTGCACAAGCAGCAGGCCAGCGCCAATGCCAAGTCCCTGGTGGCGATCATGGCGTTGCAGACGGTCAAGGGCGACAGTTTGCAGCTCAGTGCCGCCGGTCCACAGGCCGAACAGGCGCTCGAGGCACTGACGCAACTATTGTTGGCGGGCTGCGGTGAATCCGTCCAGGCGCAGCCGACGCCAGAAGTGCCCATGTGTGTCGAATCGCCCACGCCTGAGCGCTGGCAAGGCGTGTGTGCCTCGCCGGGCTCGGTGTCGGGTGTGGTGGTGCAGATCGCGACCCAGGCGTTGGAAGTGCAAGAGCCAGGCGCGGGAATCGAGACCGAGCAGGCCCTCCTGGACCAGGCGTTGAACCAGGCGAACCAGGCATTGAAGGCACTGCAGAACGAGGGCGCGGGCAGCGTCCAGGCGCAGATTTTTGGCGCTCATCAGGAGCTGCTGGAAGACCCCACCT
Source organism: Pseudomonas sp. NFACC16-2 (assembly GCF_900119205.1). Taxonomy (NCBI): domain Bacteria; kingdom Pseudomonadati; phylum Pseudomonadota; class Gammaproteobacteria; order Pseudomonadales; family Pseudomonadaceae; genus Pseudomonas; species Pseudomonas sp. NFACC16-2. The sequence continues at coordinate 45,248 of NZ_FPIX01000027.1, read as the reverse complement.
TGCTGGAGCAGGCTCGGGATTTGATCGTCGAAGGCAAGAGTGCGGCCTTTGCCTGGAAAACCGCGACCGAGGCGACCGCCACGCAGTTCCAGCAATCGGGCAGTGCCTTGCTGGCCGAGCGCGCGACGGATCTGTCCGATGTCGGGCATCGGGTCCTCAAGCTGATTCTCGGCGTGCGGGACCACGCCTGGGATCTGCCCGAGCAGTCGATCCTGGTGACCGCGCAGTTGACGCCGTCCCAGACCGCCAACCTGGACACCTCGCGAATCGCCGGTTTCGTCACGGTGGGTGGCGGTGCTACCAGCCATGTGGCGATCCTGGCCCGTGCGCTGGGCCTGCCGTCGTTGTGTGGCGTGCCTGAGCAGGTACTGACCCTTGCCAACGGCACCCCGGTGTTGCTGGATGCCGACAGCGGCGAACTGCATTTGAATCCAGACGCGGCGCGGATTGAGCAACTCCAGGCCTCCCGTGACCGACAGTTGCGACGACAGCGGCGCGACCTCGAGCAATCGGCCCAGGCGGCCCGTACCCTTGACGGTCACCGAGTCGAGATCACTGCCAATGTCGGCTCGCTTCGGGATGTGGAGCAGGCCATGACCCTGGGGGGCGAAGGGGTGGGGCTGTTGCGCTCCGAACTGCTTTACCTGGATCGCGCCCATCCACCGGGACACGACGAGCAAGCGCTCCTGTATAGCGCCGTCGCCCGGGCCCTGGGGGCAGAGCGCAATCTGGTGGTGCGTACCCTGGACGTGGGCGGGGACAAGCCGCTGGCCTATGTGCCGATGGCCCGGGAGGCCAACCCGTTCCTGGGCATGCGTGGTATTCGCCTGTGCCTGGAGCGACCGCAGTTATTGCGCGAACAGTTCCGGGCAATCCTCGCCTGTTCAGGGCTGGCGCGGTTGCACATCATGTTGCCAATGGTCACGCAACTGTCGGAGTTGCGGCAAGCGCGGCAGATCCTCAATGAAGAGGTGCGCAACCTGGGCCTGTCGCAAGCGCCGAAGCTTGGCATCATGATCGAAGTCCCGGCGGCGGCCCTGATGGCCGACCTGTTTGCTCCCGAAGTGGATTTCTTCTCCATCGGGACCAACGACTTGACCCAGTACACCCTGGCCATGGACCGCGACCACCCGCGCTTGGCCAGCCAGGCCGATGGACTGCATCCGTCGGTATTGCGCCTGATCGCCCGGACAGTCGAGGCCGCTCACGCCCATGGCAAATGGGTCGGAGTATGTGGCGCGCTGGCATCGGAAACCTTGGCGGTACCGGTGTTGCTGGGGCTGGGCGTGGATGAGCTATCGGTCAGCGTGCCGCTGATTCCGGCCATCAAGGCCTGCGTGCGTGAATGGGATCTGAGTGAATGCCGCACGCTGGCCCAACAGGCCTTGGCCCAGGAAAGCGCCGAGCAGGTGCGCGACCTCTTGCGCAGACATTTATCCACGGCCAGTTCGGCCACCCTGGTCATGGAGCATTGAACATGTTCGACAAACTGCAACAGGCATTCTGGAAAGCCCTGACCCCGGACCTGGTACCGGAAGAGCCCAGGCCAGCGACAGCGCTTGATGAGCTTTCCCCGGCCATCGTCGTCGCGCTGGGTGGCGCGGATAACCTCAAGCACCATCAACCCGTGGCGCTGACGCGGTTGCGAGTGGAGTTGCAAGATGTGGCGCGGATCGACCGTCCGGCGTTGAGCGCGGCGGGAGTGACCGGTGTGATGACTCTGGACAACGGCGTGGTGCATTTGATCACTGGTTTGCCGACCTGAACCGAAGGGCGACTGGCGACGTCGCGATGCTCACTGAAAAACCCTGTGGATAACTTCCCCCGGGTTTTTCATTTTGTTTGTTTCATTTTCGCTGGCCTTACTGTTTCTCATCTGCGGGTGTATCGTATTCGCCTTTTGCGGGCCTCCCGGTTCGCCGCAGATTCAATAGGTGGTTGCGTTCATGTCCTTTTCCCGTCGCCAAATACTCGGTGGCCTGGCCGGTCTTGTTGTCGTTGGCGTAGGCGCGGGGGGCGCATCGCGGTATTGGCTGGGCAAGCGCGCCGATGCCGAGGCCGGTCACGACTATGAACTGATCGCCGCACCGCTGGACGTGGAACTGGTGGCCGGGCACAAGACCCAGGCCTGGGCGTTTGGCCCCTCGGCGCCGGGCACCGAACTGCGGGTGCGCCAGGGCGAGTGGCTGCGGGTGCGCTTCATCAATCATCTGCCGGTCGCCACCACCATTCACTGGCACGGTATCCGTTTACCGCTGGAGATGGACGGCGTGCCGTATGTCTCGCAACTGCCGGTGCTGCCGGGCGAGTATTTCGACTACAAATTCCGTGTGCCGGACGCCGGCAGTTACTGGTACCACCCTCACGTCAACAGCAGCGAAGAGCTCGGGCGTGGGCTGGTGGGACCATTGATCGTCGAAGAGCGTGAGCCGACTGGCTTCAAGTATGAACAGACCCTGAGCCTCAAGAGCTGGCATGTGGATGAGCAAGGCCAGTTCGTGGAGTTCAGCATTCCCCGTGAGGCGGCGCGTGGCGGCACGGCCGGGCGGCTGGCGACCATCAACGGTGTGCCGCAGGCGGTGATCGACCTGCCGGCCGGGCAGATCACCCGGGTGCGCTTGCTCAACCTGGACAACACCCTGACCTACCGCATCAACATCCCAGGCGTTGAAGCGCAGATCTATGCGCTGGACGGCAACCCCATCGAACCGCGCCCGTTGGGCAAGGAATACTGGCTTGGCCCGGGCATGCGCATTTGCCTGGCGATCAAGGCGCCGCCAGCCGGCGAAGAGTTGTCGTTGCGCAATGGCCCGGTTCGCTTGGGGACGCTGCGCTCGGTGGCCAACACGGATGCGCCGGGCCAATGGCCGCCGGCCCTGCCGGCCAACCCGGTGTCCGAGCCGGACCTGGCCAATGCCGAGAAACTCAACTTCAATTTCGAATGGGTCGGTTCGGTGTCGGTCAACGTCGACAACGGCAAGCCGCCGAGCCTGTGGCAAATCAACGGCAAGGCCTGGGACATCACCGACAAGACCTGCGCCGACCGGCCGATCGCCACGCTGAAGAAAGGCCAGAGCTACATTTTCGAATTGAAGAACATGACCCAGTACCAGCACCCGATCCATTTGCACGGCATGAGCTTCAAGGTGATCGCGTCGAACCGGCACAAGGTCGTGCCGTATTTCACCGACACTTACCTGCTGGGCAAGAACGAGCGGGCGCAGGTGGCGCTGGTGGCGGATAATCCAGGCGTGTGGATGTTCCACTGCCATGTGATCGACCACATGGAAACCGGCCTGATGGCCGCCATCGAGGTGGCGTGATGCGTCAGATTCGTCCCGCCAAAATCATCGACCGTAGCCGCGACCAGGACTTCATGCGCGAAGCCTTGGCCCTTGCCGCAGAAGGCGCAGCCCTGGGCGAAGTGCCCGTGGGCGCGGTGCTGGTGCAGGACGGCGAGATCATCGGACGCGGTTTCAACTGCCCGATCAGTGGCCACGACCCCAGTGCCCACGCGGAAATGGTCGCCATCCGCGCTGCCGCCCAGGCGGTGAGCAACTATCGCCTGCCCGGCAGTACGCTGTATGTGACGCTGGAGCCCTGCAGCATGTGCGCTGGCCTCATCGTCCATTCGCGTATCGCCCGGGTCGTCTATGGCGCCCTGGAGCCCAAGGCTGGCATCGTGCAGAGCCAGGGGCAGTTCTTCAGCCAGGGTTTCCTGAACCATCGGGTGATGTATGAAGGGGGCGTGCTGGCCGAGGAGTGCAGTGCGGTGTTGAGCGAGTTCTTCAGGGCGCGAAGAGCCAAGTCGCAAGATTGAACACATAACCCCGTGGCGAGGGAGCTTGCTCCCGCTGGGGCGCGCAGCGGCCCTGGAGCCCGGCGACGCGGTGGATCATGGTGATTGAGTGAGCTTGAGAGGGGCTGCTGCGCAGCCCAGCGGGAGCAAGCTCCCTCGCCACAGTGACTCTGATCATCTCCAGTGAACAGCATGGCCTCCAATAAGGCGGGGCTATTTACTTACGCGCCACAATCACCGCCCGCATCGGCGCCGGCAATCCTTCGATGGTTTTGCTGTGGTCGGCGGGATCGAGGAAGTCGTTCAGTGATTGATACTTCATCCACTCGGTGCTGCGCTGTTCCTCTACGGTGGTCAGGCTCACGTCCACACAACGCACATCGCTGAACCCGGCGCGGCGCAGCCAGCGCTCCAGGGCCGGGACCGACGGCAGAAACCACACGTTGCGCATCTGTGCGTAGCGATCCTCGGGCACCAGCACCTGATGTTCGTCGCCCTCGATCACCAGGGTTTCGAGCACCAGTTCGCCGCCCTTGACCAGACAGTCCTTGAGCGCCAGCAGATGTTCGATCGGCGAGCGTCGGTGGTAGAACACACCCATGGAAAACACCGTGTCGAAGCCTTCCAGCTCCGGCGGCAAGGCTTCGAATGGAAACGGCAGGTGCCAGGCGTTGGGCTGCGACAGGTAGCGCTGTACCGCCTGGAACTGGCAGAAGAACAGCCAGTTGGGGTCGACGCCGATCACCGTGTCAGCCCCGGCACCGAGCATCCGCCACATGTAGTAGCCGTTGCCGCAGCCCACATCGAGGATGCGCTTGCCTTTCAGGTCCAGGTGCGGGGCCACCCGTGACCACTTCCAGTCCGAGCGCCATTCGGTGTCTACGTGCACGCCAAACAGGTCAAAAGGTCCTTTGCGCCATGGCGACAAGCCCATCAACGCGGTACGCATCTGCGCGCGGGTTTCGTCGGAACAATCGGTGTCGAGCGTCAGGCCATTCAGCAGATCGACGGTGGTGGGTTGCAAGGCCGGCAGCGCATCGAGGGCGCTTTGCCAACGCTCCAGGTCGCCGTGGCCCTTTTCCATCTTGCTGTCGAGTTGCGTCTGCAGCGTCGCGGCCCAATCGGCCAGGGGCGTGCCGGCCAGATGGCGGGCGAGGGGGGACAGATCGATCATGGCAGGGCAATCAACGAGGCGAAGTTAAGACACTGGAACCACGGCACGACTTTCGAAAACCCGGCCGCGAGCAGGCGTTCGCGGTGTTCTTCGAGGCTGTCGGGCTTCATGACGTTTTCGATGGCGCTGCGTTTCTGGGCAATTTCCAGCTCGCTGTAGCCGTTGGCGCGCTTGAACGCCACGTGCAGGTCGGTGAGCAGGGCGTGTTCCTCTGCATCGTTGAAGCGCAGCTTTTCCGAGAGAATCAGGGCGCCACCGGGCAGCAACGACTGGCGGATGCGGCTTAACAGTGCGGTGCGCTGGTCCGGCGCGATGAATTGCAGGGTGAAGTTCAGTGCCACCACCGAGGTCGGCTGGAACGTCAGGGCGAGGATGTCGCCTTCGATCACTTCCACCGGCAGCAGCTCCTGGAACATCGAGTCCTGGCCGTTGAGGTATTCGCGGCAGCGCTCGACCATGGCCGCCGAGTTATCCACCGCGATTACCCGGCAACCGTCGGTGCGCACGTGGCGGCGCAGGGCCTGGGTCACGGCGCCCAGGGACGAGCCCAGGTCGTAGAGCACGCTGCCTGGCTGGGCGAATTGCGCGGCGAGCACGCCGAGGTTTTCGACGATGGTCGGGTAACCCGGCACCGAACGCTTGATCATGTCCGGAAACACCCGCACCACGTCCTCGTTGAAGGCGAAGTCCGGCACTTGGGCCAGGGGTTGGGCGAATAGGCGGTCGGGCTCTTTGCTCACGGCGGTTCCAGCGGAATGGGTGGTGAAAAGGCCGGCATTTTAACCAAAAAACCTGTGGTAGCGAGCTTGCTCGCGATGGCGATGGTTCAGCCGGCCATAATGTTGACTGACAGACCGCTATTGCGAGCTCGCTCCCACATTATTTGGCTCAGTGTGGCTTTCGGGCGAACGCCGACGCTGTAATGCCCCATTGGCCCAGCCAATAGCTGACGATGATCAGGTATGGCGCAGCCTGGAAGGGCGAGACGAACCGGTCGATGCCGATCAGGCTGTCGGAGAACACAAACGCCAGCGCCCCGGCGGCGGCCAGCCAGGCCGAACGCTTGGGCACGTTCGTGCCCAGTCGTGCCAACGCCCGCCAGAGCATGGTGCTGATGACCAGGCCGTAGACAATCACCGGCACCAGCAACGACCCTAGGCCGTTCGACACCAGGACTCCCAACAACATCGCGCCGATACCCAAGGCAAGGGCCAATGGCAGCAGCGCCGGGCGGCGGCAGTCGCTGAGGTAGGCTTTCAGGTAGGCCAGGTGCGCCAGCAGAAACGCGCCGAGGCCGAACACGAACAGGTCCCCCGGCCAGGCCAGCAACACGTCGCCCACCAGCGAGAAAATCAGCCCGAGGCTGACCCAGCGCCGATAGTCACTGGGCGGCGCATCGTGCAGCCAGCCGAGCAGGGCCAGGACCGGCATGGGCTTGACCAGCAGGCACAAGAGTGTGGCGTGCACGGTCAGGCCGTACAGGTAGGTGACGGTGCCCATCAGTGCCAGGATCAGCCAGCCCACGGTCAATTCACCGAAATGGCGCAGTCAAAGGTTTCCACGGGCGGCACTTCCGGGGCCCAGGGCTGTTGATAGGTCAGGCGCAAGCGCCCGGTGCCGGCGCTGAACGCCTGGAAGCGCCAGGTCGAAACACCTGCGGCGCCAACGATGCCGGCGTCTTCCGGGTTGCGATAAACCTCCGGCCCCAAGCCCTTCAATACACCACCGGCCGAGTCCTGGACCGCCCAGCGATAACCGGTGGTGGGGTTGCTGGGCAAGCTCAGGATCAGGTTTTGCCCACTGTTGAGTCGCACCGGGCACTGGCTCAGTCTTTCCACGGTCACGTTGTGTTTCGGTTGCGTGGCACAGGCGCTCAACAGAGCGAGGCTGACGGGGACAAGCAGGCGAGTGAGGGACATAAGGGCAACGGCTCCGGCATTCACGACGAACGGCGAGCATAACCGAAGATGCTACTGGGTGTGTCAGGTGGGGCTGTGTTGTCTGTCAGGGCCCCATCGCGAGCAAGCTCCCACAGGGACTTGTGGCGTTCACAAGATTCCTTTGTGGGAGCGAGCTTGCTCGCGATGAGGCCGGTACAGCCGCTACATAACGATCAGAACAACACCTTGGCCACATCCGCAAACCGCTTGGCAAAGTGCACCGTGACGCCTTCCTTGAGGTAGTCCGGCAGTTCTTCGAAGTTGCCCCGGTTGGCTTCCGGCAGGATCAGTTCGTTGATTTTCTGCCGCCGCGCCGCGATGACCTTCTCGCGCACCCCGCCAATCGGCAGGACATGCCCGGTGAGGGTCAGTTCGCCGGTCATGGCCACGCCTTTTTTCGGTGGCTGGTTGCGGGCCAGGGACAGCAGCGCGCTGGCCATGGTCACGCCAGCGCTCGGGCCGTCCTTGGGCGTGGCGCCTTCCGGTACGTGCAGGTGAACGAAGGCCTCGTCAAAGAACTTCGGATCGCCGCCAAATTGCTTCAGGTGCGAACTGACGTAGCTGTGGGCGATTTCCGCCGATTCCTTCATCACGTCCCCCAGTTGCCCGGTCAGCTTGAAGCCGCGATTGAGGGTGTGGATGCGCGTCGCTTCGATCGGCAAGGTCGCGCCGCCCATGCTGGTCCAGGCCAGGCCGGTGATTACGCCGATGCCGGACAACACCTGCTCGTTGCGGAATACCGGTTTGCCGAGGGAGGCCTCGAGGTCCTTCGGCCCGAGCTTGATCACGGCCTTGGGGTCGTCGATCAGCTTCATCACCGCCTTGCGCACCAGTTTGCCCAGCTGTTTCTCCAGCTGTCGCACCCCGGCTTCACGGGCATAGCCGTCGATCAGGGCCTTGAGGGCGCTGTCGTTGATACTCAGGCTGCCCTTGGACACGCCAGCCTTGGCCAGTTGCTTGGGCCACAAGTGACGCTTGGCGATGGCGACTTTTTCTTCGGTGATGTAACCCGACAGGCGGATCACTTCCATTCGGTCCAGCAGCGGGCCGGGGATCGAGTCCAGGGTGTTGGCGGTGCAGACGAAGAGTACTTTCGACAGGTCCAGGCGCAGGTCCAGGTAGTGGTCGAGGAATTCGACGTTCTGCTCCGGGTCGAGGGTCTCCAGCAGGGCCGAGGCCGGGTCGCCCTGGTAGCTCTGGCCCATCTTGTCGATTTCGTCGAGCATGATCACCGGGTTCATCACTTCGACATCTTTCAGCGCCTGCACCAGCTTGCCCGGCTGGGCGCCGATGTAGGTGCGCCGATGGCCCTTGATCTCCGCCTCGTCGCGCATGCCGCCGACGCTGAAACGGTAGAACGGCCGCCCCAGGGATTCGGCGATGGATTTGCCGACGCTGGTCTTGCCCACGCCCGGCGGGCCGACCAGCAGCACGATGGAACCGCTGATCTCGCCTTTGTAGGCGCCGACGGCGAGGAACTCCAGGATGCGGTCCTTGATGTCGTCCAGGCCCGCGTGGTGCTGGTCGAGCACCTTGCGTGCGTGCTTGAGGTCAAGCTTGTCCTGGCCATACACGCCCCACGGCACCGAGGTCGCCCAATCCAGGTAATTGCGGGTGACGGCATATTCCGGCGAGCCGGTTTCCAGGATCGAGAGTTTGTTCATTTCCTCTTCGATGCGCTTCTGCGCCTGGGTCGGCAGCACCTTGCCTTCGAGCCGCTGCTCGAACTGCTCGATATCGGCGCTGCGGTCGTCCTTGGTCAGCCCCAGCTCCTGCTGGATGACCTTGAGCTGCTCCTTGAGGAAGAACTCGCGCTGATGTTCGCCGATCTTGTTGTTGACCTCGGCGGAAATCTCTTTCTGCAGCCGCGCCACCTCGACTTCCTTGCGCAGCATCGGCAGGACTTTTTCCATGCGCTTGAGCATGGGCACGCAGTCGAGTACTTCCTGCAGCTCATTGCCGGTGGCGGAGGTGAGTGCGGCGGCAAAGTCGGTCAGCGGCGAAGGGTCGTTGGGGCTGAAGCGGTTGAGGTAGTTCTTCAGCTCTTCGCTGTACAGCGGGTTGAGCGGCAGCAGTTCCTTGATCGCGTTGATCAGCGCCATGCCGTAGGCCTTGACCTCATCGGTTGGCTCGCTCGGCTGGTGCGGGTATTCGACTTCCACCAGGTACGGTGGGCGATGGTGCTTGAGCCAGGTGCGGATACGCACGCGGGTCAGGCCCTGGGCGACGAATTGCAGTTTGCCGCCTTCCCGGCTGGCGTGGTGCACCTTCACCAGCGTGCCGTATAGCGGCAGTTTCGAGGTGTCGAAATGGCGCGGGTCTTCCTGGGGCGAGTCCATGAAGAACAGTGCCAGGGAGTGATGGTCGGACTTGGCCACCAGCTCCAGGGTTTCGGCCCACGGTTCTTCGTTGACGATGACCGGCAGCACCTGGGCCGGGAAGAACGGACGATTGTGGATCGGGATGATGTAGACCTTGTCCGGCAAATTCTGGCCAGGCAGCGCCAGGCCGGTGCCGGAGGAAGTGTGTTCGATGTGTTCGGAATCGGCGTAATCGTGAGTGGCTTCGGTAGAGTGCTGGTCGCTCATGGGGCACCTGCGCAATGGGGTATGGGTCTTAGATGGGGCAGGTGTGGGGTGGTTTCAATGGCGGGTGATTGTTAGCGGTTATTTCATTGGCGGATGTTCAGGCTTGCGACAGGTTCCCGTGGCGAGGCCTGGAGTCCTCGCCACAGGCCCGGCCTAGGCGACCCGGTTCAAGTCGTTATGACGCGACTCCTTCAAGCACAGCACGGCGATCACACTGAGCAGTGCGGCCGCTGAAACGTAGCCCCCGACATAACTCAAACCACCCATCGCCACCAGTTTCTGGGCGAAGAACGGCGCGGCCGAGGCGCCGACGATGCCGCCCAGGTTGTAGGCCGCCGAGGCGCCGGTGTAGCGCACGTGGGTCGGGAACAGTTCCGGCAGCAAGGCGCCCATGGGGGCGAAGGTCACGCCCATCAGGAACAGCTCGATGCACAGGAACAGCGCCACGCCGCCGGTCGAGCCGTGGGTCAGCAAGGGTTCCATGAGGAAACCCGAGGCAATCGCCAATACGCCGCCGACGATCAGCACCGGCTTGCGCCCGTAGCGGTCGCTGGCCCAGGCCGACAGGGGCGTAGCGGCGGCCATGAACAGCACGGCAAAGCACAGCAGACCCAGGAAGGTCTCGCGGCTGTAGCCGAGGGTGGATACGCCGTAGCTCAGGGAAAACACCGTCGAGATATAGAACAGCGCGTAACACACCACCATCGCCGCCGCGCCCAGCAACGTTGGCGCCCAGTACTGGCTGAACAGCTCGACCAACGGTACCTTTACCCGCTCCTGGCGGGCCATGGCATTGGCGAATACCGGGGTTTCGTGGAGCTTGAGCCGTACATAGAGGCCGACGATCACCAGCACGGCACTGAGCAGGAACGGAATCCGCCAACCCCAGGCGCGGAATTGCTCATCATCCAGGCCCATGGCCAGGGTCAGGAACAGCCCGTTAGCCGCCAGGAAACCGATGGAAGGCCCCAGTTGGGGAAACATGCCGAACCAGGCGCGCTTGCCTTGGGGCGCGTTCTCGGTGGCAAGCAGCGCCGCGCCGCCCCATTCACCGCCCAACCCCAGGCCTTGGCCGAAACGCAGCACGCACAGCAGGATCGGCGCCCAGGCGCCAATGCTGGCGTAGCCGGGCAGCACACCGATGAGGGTGGTGCACACACCCATCAGCAGCAGGGACGCCACCAGCGTGGACTTGCGCCCGATCCGGTCACCGAAGTGGCCGAACAGCGCAGAGCCCAACGGGCGGGCAAGGAAGGCGATGCCGAACGTCAGGAAGGACGACAGCATCTGTGCCGTGCCTGAGGTTTGCGGGAAGAACACCGGCCCGATCACCAGGGCCGCCGCCGTGGCATAGACGTAGAAGTCGTAGAACTCGATGGCAGTGCCGATGAAACTCGCGGTCGCCACGCGAGTGGCCGAGTTGGTCGGCTGGGCAGGCACAGCCTCGTTGCAGGTAGCGGTCGTCATGCGGTTATCCCTGACAGTCATGTGCTCCATTGGAGCGAATTATTATGGTCGAACACCCAGGGATGTGGGTGGGTACCCTTTCGCTGTTTCGGGTAGGAACAGTCGCAGGGCTGATGCGGATTTTGCCGATGGTCTGGCCGGAACCGGTCGGGTGCGGGGTAGGCACTGGGTTCGGGCGGGGCTGGGTAAGCGGGTTGAGTATAGGAAGGGGGCTAACGAATCAACAATACCTGTTGACGCCGAAACGAGCTTTTGTGGCGAGGGGATTTATCCCCGTTGGACTGCGAAGCAGTCCCAAAAAGACGTTGCGCCGAATCTGAGGCAGCTGACTAACAGTTTGGGGCCGCTGCGCAACCCAGCGGGGATAAATCCCCTCGCCACAACAGTGTTTCACCTTGAGCTTGCCCGGAATCAGGAAACTGCAGGCACCGAACTGTTATGCCACGCCAGCACCTGGCTGACACGGTTGTCCACGGTCTCGATGATTTCCAGTCGATAACGGCCGATCTTAAGGCACACCGGGCTTTCGGGGATGGTTTCCAGGGCTTCGGTCACCAGCCCGTTGAGGGTCTTGGGGCCGTCGCAAGGCAGATGCCAGCCCAGGGTCCTGTTCAATTCGCGGATCGACGCCGCGCCATCGATCATCAGGCGACCATCGGGCTGGGGGTGGACGTGGGGGTTGTCGAGGCTGTGCTCGCTTTCGAATTCGCCGACGATTTCTTCCAGGATGTCTTCCAGTGTGACGATGCCCAGCACTTCGCCGTACTCGTCCACCACCATGCCCAGGCGCCGTTGCTGCTTGTGGAAATTCAGCAGTTGCAGCTGCAATGGCGTGCTTTCAGGGACGAAGTAAGGCTCGTGGGAGGCGGCCAGCAGCGCTTCTTGGGTCAGGCTCGCATCCGCCAGCAAATGACGGATCTGGCGCGTGTTGAGCACCGCTTCGACCTGGTTGATGTCGCTGTGGAACACCGGCAGGCGGGTGCGACGGTTCAGGCGCAGCTGTTCGATGATCTCGCCGATGGGGTCGTCGAGGTTGATCCCATCGACCTCGCTGCGGGGCACGAGGATATCGTTGACGGTGATGTTGTCCAGGGCATGGATGCCGGAAATCGGGTGCAGTCGGCTGCTGCCGTGCTCAGGTTCGTGTTCGCTGCGCGGTGGCGCGGGCATCTCGTCGTCGCTCTGCTGCACCATGCTGGCTTTGCGCGCAAAGGGGCGCAGCAACAATTGGCTGGCACTATTCAACAGCCAGGCAAACGGATAGAGGATCTTCAACGGTATGCCAAGCAAGGCGTTGCCCAGCGCCAGCACCGCTTCGGGCTGGCGGGTGGCCAAGGCGCGCGGCAGGTAGTCGGCAAGCACCAGCAGGGCGGCGCTGGTGCCGAGCCAGGCGACCCAGGGGCCGTTTTCCAGCCAGGTAAAAATCGCCAGCAAGGTGCCGATGACCACGGCCAGGGTGCGACAGAGGGTATTGCACAGGATCAGGCTGGCCAGTGGGAATGTCAGTGTCGCCAGTGGTTTGTCACTGGCGCGCGAGGCCGTGCGCTGGGCCAACAGATGCTGCTGGGCGGCTTCGATGGCGGTGAACAGGGCCGACCAGAGGATCAGCACCACCAGCACGGCGAACAACGGCGCTACGGGCAACGTATCCATCAGGGCCGTCCGTCAGATATGCAGGATGTATTCACGGACCAGCTTGCTGCCGAAGTACGCCAGCATCAGCAGGCAGAAACCGGCCAGGGTCCAGCGAATCGCTTTGTGCCCACGCCAGCCGAGGCGGTTGCGGCCCCACAGCAGCACGCTGAAGACCACCCACGCCAGGCAAGCCAGCAAGGTCTTGTGCACCAGGTGCTGGGCGAACAGGTTCTCGACGAACAACCAGCCGGAGATCAATGACAGCGACAGCAGGCTCCAGCCGGCCCAGAGGAAGCCGAACAGCAGGCTTTCCATGGTTTGCAATGGCGGGAAGTTGCGGATCAGCCCGGACGGGTGTTTGTTTTTGAGCTGGTGGTCCTGCACCAGCAGCAGCAAGGCCTGGAACACTGCGATGGTGAACAGGCCATAGGCGAGGATCGACAGCAGGATGTGGGCAAGGATGCCCGGCTCTTCGTCGATGATCTGCACCGTTCCGGATGGCGCGAACTGCGCCAGCAGCACCGTCGCCAGCCCCAGCGGGAACAGCAGCACCAGCAGGTTCTCCACCGGGATCCGCGAGCAGGCGATCAGCGTCAAGGCGATCACAGCCACGGCGATCAGGCTGGCGGCGTTGAAAAAATCCAGGCCCAGGCCGATCGGCGTCATCAAGTGGGTATAAAGGCTGGCCGCGTGGCCGAGCACCGCCAGCACGCCGAGCGTGACCAGCAGGCGTTTGTTCGCCTTGGCGCCGGTGGCCAGGCGAGTGCCTTGATAGAGGGTCGCAGCGGCATAAAGGCAGGCGGCGGCGAGCGTGGCAAGCAAGCTGGGTGACAAGGGGAGCATAAATCCTGTTAGGCAAGCCCGAAAGGCGCTGAGTTTGGCATAGAACCGCCTCCGCACGAAAGACCACAGCAACTGACAGCAAGGTGTACGTTGCCCGCTTCTTCGCTATAATCCGCGACCTGCCCACGCCGCAGGCTCGCCGAGCACATTTTTCACGGTCTGGGCCGCCATTATCCCGGTCTCATCTGGGCCTGAAAGGATCGCGCATGTTTGAAAACCTAACCGACCGTCTCTCGCAGACGCTGCGCCATGTCACCGGCAAGGCGAAACTGACCGAGGACAACATCAAAGACACCCTGCGCGAAGTGCGCATGGCGTTGCTCGAAGCCGACGTCGCCCTGCCGGTGGTCAAGGACTTCGTCAATTCGGTCAAGGAACGCGCCGTCGGCACCGAAGTGTCGCGCAGCCTGACACCGGGCCAGGCGTTCGTGAAGATCGTCCAGGCCGAACTCGAAAGCCTGATGGGCGCCGCCAACGAAGACCTGAACCTGAGCGCCGTACCGCCAGCGGTGGTGCTGATGGCAGGTCTGCAGGGCGCGGGCAAGACCACGACAGCCGGCAAGCTGGCGCGCTTCCTTAAAGAGCGCAAGAAGAAGTCGGTGATGGTGGTGTCGGCGGACATCTACCGTCCGGCGGCGATCAAGCAACTGGAAACCCTGGCCAACGACATCGGCGTGACGTTCTTTCCGTCCGACCTGAGCCAGAAGCCGGTGGACATCGCCCAGGCGGCTATTAAAGAAGCCAAGCTGAAATTCATCGACGTGGTCATCGTCGATACCGCCGGTCGCCTGCACATCGATGAAGAGATGATGGGCGAGATCAAGGCGCTGCATGCTGCGATCAAGCCGGTGGAAACCCTGTTCGTGGTCGATGCCATGACCGGCCAGGACGCGGCCAACACCGCCAAGGCATTCGGCGATGCGTTGCCGTTGACTGGCGTGATCCTGACCAAGGTCGACGGTGACGCCCGTGGCGGTGCCGCGCTGTCGGTACGCGCCATCACCGGCAAGCCGATCAAGTTCATCGGTATGGGCGAGAAGAGCGAAGCGCTCGAGCCGTTCCACCCCGAGCGTATCGCTTCGCGCATCCTCGGCATGGGCGACGTGCTCAGCCTGATCGAACAGGCCGAACAGACCCTCGACAAGGACAAGGCCGACAAACTGGCCAAGAAGCTGAAGAAGGGCAAGGGCTTCGACCTCGAAGACTTCCGCGACCAGCTGCAACAAATGAAGAACATGGGCGGCCTTGGCGGGCTCATGGACAAACTGCCGAACATCGGCGGCGTGAACCTGGCGCAGATGGGCAACGCCCAGGGCGCGGCTGAAAAGCAGTTCAAGCAGATGGAAGCCATCATCAACTCCATGACCCCGGCCGAGCGCCGCGACCCTGAGCTGATCAGCGGTTCGCGCAAGCGCCGTATCGCCATGGGTTCCGGCACCCAGGTGCAGGATATCGGTCGCTTGATCAAGCAGCACAAGCAGATGCAGAAGATGATGAAGAAATTCTCCGCCAAGGGCGGAATGGCCAAGATGATGCGCGGCATGGGCGGTATGTTGCCCGGCGGCGGCATGCCGAAAATGTAAAGAATCTGCGCCGGCTGTCATGTCGGCGTTGCCCCGCACGGATGCGGGGATCTCCAGCAAACCCGTGCTACGCGGGAGCTGACTTGCCGTTTTTCATGACGGCTCTATGGCAAATCTTGATCGCATGGCGCCAGGCGCCGGAAAAAGACATTTGCAAAAGTCCGGATATTCCTTAGAATATGCGGCCTTTCGGGCACCTATGCCCGCTGTGCATTTAGATTTGCAGCACCGACTACAGGAACGATGTTCACATGCTAACAATCCGTCTTGCCCTTGGCGGCTCCAAAAAGCGCCCGTTTTACCACCTGACCGTAACCGACAGCCGCAACCCGCGTGACGGTTCCCACAAGGAGCAGGTTGGTTTCTTCAACCCTGTTGCCCGTGGTCAGGAAGTTCGTCTGTCTGTGAACCAAGAGCGCGTAGCCTACTGGCTGAGCGTTGGTGCACAGCCTTCTGAGCGCGTTGCTCAGTTGTTGAAGGAATCGGCTAAGGCTGCGGCCTGAGCAATATGAACGCGACGCCAAAAGATGCTGATGATTTGATCGTTGTCGGCAAAATCTACTCTGTACATGGCGTTCGCGGCGAAGTGAAGGTGTATTCCTTTACTGATCCGATCAAGAACCTGTTGGACTACAAAACCTGGACGCTCAAGCGCGAAGGTAGCGTGAAACAGGTGGAGCTGGTCAGCGGACGCGGGAACGACAAGTTCCTGGTCGCAAAGCTCAAGGGTCTCGATGATCGTGAAGAAGCGCGTCTTCTGGCCGGTTATGAGATCTGCGTGCCGCGCAACCTGTTCCCTGAACTGACCGACGGCGAGTACTACTGGTACCAGCTGGTGGGTCTGAAGGTCATCGACCACCTCGGGCAATTGCTCGGGAAAATCGATCACCTGCTCGAGACCGGTTCGAACGATGTCATGGTGGTCAAGCCTTGCGTCGGCAGCCTGGATGATCGCGAACGCCTGTTGCCCTATACCGAGCAATGCGTGTTGGCCGTCGACCTTGCCGCAGGCGAGATGAAGGTGGAATGGGATGCGGATTTCTAAACGTGGCTAACTTGCGCGTTGAAGTCATCACATTGTTTCCCGAGATGTTTTCCGCCATCAGCGAGTACGGCATAACCAGCCGCGCGGTGAAACAGGAGCTGTTACAGCTCACTTGTTGGAATCCGCGGGACTACACCACGGATCGACATCACACTGTGGACGATCGCCCGTTTGGCGGTGGTCCGGGCATGGTGATGAAGATCAAGCCCCTGGAAGATGCGCTGGTTCAGGCCAGGACGGCAGCCGGGGAGGGTGCGAAGGTGATCTACCTGTCGCCCCAAGGCCGCCAGCTGACTCAGTCGGCGGTACGCGAGCTGGCGAATTCGGATGCATTGATCCTTATTGCCGGCCGTTATGAAGGCATTGACGAGCGTTTCATTGAAGCTCATGTCGATGAAGAGTGGTCGATTGGCGACTATGTACTGTCTGGCGGCGAGCTGCCGGCGATGGTCCTGATCGATGCGGTTACACGACTGCTGCCTGGAGCTTTAGGGCATGCAGATTCCGCTGAGGAAGATTCCTTTACGGATGGTCTGCTGGATTGCCCGCACTACACCCGACCGGAGGTGTATGCGGATCAGCGTGTTCCCGACGTGTTGCTAAGTGGCAACCACGCGCACATCCGGCGTTGGCGTTTACAGCAGTCCCTTGGTCGGACCTATGAACGACGCGCCGATCTTCTGGAAAGCCGCTCGCTTTCTGGAGAAGAGAAGAAGCTGCTCGAGGAATACATCCGCGAGCGGGACGATAGTTAACAACGTATCGATGGTAAGTCCGACGACTTGCCTTAGGAGCACAGCATGACTAACAAAATCATCCTTGCACTCGAAGCAGAGCAGATGACCAAAGAAATCCCTACCTTTGCCCCAGGCGACACCATTGTCGTTCAGGTGAAAGTGAAGGAAGGCGACCGTTCCCGTCTGCAAGCGTTCGAAGGCGTCGTTATCGCCAAGCGTAACCGTGGCGTGAACAGTGCATTCACCGTTCGTAAAATCTCCAACGGTGTTGGCGTAGAGCGTACTTTCCAGACCTACAGCCCGCAAATCGACAGCATGGCTGTCAAGCGTCGCGGTGACGTACGTAAAGCCAAGCTGTACTACCTGCGTGACCTGTCGGGTAAAGCAGCTCGCATCAAGGAAAAACTGGCTTAAGTCCAGCTTCCGATGCAAAAAAAGCAGCCTGCGGGCTGCTTTTTTGTTGCCTGCGATTTGCGCTTTGAGCACCCTGCATAGCTTCATTTGCCATTTTGATGCTGTGTGTGCCTGCATCCTTCAAGAGTTCTTATGCCCGCCATCGATCATCCGCTGATAGACCAGTTTCTCGACGCCCTGTGGCTGGAAAAGGGGTTGTCCGATAACACCCGTGATGCTTATCGCAGTGACCTGGCGCTATTCAACGGTTGGTTGCAGGAAAACCACCTGGAACTGATCAATGCCGGCCGGGAATTAATCCTCGATCACTTGGCGTGGCGCCTGGAGCAGAACTACAAACCGCGCTCGACGGCACGGTTTCTCTCTGGCTTGCGTGGTTTTTATCGCTATTTGCTGCGGGAAAAATTGATTGCGGTGGACCCGACCTTGCGCGTGGAAATGCCGCAATTGGGGCGTCCATTGCCCAAGTCCCTCTCGGAAGCCGATGTGGAAGCGCTGCTGGCGGCCCCCGATCTCAGCGAAGCCATTGGTCAGCGCGACCGGGCCATGCTGGAAGTCTTGTACGCCTGCGGCCTGCGGGTCACCGAGTTGATCAGCTTGACGCTGGAGCAGGTCAACCTGCGCCAGGGCGTGCTGCGGGTGATGGGCAAAGGCAGCAAGGAACGCCTGGTGCCGATGGGTGAGGAAGCGATCGTCTGGGTCGAGCGCTACATGCGCGATGCCCGCCACGAACTGCTGGGCGGGCGCCCCAGCGACGTGCTGTTCCCCAGCCTGCGCGGCGAGCAGATGACCCGCCAGACGTTCTGGCACCGCATCAAGCACCAGGCCAAGGTGGCCGGAATCAACAAATCCCTCTCGCCCCACACCTTGCGTCACGCCTTCGCCACGCACCTGCTCAATCACGGCGCCGACCTGCGGGTGGTGCAGATGCTGCTCGGCCACAGCGACCTGTCCACCACCCAGATCTACACCCACGTCGCCCGGGCGCGGTTGCAGGACTTGCATGCCAAGCATCACCCGCGTGGATAGGCGTTGCATCGCTTTTTGTGGCGAGGGAGCTTGCTCCCGCTCGACTGCGCAGCAGTCGCTCATGGAACACCCCCGTTTTTTTCTGGAGATTCGTGGTGTCAGGCTCCAGGGCCGCTACGCGCCGCAGCGGGAGCACGCTCCCTCGCCACCCAGTTCCTGGGCCTCGTGCATTGCATGTTGTCTTGCGACAGGTGCATTCGGTCACGCGGGCCTTATGTGGTAGGCTTTCCCGGTTTGCACAGTGGGCGGTTGGAACCCGAATCTGCGGGTCGGCGTTTCCCGTCTCATTTGTTCGCCTCAGGAGTCCCCATGCGTTTGATCCAGATGTTCACCGCCGCCGCCATTGCGCTGGCCAGTACCTTTGCCATCGCCGACGACGCGGCTGACAAGGCTATCCGCAAGAGCCTGGAAAACCTTCAGCTCGAAGTGCCGATCGAAACCATCTCGGCCAGTCCCATGGCTGGCCTGTATGAGGTCAAGCTCAAGGGCAGCCGCGTGCTTTACGCCAGCGCCGACGGTCAGTACATCGTCCAGGGCAACCTGTTCGAGCTCAAGGACGGCAAGCCGGTCAATCTCACCGAGATGACCGAGCGCCAGGGCATTTCCAAGTTGATCAACGGCATTCCAGTTGCTGAAACCGTGGTCTATCCGGCCATTGGCGAAACCAAGTCCCACATCACCGTGTTCACCGACACCACTTGCCCGTATTGCCACAAACTGCACGCCGAAGTGCCGGAACTGAACAAGCGTGGCATCGAAGTGCGCTATGTTGCATTCCCGCGCCAGGGCCTGGGCTCGCCGGGCGATGAGCAGTTGCAGGCGGTCTGGTGCTCCAAGGACAAGAAAGCGGCCATGGACAAGATGGTCGATGGCAAGGAAATCAAGGCCGCCAAGTGCGAGAACCCGGTTTCCAAGCAGTTCGCCCTTGGCCAGTCCATTGGTGTGAACGGCACGCCGGCCATCGTTTTGGCCGACGGCCAGGTGATTCCGGGCTACCAGCCGGCGCCACAAGTCGCCAAACTGGCCCTGGGCGCGAAATGATCATGGGCGATCCGCTTCTGAAGATCACGGCTCGGCGAAAACCTTCGTCGGGCCGTTAAACACAAAGTCGCGTTGCTGCGCGGCTGTATTTCACGGCCGACCTTGTGTCGGCCGTTTCATGGGGAGTCAAGAGTGAATCCGGTCAAAGTAGGCATCTGTGGGTTAGGTACCGTCGGTGGCGGCACCTTCAACGTACTTCAGCGCAACGCCGAGGAAATTGCTCGTCGTGCCGGGCGTGGGATCGAAGTGGCACAAATTGCCATGCGCACGCCAAAGCCTCAGTTCCAGACGACCGGTATTGCGATTACCAACGATGTCTTCGAAGTGGCCACGAACCCTGAGATCGACATCGTCATAGAGCTGGTCGGCGGCTACACCGTTGCCCGTGAGCTGGTACTCAAGGCCATCGAGAATGGCAAGCATGTGGTCACCGCGAACAAGGCGCTTATCGCTGTTCACGGTAATGAGATTTTCGCCAAGGCCCGCGAGAAGGGCGTGATCGTGGCTTTCGAAGCCGCCGTGGCCGGTGGTATCCCGGTGATCAAGGCGATCCGCGAAGGCCTGTCGGCCAACCGCATCAACTGGGTCGCGGGGATCATCAACGGCACCGGCAACTTCATCCTCACCGAGATGCGCGAGAAGGGTCGTACCTTCGAAGACGTGCTCGCCGAAGCCCAGGCCCTGGGCTACGCAGAGGCTGATCCGACGTTCGACGTGGAAGGCATCGACGCAGCGCACAAGCTGACGATCCTGGCCTCCATTGCGTTCGGCATCCCGTTGCAGTTCGACAAGGCCTACACCGAAGGCATCACCAAGCTGACCACCGCTGACGTGAATTACGCCGAAGCCTTGGGCTATCGCATCAAGCACCTGGGCGTGGCGCGCAGCACCGCCAATGGCATCGAGCTGCGTGTGCACCCCACCTTGATCCCGGCCGATCGCCTGATCGCCAACGTCAACGGTGTGATGAACGCGGTGATGGTCAACGGCGACGCCTCCGGCTCGACGCTGTTCTACGGTGCCGGTGCGGGCATGGAACCGACGGCCTCTTCGGTGATCGCCGACCTGGTGGACGTGGTTCGCGCCATGACCTCGGACCCGGAAAACCGTGTGCCGCACCTGGCCTTCCAGCCAGACTCGTTGTCGGCTCACCCGATTCTTCCGATCGAGGCATGCGAAAGCTCCTACTACCTGCGTATCCAGGCCAAGGACCATCCGGGTGTGCTGGCCCAAGTGGCGAGCATTCTCTCGGAACGCGGTATCAACATCGAGTCGATCATGCAGAAGGAAGTCGAGGAACACGACGGCCTGGTGCCGATGATCCTGCTGACCCACCGTGTGGTCGAGCAGCGCATCAACGACGCGATTGCGGCGTTGGAGGCCCTGCAGGGCGTCGTGGGTCCGGTGGTCCGTATCCGCGTCGAGCATTTGAATTGAAGCAGCTGCAAGTTCCAAGCTAAAAGCTGCAAGTTAAATCAATACAGCTGCAAGCCATGAGCTGCAAGCTACAAGCAAAAGCCCGGCTGCTTTTAACTTGTAGCTTGTAGCTTGAAGCTCGAAGCTCAAACCAAAGGTTTGCCCCCATGCGCTATATCAGCACCCGCGGCCAGGCACCGGCCCTGAATTTCGAAGATGTCCTCCTGGCCGGCCTGGCCACGGACGGCGGTCTCTATGTGCCGGAAAACCTGCCGCGCTTCACCCAGGAAGAAATCGCTTCCTGGGCCGGCCTGCCGTATCACGAGCTGGCGTTCCGGGTCATGCGCCCGTTCGTCACCGGCAGCATCCCGGACGCCGATTTCAAGAAAATCCTGGAAGAGACCTATGGCGTCTTTTCCCACAACGCCATCGCACCGCTGCGTCAGCTCAACAGTAACGAATGGGTCATGGAGCTGTTCCACGGCCCCACCCTGGCGTTCAAGGACTTCGCCCTGCAATTGCTCGGTCGCCTGCTGGACTACGTGCTGCAAAAGCGTGGCGAGCGTGTGGTGATCGTCGGTGCCACTTCTGGCGACACCGGTTCGGCGGCCATCGAAGGCTGCAAGCATTGCGAAAACGTCGACATTTTCATCCTGCATCCGCACAACCGGGTCTCGGAAGTGCAGCGTCGACAGATGACGACGATTTTCGGCGACAACATCCACAACATCGCCATCGAGGGCAACTTCGATGACTGCCAGGAAATGGTCAAGGCCAGCTTCGCCGACCAGAGCTTCCTCAAGGGTACGCGGCTGGTGGCGGTGAATTCGATCAACTGGGCGCGGATCATGGCTCAGATCGTCTATTACTTCCACGCGGCCCTGCAATTGGGCGGTCCGGCCCGTTCCGTATCGTTCTCGGTGCCGACCGGCAACTTCGGCGATATCTTCGCCGGTTACCTGGCGCGCAACATGGGGCTGCCGATCAACCAATTGATCGTCGCCACCAACCGCAACGACATCCTGCACCGCTTCATGAGCGGCAACCAGTACGTCAAGGAAACCCTGCACGCCACGCTGTCGCCTTCGATGGACATCATGGTGTCGTCGAACTTCGAGCGCCTGCTGTTCGACCTGCACGGTCGCAACGGTGCGGCGATTGTCGGGCTGATGGACAGCTTCCGCCAGGGTGGCGGTTTCAGCGTCGAGCCTGAGCGCTGGACCGAAGCTCGCAAGTTGTTCGACTCCCTGGCCGTGGATGATGAGCAGACCTGCGAAACCATCGCCGAGGTGTTCGCCCAGAGCGGCGAACTGCTCGACCCGCACACGGCCATCGGCGTCAGGGCGGCCCGTGAATGCCGTCGCAGCCTGGACATCCCCATGGTGATCCTGGGCACGGCACACCCGGTCAAGTTCCCGGAAGCGGTGGAGAAAGCCGGTGTAGGAAAAGCGCTCGAACTGCCTGCGCATCTTTCTGATTTGTTTGAGCGAGATGAGCGTTGCACCGTGTTGCCCAACGATTTGAAAGCCGTGCAGGCCTTTGTCAGCCAGCATGGCAACCGCGGCAAGCCGCTCTGATAGCCTAGACCTGTCACATTTTGAAGCCCGTCTCCTGACGGGCTTTCTTGTTTCTGCATGCCAAACTGACCAGGTTTTCGCCCTTGGAGGGACGGGCGAGTCATCTCGAAGGAAATGCAGATGTCGTTTTTTAGCAAATGCAAGCCAGCCCGGGGCTGGGTAATGGGCCTGGCCCTGATGCACTGGATGCAAGGGGGCAATGCGACGCAGTTGGCGGCTTTCGAAACGCCGCCGTTCAATCCTGGCGAGCGGCTGGTATTGGATGCGCAGGAATTGAAGTGGATCAAGGAGAACCCACGCGTCATCGTGGCCACGATGCAGTTTCCGTTGTACCTGTTCAAGAATGAACTGGGGCAGTGGAACGGTCTGAACCACGACATTCTCCAGCGCATCTCGCAAATGACTGGCCTTGAGTTCGTGCATCGGGAGTCGTTCTCCCCCGGCGAGTTGCTGACGATGCTGGAGAACAGCGAAGCCGACATGACGACCCTCTTGGCGATGAATGACGAACGCAAGGATTTCCTGAGCTTCAGCCATGCATTTGGTGGCTCGGGCTGGGTATTTGTTGGCCGTGACGGAGAATCGATCCTCCATTCGCTGGAACAACTGGAAGGGAAGGTCCTGGCGTTGCCGGCGCGGCATGCCCTGGAAGCGGAGATCAGGCGCGACTACCCGGCCATCAAATTGCGCACGACCAAGACCTATGGCGAGGCGCGAGCATTGGTCGAGAGTCGGGAGGCCTATGCCACCATCGAAAATGAAACCGGGGTGCATCTCTATCCGGCGGGGCAATTGCAGGTAGGAAGGGGGCTTGAGGGCAAGTGGGAACCTGACTACCTCGCGGTACGCCAGGACCTGGCCGTGCTGCTGAGCATCTTGAACAAAGCCCTGGAGGCCTTCCCGGCCAAGGACATGCGCGCGCTGCGTTCCAAATGGATGGCCGGCAGCACACCCGCGCCGGCGCCATCGATCTGGGAGCGGTTTTCCCGCTGGGGGTACTGGTGCGTGACCGTGGTCGTGGTGTTCGGCCTCCTGTCCCTGCTATGGAACCGCCGTCTGCAGATACAGATCGACCAGCGCCTCAAGGCTGAGGCGATCCTCAAGGACCAATTGATGCTCCAACGCGCCTTGATGGACGCCATTCCCGACCCGATTTTCATCCGGGACCTGGAAGGGCGCCTGGTCATGTGCAACAAAAGCTACGAGGACCAGTTAGCGACCCGCTTCGAAAAGCTGCGGGGCACGCGGC
Source organism: Pseudomonas sp. NFACC16-2 (assembly GCF_900119205.1). Lineage (NCBI taxonomy): Bacteria > Pseudomonadati > Pseudomonadota > Gammaproteobacteria > Pseudomonadales > Pseudomonadaceae > Pseudomonas > Pseudomonas sp. NFACC16-2. The sequence continues at coordinate 21,711 of NZ_FPIX01000027.1, read as the reverse complement.
TGACGGATTCGGCGGCATTTCCACCGGCCACCGCCGAGTTGCTCCATGGGGAGGTGATGGAGCAATTGCGCACCGGCCAGTCTCGGTTCGTCGACCGGCAATTGATGTTCAGCAGCGGCTTGCGGGAAATCTATCATTGGTCGGTGCCCTTCTATGGGGCTGATGGGCAGTTGCGCGGCATTCTGGGGGGCTGGACCGATGCCGGGCGTCGGCGGCGCCGTTGCGACAAGTTGATGGCCTGACGCCGACCGTCACCACGCCAAGGCTTCGAGAGAAGGCGGTTGTTTGCCTGTCATATTGGGCGCGCATGCTCGGTTGAACAGGTTGGAGGCGTGCCGGTCCGGTGCGCTGACGAACTTTGTGCTGCGGCCCACGGTCACTTATTGTGAACATGCAGTTGTTTTCGGACTATTGAAGGGTGAGCGAATGGAAAGTATCAGCCTATTGCTGAGTGAGGCTTTGAGCCCGTATCTGGTCACGCTGACTCCCTCCGGCGCCAAGGGCGAATGCCTGGTGACGCTGAAGAATGCCTCGGGGGCCATCATGGTCGAGCGAGTGTTCAATCAGGCCCAATTGACCGACAAGCGTCAGTTGACGGATGTGGTCGATGGCCTGCATCGCGATGTATTGATTGCCGAGGGCCGCCTGGAGCCCTGTGTGATTGCGGCGCTGCGCAATCTGGCGCGCGACAAGGTCATGATCGGGGCGAATTGACTGGAGGGGCGTGGGAACCTTCCTACGTCCTGATGAGTCAGACTCTTTACCAACAAGAGCAAGCATTGTGCTCCGGTGCTTGTCGCTTGTTGTACGGACCATGAATGGTCACGTTTAACCCCGAGTCGTCTCCCCACTTCTCGGGGTTTCTTTTTGCCTGGCTTTTACGTTTTCAGCGCGTTCTGTCAGGCGCTCCCACAGGTCCGATCTTCTGTGACGGCCTGCTGCGATGTGTCAAATGGCACCCTCGGTGCGCAGCTTGGCGATCTGCTGTGCATCGTAGCCAAGCTCGCCGAGCACTTGTGCGTTGTGTTCACCCAGCGCCGGCCCGACCCATTCGGAGGTGCCCGGGGTGTCGGAGAGTTTCGGTACGATCCCCGGCATCTTGAACGCCTTGCCGTCCGGCAACTTGGCCTGCAGGAACATTTCACGGGCCAGAAACTGTGGGTCGTTGAACATATCCTCGGCGCTGAAGATCCGACTGGCCGGCACTCCGGCCTGGTTCAACTGGTCGATAACGCTATCGAGCGGCAGCGCGTTGACCCAGCGATCGATGACGCCGTACAACTCGTCGCGGCGGCTGTCACGGCCATCGTTGCTGGCCAGTTGCGGGTCATTGGCCAGGTCGTCGCGGCCAATGATCTGCATGAAGCGCTTGAAGATTGCGTCGCCGTTGGCGCCAATCTGCACGTGCTTTCCGTCAGAACTGGTGTGGATGGACGAGGGGGTGATGCCGGGCATGATGTTGCCGGTGCGCTCACGGATGAAGCCGAACACATCGAACTCCGGCACCATGCTTTCCATCATGGCGAAAATCGCTTCGTACAGGGCCACGTCCACCACTTGCCCGGTTCCGCCATTGATCTCGCGGTGACGCAGGGCCATCAATGCGCCGATCACGCCCCAGAGGGCGGCGATGGAGTCGCCGATGGAAATCCCGGTACGCACTGGCGGGCGGTCCTCGAAGCCGGTGATGTAGCGCAGGCCGCCCATGGATTCGCCCACCGCGCCAAACCCGGGCTGATCTTTCATCGGTCCGGTCTGGCCGAAGCCCGAAAGCCGCACCATCACCAGTTTCGGGTTCAGTGCGTGCAGGACATCCCAGCCCAGGCCGAGCTTTTCCAGGACGCCGGGGCGAAAATTCTCGATCAGGATGTCGGCTTCGCCGAGCAGTTTTTTCAGGATCGCCAGGCCTTCAGGGTGCTTGAGGTTCAAGGTCAGGGACTTCTTGTTGCGTGCCTGGACAAACCACCACAGCGAGGTGCCTTCGTATAGCTTGCGCCACTTGCGCAGGGGGTCACCGCCGTCGGGCGATTCGACCTTGATGACTTCGGCACCGAATTCGCCGCAGATGCGCGAGGCGAAAGGCCCGGCGATCAAGGTGCCGAGTTCGATGACTTTGACGCCGGCAAGGGGTTTGGCAGTAAGCGACATGACAGATCCTGTAGGACAAAGGCAGAACGAATAGAGCGTTTTATCATAGGCCAGCGTCAGTCGCCGTAGGTTGATGGTCGGCAATTCGTGGATTGCCCGCGTCATCGGTTAGACTTGCCGCCTTTCCTCGTATCAAGAAGCCCGTTCATGGCCCAGCCGTCCACGACTTACAAGTTTGAACTGAACCTCACCGATCTCGACCGCAATGTGTATGAGAATGTGAAGCAGACCATCGCCCGCCACCCTTCGGAAACCGAAGAGCGCATGACTGTGCGTCTGTTGGCCTACGCATTCTGGTACAACGAGCTGCTGGCGTTTGGTCGTGGCCTGTCAGACGTCGACGAGCCTGCGCTGTGGGAAAAAAGCCTGGATGACCGTGTGCTGCACTGGATCGAAGTCGGCCAGCCGGATGCCGATCGCCTGACCTGGTGCTCGCGCCGGACCGAGCGCACCAGCCTGCTGGCTTACGGCAGCCTGCGGGTCTGGGAAGGCAAGGTGATCCCGGCGGTCAAGAACCTGAAGAACGTCAACATCGCCGCTGTGCCCCAGGAAGTGCTCGAAACCCTGGCCCAGGACATGCCCCGGGTGATCAAGTGGGATGTGATGATCAGTGAGGGCACGATTTTCGTGACCGACGACCGTGGCCAGCATGAAGTCCAGCTGCAATGGTTGCTGGGCGAGCGTGGTTGAGCCGTTGACCCGGTATTGAGTGAACTCATTGTGGCGAGGGAGCTTGCTCCCGCTTGGGTGCGCAGCACCCACAAAAGGGGGCCGCTTCGCAGCCCAGCGGGAGCAAGCTCCCTCGCCGCAGTCCAGGATCCAAAAAATAGAGAAATGTCCGTCACCCCATGCGCATAGAACCCCGCCAACTGCCCGACACCCTGCCATTTCTCGGTGACCTGCCGCCCCTGTTGACCCGCCTGTATGCCGCGCGTGGCGTGCAGTCCGAGGCTGAACTGGACAAGAGCCTGGCACGCTTGATTCCCTTTCAGCAGCTCAAGGGGATCGACGCCGCGGTGGATCTGCTGGTGACGGCGCTGGAACAACGCCAACGCATCCTGATCGTGGGCGACTTCGATGCCGATGGCGCCACCGCCAGCACCGTGGGGATGCTGGGGTTGCGCCTGCTCGGTGCGGCCCATGTCGACTACCTGGTGCCCAATCGCTTCGAATATGGCTACGGGCTGACCCCGGAAATCGTCGAAGTCGCCCTGGCCCGCGAACCGCAGTTGCTGATCACCGTGGATAACGGTATTTCCAGTGTGGAAGGCGTGGCGGCGGCGAAAGCGGCGGGGCTCAAGGTGCTGGTCACCGACCACCACTTGCCCGGCCTCGAACTGCCGGCAGCCGATGCCATCGTCAATCCGAATCAGCCGGGCTGCGAGTTCCCGAGCAAGGCCCTGGCCGGTGTCGGGGTGATTTTCTATGTGCTGATGGCCCTGCGGGCCCGTCTGCGCAGCCTGGGGTGGTATGCCAGTACACCCCAGCCGAACATCGGCGAATTGCTCGACCTGGTGGCCCTGGGCAGCGTGGCCGACGTAGTGCCCCTGGACGCGAATAACCGGATCCTTGTCCATCAGGGCCTGGAACGGATTCGCGCCGGGCGTGCCCGGCCCGGCATCAAGGCAATCCTGGAAGTGGCCAAGCGCGATCATTCGCGCATTACCTCCACGGACCTCGGCTTTATCCTCGGGCCGCGTCTGAATGCGGCCGGGCGCCTGGACGACATGAGCCTGGGCATCGAATGCCTGCTCACCGACGATCCGGCCCTGGCGCGGGAGATGGCGGCGCAACTGGACGGCATGAACCAGGACCGCAAGTCCATCGAGCAGGGCATGCAGCGCGAAGCCCTGGCCCAGCTCAAGGACCTGCCCGTGGAGTCGATGCCATTCGGTTTGTGCCTGTTCGACCCGCAGTGGCACCAAGGGGTCATCGGCATTCTCGCCTCGCGGATGAAAGAGCGCTATTTCCGTCCGACCATTGCTTTTGCCGATGCCGGGGACGGCCTGCTCAAGGGCTCGGGGCGCTCGGTGCCGGGGTTTCATATTCGTGATGCGCTGAGCGTGGTGGCGGCGCAACATCCGACCCTGATCAGCAAGTACGGCGGTCACGCCATGGCGGCGGGCCTGACCTTGCCGGAAGCGAATTTCCCGTTGTTCGCCGAGGCGTTCGACGCTGAAGTGCGTCGGCAATTGCGTGAAGAAGACCTGACCGGCCGGCTGTTGTCCGATGGCACCCTGGCGGTGGAGGAATTCCACCTCGAACTGGCCCGGGCGCTGCGCCATGCCGGTCCCTGGGGCCAGCATTTCCCGGAGCCGATGTTCCATGGCGTGTTCCAGTTGGTCGAACAACGGGTGGTGGGCGAACGGCACCTTAAGGTCGTCCTCAAGAGCGAGTGCGGTTCGGTGAAGCTCGACGGCATTGCCTTCGGCATCGACCGCGAGATCTGGCCGAACCCTACCGTGCGCTGGGTGGAACTGGCCTACAAGCTCGACCTCAACGAGTTCCGCGGCCAGGAAACGGTGCAGTTGATGATTGCCCATATCGAACCGCGCTAGGCTCTAGCTGTTAGTTACTGTGGGAATACTGTCCTGTGGCGAGGGGATTTATCCCCGTTGGGGCGCGAAGCGGCCCTACAACCTGACAACTCGGTCCGTCTGATAGATCCAGGGGGCTGCTGCGCAGCCCAGCGGGGATAAATCCCCTCGCCACAAAGTCACAGGCCCGTTCGAGAGTAATCTGTTCGCACCGTCGGTTTTTAAGTTCTGAACCCTCCGTCCTTGCGGGTTGTCGACTAGGCTCTAAGCACTGCTTGATAGCCCTTGTGACGTCTTGTCGAATTTTTTGCCCGCGGGGGCGGGTGTTGCACCTTTTGTCACACGTCGACTTTTCAAACAGAACCCTGGAGCCTGCCCACTGATTCGAGAGGTGCCCCATGAGTCTGCTGCTGGAACCCTATACCCTTCGCCAATTGACCCTGCCCAATCGCATCGCGGTATCGCCGATGTGCCAGTATTCGAGCACCGATGGCCTGGCCAACGATTGGCACCTGGTGCACTTGGGCAGCCGTGCCGTGGGCGGTGCCGGCCTGGTGTTCACCGAAGCCACCGCCGTCACCGCCGACGGTCGCATCACTGCCCAGGACCTGGGGCTGTGGAATGATGAACAGATCGAACCCTTGCAACGCATCACCCGGTTCATCACCGCCCAAGGGGCCGTGCCGGGCATACAACTGGCCCATGCCGGACGCAAGGCCAGCACCTGGCGACCCTGGCTGGGCAAGCATGGCAGCGTAAAACCGGCGGACGGCGGTTGGGTGCCGGTCGGCCCATCGCCGATTGCCTTCGACCCGCAGCACACCCAGCCGGTCCAACTGGACGAAGGGCAGATCGCCGGGGTGATCCAGGCCTTCGTGGATTCAGCCAAGCGCGCCCTCACGGCCGGTTTCAAGGTGGTCGAGGTCCACGCGGCCCATGGCTATCTGCTGCATCAATTCCTCTCGCCCTTGAGCAATCAGCGGCGCGATCAATATGGCGGCTCGTTCGAGAATCGCATCCGCCTGGTGCTGCAAGTCACCGAAGCGGTGCGGGCCGTATGGCCTGAAGAACTGCCGGTGTTCGTTCGCGTTTCCGCCACCGATTGGGTCGAGGACGGGTGGAACCCGGACGAAACCGTGGAGCTGGCGCGGCGATTCAGGGCCTTGGGAGTGGATTTGATCGATGTGTCATCGGGTGGCACGGCCGCCAATGCGGAAATTCCCACCGGCCCGGGTTACCAGACGCGCTTTGCCGAGCGGGTGCGCAAGGAGTCGGAAATCGCCACCGGCACCGTCGGCATGATCACCGAACCAGCCCAGGCCGAGCACATCCTGCGCACCTGCCAGGCCGATATCATCTTCCTGGCCCGCGAATTGTTGCGCGATCCGTACTGGGCCCTGCATGCCGACGATGACCTGGGCGGACGCAAGGCCACGTGGCCCGCGCAGTACCAGCGGGCAACGCATCGGGACCAGCCGATTCATGAGTCGGATTTGCGCGATTGAGTGAGCGATAAAAAAGCCCCGGTCTTGTTGGCCGGGGCTTTTGCTTATCTGGCGGAAATATTCGGTGTCTATATCTGTCTCATCGCGAGCAGCAGGGCTCAGGGGTACTTGCGCTTATCCGGCGCCGGCGGGAAATACTGGTACAACCAGGTCTCGCTCAAGGTGCGGTCCTTGGTGCGAATGAACAGGCGCATCTGCACCGGCTCCACACTGTCGTCGGTCGGGTACCAGTCGAAGGTGATGCGGTAGCCCTTGATTGCGTCCATCACCAGCACGTTGAAGTCCTTCACTTCACCGTGGGAACAGGTCACCACCGGTTCGATGCCGGTGCCCGGCGGCAGTTGGTCGAGGCCGCCGCCGCTGAAATCCACGGCGAAACGACGGGCCCAGACGGTCGGGTAATGCTCGCCCGGTGCCCAGCCTTCGATGAAACCGCCCATGCCTGAGCGGGTGGCGTCGACGCGGGCCAGGTCCGTGCTGACCGGCGGCAGCGCGCTCCAGTAGAGCTTGTAGCCATAGTTCAGCGAGTCGCCGGCGGCCACCGGTTTTTTCGGCGTCCAGAACGCGACAATGTTATCCAGGGTTTCGCCGGTGGTAGGAATCTCCAGCAAGTCGACCGAGCCTTCGCCCCACGCCGTCGTCGGTTCGACCCACAGGCTTGGGCGCTTGCTGTACCAGTCCACAGTGTCCTGGTAGCTGGCAAAGTCGTGGTCGGTCTGCACCAGGCCGAAACCTTTCGGGTCCTTGTCGGCGAAGGCGTTGAATTGCAGGGTGGCGGGGTTGTTCAACGGACGGCACACCCACTCGCCGTTGCCGCGCCACATGGCCAGCCGGTCGGAATCGTGGATTTGCGGGTGAATGGTGTCGCACATGCGCCGTTCGACAGTGCCACAGCTGAACATGCTGGTCATGGGGGCGATCCCCAGTTGCTCGATGGCGGTACGGGCATTGATGTGCGCGTCGATCTCCATCACTACCCGGGTTGGCTGGCAATCGATGTCAAACCGATAAGCTCCGGTGGCGCTGGGGGAGTCGAGCAGGGCATAGACCACGAATCGGGTGCTGTTCTTTTCCGGGGTTTCGAACCAGAACTTGGTGAAGTCCGGGAACTCTTCGCGTTGCTTGGCGTAGGTGTCGATGGCCAAGCCGCGGGCCGACAGCCCGTACTGGCCGCTGGCATCCACGGCGCGGAAGTAGCTGGCCCCCAGAAACGAAACGATGTCGTGCCGGTCCAGTTCCGGCGCCTTGAAGACGCGAAAGCCGGCGAAGCCCAGGTCACCCTTCAGTTGCGCGGTGTTGACCGTGGTTTTCTCATAGTTGAACAGTTCCGGACGGAAGTGCACCTCACGGGCCATGCGCGTCTTCGGATCGACGCTGTACATGCGCACTGGCTGTTTGAAGCCCATGCCGACGTGGAAGAACTGCGCATCCAGTTGCCGCCCGTCCAGGTCATTCCACAGCGAGTGGTTGACGTCGTACTGGATGGCGTTGAACTGCAGCGGAGACATCAGGGCCAGGGTTTCTGGCAGGACTTGCTTGGTGTCGACATAGCGGCTCTCGGCCAGCCGTCGGGCTTGATCTTTCAAACCGTTGAAGTCGAAAGGACGGGCTTCGCCGTCGGCAGTCTGATCGGCGGCCCAGGCGCGTGCGGCCATGAGCCCGGAGGCTGAAAGCCCGGTGTAGGCGGCGAAGGCCATGGAGGCCTTGAGCAGATTCCTGCGGTGCATAAATACAACCTTTCTCGAAACAATCCCGAGCCGTTCCTGGCAACAAAGACTGATAAGGGAGTTCGGACAATGCCTTTGGCCAAACGCGACGAACGTTAGAACAGATGCCTGAGAGCTGGATCGGTTCACCGAGGCGCAAGATCATAGGGGAAATACGGGCTTTGAGAGCAAGGAAAGCCTGGCTTGGTCAAATTTTCTTACAGTTATTTCTTTTTTTATGCAGATTTCGGCTTTTTTTGACTAATTACTCTAAAACTCCCTTTTCACGCTTTGAATCCTCCCTATTCTTTAGCGTGTTAGACGATTTAATCCGGGTTCAGACGGGGCTACCAGGTCAACCTCGACGTAAAGAAGGACAACTCATGACAAAAATACAGGGCATTACCGAAATGCTGGGAATCTTTCCTGGCCTGACCAACCTGCGCAGGCCACGCCGGCTCAGCCTTGAAGAATTGAGACTGGTGGAGCGCTATCGAGAGCTGTCGGAAAACGACCGCATCGCCATGCGCTACCTGGTGGATGCGATGAGGAGTGTTTCGCGGTTTTGAAGCGTGGCGCAGGTGAGCGGTCGGGGCAGGCGCGCCGGCCGACATCACTCCACCGACCAGTCCTGGGGACGTTCGGTGCGCTGGTGCAGTATCCGCAGGACTTGTAGTTGTCCCTGCTCGAGCCGGTACGGGGCAACGAACGGGTAGCGTGTCAACACCAGCTCTCGAATATCGGGAACGACCGAAGGACGGCCCGAGCCGGGAAAGCGTTGCAGTTGGCGCAATGTCTCCAGGATGGCGAGGATGACCTCATCGGCGCCTTCTGCGCCGATAGCGCTTTGGTAATGTTCGTGGATCGAGTCGAGGTCACTCTGTGCTTTGTCGGTCAGTACGATGCTCGGCACGCTTTGCCCACTTAGCCTTCACGGCGTCCAGATCGGTCAGATTTCCAGCGTCGGCATCGGCCATGCCTTCGCTGATGGCTTGCAGATGCCAGGATTCGGCTTCCACATATCGAACCAGTGCACGCTTGAGGTGATATTGGCGGTCGCGGTCGGTGGCGGCAGCCAGCAAGTCCAGCTGTTGGGCCAGACCTTCTTCCACACGAAAGGACAAAACGGGCGAGGCCATGGCTGATCTCCAAGGTGTATACGTTGTAGACACCCTAGGTGCTGCCAGGATTTCCGTCAACCGGCGGGCGTGCACCGATCGACGAAAACCTTAGCAGGACGAACGCCGGGCAGGCGCGAGCATGTGTTGCCAACGTTGTCTTGTCGTCAATGCTTGAACATCACATGTCGCACCACCGTGTAGTCCTCCAGCCCATACATGGACATGTCCTTGCCATAGCCGGAACGTTTCTGACCGCCATGGGGCATTTCGCTGACGAGCATGAAGTGCGTGTTCACCCAGGTGCAGCCATATTGCAAGCGGGCTGACAGGCGATGGGCACGGCCAATGTCGGCGGTCCACACCGATGAGGCCAGCCCATAGTCCGAGTCGTTGGCCCAGGCCAGCACCTGTGCCTCGTCGAGGAACGGCGTGACAGAGACCACAGGCCCGAAGACTTCCCGGCGGACGATTTCGTCATCCTGCTGGGCGTCGGCCAGCACCGTCGGCTCGAAGAAAAAACCGTTGCCGTCCACGGCCTTGCCGCCGGTGATCAGGCGGATATGTGGCTGGGCGATGGCCCGCTCGACGAAACCGGCCACGCGGTCGCGGTGCTGGGCGGTGATCAGCGGGCCCATTTCGGTGTCGGATGCGGTTTGCAGGCCATACTTGATGCTGCCCACCGCGGCGCCGAGTTTCTCGACGAACTGCTCGTAGATGCCTTGCTGGGCATAGATGCGGCAGGCGGCGGTGCAGTCCTGGCCGGCGTTGTAGAAACCGAAAGTGCGAATGCCTTCCACCGCCGCGTCAATATCGGCGTCGTCGAAAATGATCACCGGGGCCTTGCCGCCCAGTTCCATGTGCATGCGCTTGACGCTGTCGGACGTGCTGGAAATGATGTTTGAGCCGGTGGCGATGGAGCCGGTCAGCGACACCATGCGCACTTTCGGGTGGGTGACCAGCGGATTGCCGACGGTCTGCCCACGGCCAAAGATCACGTTGAGTACACCAGCCGGGAAAATTTCCGACGCCAGTTCCGCCAGGCGCAACGCTGTCAGTGGGGTTTGCTCCGACGGCTTGAGCACCACGGTGTTGCCGGCCGCCAGGGCCGGGGCGATTTTCCAGGCGACCATCATCAGCGGGTAGTTCCACGGCGCGATGGAGGCGATGACGCCCACCGGATCGCGACGGATCATCGAAGTGTGCCCCGGCAGGTATTCGCCGCTCGCCGAACCGCTCATGCAGCGGCTGGCACCGGCAAAGAAGCGGAACACGTCGGCAATCGCCGGGATCTCGTCGTTCAGCGCGGCGCTCAAGGGTTTGCCGCAGTTGTCCGACTCCAGCTTCGCCAGTTCTTCGCCGTGGGCTTCGATGGCATCGGCCAGCTTGAGCAGCAACAGGGAACGGTCCTTGGGCGGTACTTGCGACCAGGCTTCGAAGGCGGCATCGGCGGCGCGCACGGCAGCATCGACCTGGGCCTCGCTGGCCTCGTTGATTTCCACCAGTACTCGCCCCAGCGACGGGTTGAACACCGCCTGGCTGGGGCCTTCGCCGTTCACCAGGTGGCCGTTGATCAGCAGTTTGGTTTGCATGTCCAAGTCCTCTCTTGAATGTTTTCCCAAGTCCCCTGTGGGAGCGGTTCCCCAGTGAGCGATCAATGTTGATTATTTCCCACCGCTACCGGCCACGCTCTCACCGCCACGGGTCAGGTAATACGCGCCCAATATCGGCAACATCGTGACCATCATCACCAGCATCGCCACCACGTTGGTCACCGGCACATCGCGCGGGCGGCTGAGCTGGTTGAGCAGCCACAGTGGCAAGGTGCGTTCGTGGCCGGCGGTGAAGGTGGTGACGATGATCTCGTCGAACGACAGCGCGAACGCCAGCATCCCGCCGGCCAGCAGTGCCGACCCCAGGTTAGGCAGGATGATGTAGCGAAAGGTCTGCCAGCCGTCGGCGCCCAGGTCCATCGAAGCCTCGATCAGGCTGTGGGAGGTGCGGCGCAGGCGGGCGATCACGTTGTTGTAGACGATCACCACGCAGAAGGTTGCATGGCCGACGACGATGGTGAACATCCCGGGTTCGATGCCCAAGGTCTTGAAGGTCGCCAGCAGCGCGATACCGGTGATGATGCCCGGCAAGGCAATCGGCAGGATCAGCATCAGCGAAATGCCTTGCTTGCCGAAGAAATCGCGCCGGTACAGCGCCGCCGAGGCCAGGGTGCCAAGCACCATGGCGATCAGCGTGGCGATGGCCGCGACCTGCAACGACAGCTTGATCGCTTCCAGCACATCCGGGCGCGAGAAGGCGACGCTGAACCACTTCAAGGTCAGGCCCTTGGGCGGGAAGCTGAACGCCGCGTCCTCGGTATTGAAGGCGTAGAGGAAGATGATCAGGATTGGGAAGTGCAGGAACACCAGCCCGCCCCACGCCGCGATCCGCAAGCCCCACGAGGCCCGGTCTTGAGAGTCAGAGTGCATCGAAAGCTCCCAGTCGCTTGACGATGGATAGATAAATCGCGATCAGCACGATGGGCACCAGGGTGAACGCCGCGGCCATGGGCATGTTGCCGATGGCGCCTTGCTGGGCGTAGACCATGCTGCCGACGAAGTAGCCTGGCGGGCCCACCAGTTGCGGCACGATGAAATCCCCCAGGGTCAGCGAGAAGGTGAAGATCGAGCCGGCGGCGATGCCGGGGATCGACAGCGGCAGGATCACCTGCATGAACGTCTGGTGTGGCCTGGCGCCCAGGTCGGCCGAGGCTTGCAGCAGCGAGGGCGGCAGACGCTCCAGGGACGCCTGGATCGGCAGGATCATGAACGGCAGCCAGATGTAGACGAACACCAAAAAACGCCCCAGGTGTGAGGTGGACAAGGTGCTGCCACCCACGCCCGGGATCCCCAGCACGAACTGCAACACCGGCCCCAGGCCCAGGTGCTGGACGAACCATTGCGCCACGCCACCCTTGGCCAGCAGCAGCGTCCAGGCATAGGCCTTGACGATGTAGCTGGCCCACATCGGCAGCATCACCGCGATGTAGAAAAACGCCTTGGTCTTGCCACTGGTGTAGCGCGCCATGTAATAGGCAATCGGGAACGCGACGATGGCGCTGGCGATGGACACCGCTATCGCCATGCTCAGGGTGCGCAAAATGATGTCGAAGTTCGACGGCTGGAACAGCGCCGCGAAATTCGCCAGGGTCAGGTCCGGCGTGACCGCCATGGTGAAGTCGTCGAAGGTGTAGAAACCTTGCCACAGCAAGGTCAGCAGCGAGCCCAGGTAGATTGCGCCGAACCAGATCAGCGGCGGCACCAACAACATCGACAGGTACAGGTTGGGGCGCCGGTACAGCAGGTTGGAAAAGCGTCGCAACGGTGAGCCGGGCGAGGGCGTTTGAGCGATGGCCAGGGTGTTCATCTCACACCTCGCCACTGACGGTGTCGTGCAGCGCGACCATCGCCTCCCGCGCCCAGCGTACGCTCAGATGCTGGCCGGTCTGGTGCTGCGCCGTGTTGTCGAGCCACTGGGTGTTGGCCTGGCTGAGGTTCAGGGTCTGGCCGTTGGCAAGTTTCAACTCGTAGCGCGTGGCGCTGCCCTGATATTGGATGTCGTGCAGCAGGCCGTGGACTTCGATCTCACCACTGGCCAACGGACCCTCGGCGAAACGCACGTGTTCCGGGCGAATCGAGAACGGCTGTGGATAACCGCTCAGTTCCCGGGCCAACTCACCGCGGATCACGTTGGAGGTGCCGACGAATTCGGCGACGAAGGTGGTCGCCGGTTTCATGTACAGGTTGCGTGGGGTGTCGACCTGTTCGATGCGGCCCTTGTTGAACACCGCCACGCGGTCGGACATCGACAGTGCTTCGGTCTGGTCGTGGGTGACGAAAATGAAGGTGATGCCCAACTGGCGTTGCAGCTTTTTCAACTCGCCCTGCATCTGTTCACGCAACTTCAAGTCCAGGGCGCCCAAGGGCTCATCGAGCAGCAACACCCGTGGGCGATTGACCAACGCGCGCGCCAGGGCCACGCGTTGGCGCTGGCCGCCGGAGAGCTGCACCGGCTTGCGTTCGCCGTAGCCGCCCAGGGCAACCATCTCCAGCGCTTCGTCGGCGCGCTGGATGCGCTCGGCCTTGGCGACGCCTTTGACTTTCAGGCCGTAGGCCACGTTGTCGCGCACGTTCATATGGGGGAAGAGGGCGTAATCCTGGAAAACCGTATTGACGTCGCGCTGGTACGGCGCGAGCCCGGTGGCCTCTTCGCCATGGATGCGGATCGAGCCGGCACTGGGTTGTTCGAATCCGGCGATCAGTCGCAGGCAGGTGGTCTTGCCCGAACCGGATGGGCCCAGCATGGAAAAGAACTCGCCGTCCTGGATGTCGATGCAAACCCGGTCAACGGCTTTGACATCGCCGAACTGACGGGATACCTGGGTGAATTGGACTGCAAGCGTCATGGTGCGGTGCTCCAACAAGCGGGGCTTGTGTTGAATCATTACCCGGTTGCCGGGCACGAACTGTTTGGATCGGGAACATGGCGGACCTGTGGCGAGGGGATTTATCCCCGCTGGGCTGCGAAGCAGCCCCAAAGCAGTCGACTCAGTCTGCCTGATAGTCAGAGGCGTCAGTTTTGGGGGCGCTTCGCGCCCCAGCGGGGATAAATCCCCTCGCCACAAGAGCGGTGCTCAGCTCCGGTTTTTTCGCCGACTGAGGGACTTAGCGCCCGCCCATGATCGCAATGTAGTCCTGGGTCCAGCGACTGTACGGCACGAACTTGCCGCCCTCGGCCTGTGGGGTTTTCCAGAAGGCGATCTTGTCGAACTGATCGAAACCGTTGGTCTTGCAGCCCTCGGCGCCCAGCAGTTCGCTGCCCTTGCACGCCGCTGGCACCGCCGGCAACGAGCCGAACCAGGCGGCGACGTCACCCTGGACTTTCGGTTGCAGCGACCAGTCCATCCACTTGTACGCGCAGTTGGGGTGCTTGGCCTCGGCGTGCAACATCGTGGTGTCGGCCCAACCAGTGGCACCTTCTTTGGGAATGGTCGAGGCGATCGGTTGCTTCTCGTTCATCAGCCCGTTGACCTGATACGGCCAGGCACCGGATGCCACCACGCCTTCGTTCTTGAAATCGCTCATCTGTACAGTGGTGTCGTGCCAGTAGCGGTGGATCAGCGGTTGCTGGGCCCGCAGCAACTCCAGCACGGCCTTGTACTGGGCTTCGTCGAGTTGGTAGGGGTCCTTGATGCCCAGCTCGGGCTTGGCGGTCTTGAGGTACAGCGCCGCGTCGGCGATGTAGATCGGGCCATCGTAGGCTTGCACGCGGCCTTTGTTCGGTTTGCCATCGGGCAGGTTCTGGGCGCTGAACAGCACGTTCCAACTGGTGGGCGCCTGCTTGAACACGTCGGTGTTGTACATCAGCACGTTCGGGCCCCATTGGTACGGGGTGCCGTAGGTTTGTTGGTTGACCACATACCACGGTGCATCCTTGAGGCGCGGATCGAGGTTTTTCCAGTTGGAGATCAGCGCGGTGTTGATCGGCTGCACACGCTTGCCGGCAATCAGCCGCAACGAGGCGTCGCCCGAGGCGGTGACCAGGTCGTAGCCACCCTTGGTCATCAGGCTGACCATTTCGTCGGAGGTGGCGGCGGTTTTCACATTGACCTTGCAACCGGTTTCCTTCTCGAAACCGGTGACCCAATCGTAAGCCTTGTCGCTTTCGCCGCGTTCGATGTAACCCGGCCAGGCGACGATATCCAGTTGGCCCTCGCCGGCGCCAACGGCCTTGAGCGGTTCGGCGGCCTGGAGGCTGACGCTGGTCAGCAGCGCCGTGGTGATTGCACTGAGCAATACGGTCTTGTGCGCGTACATGGAAATCCCTCTTGCTTTAATTATGGTCGGGGCAGTGTTTCAACGGGGTGAAGCGCCATCGAAGGCCTGTTATTAGAGTAGTGCTGTTATCTACAGATGCTGGCCGTGGCGGGCCATGATGTGGCGCACCACGCTGTAGTCCTGGAGCGAGTCACTGGACAGGTCTTTGCCATAGCCCGAGCGCTTCAGGCCGCCGTGGGGCATTTCGCTGACCAGCATGAAATGGCTGTTGATCCAGGTGCAGCCGTATTGCAGGCGCGCCGCGACCTGCATGGCCTTGTCCAGGTTTTGCGTCCACACCGAGGAGGCCAGGCCGTATTCGGAGTCGTTGGCCCAGTCCACCGCCTGGCTGAGTTCGTCGAAGCGGGTCACGGTGACCACCGGGCCAAACACTTCGCGCTGGACGATTTCATCGCTTTGCTTGCAGCCGGCCAGCAGCGTGGGTTGGTAGTAGAAACCGGCGCCGGAATGCACCGCCGCGCCGGTGATGCGTTCGATGTGCGGCTGGCTGAGGGCGCGCTCGACGAAACTGGCCACCCGGTCGCGCTGACGGGTGCTGATCAGCGGGCCGATCTCGTTGTCGGCGTCGCGCTTGCCGGCAAAGCGCAGGCTGCTGACCGCCGCACCGAGTTCGGCCACCAGGCGATCGTGAATCGCGCCTTGGGCGTAGATCCGGCACGCCGCGGTGCAATCCTGCCCGGCGTTGTAATAGCCGTAGGTGCGCACGCCTTCGACCACGGCCTGGATGTCGGCGTCGTTGCACACGATCACTGGTGCCTTGCCGCCCAGTTCCAAGTGCGTGCGCTTGAGGGTTTTCGCTGCTGCCTGAAGGATCTTCTGCCCGGTGACGATATCGCCGGTCAGCGAGACCATGCGCACCTTGGGATGGCTGACCAGATGGCTGCCCACACCTTCGCCGCCCCCGCAGAGGATATTGATGACGCCTCGAGGCAGGATCTGGGCCAGTGTCGGCGCCAGGGCCAGGATCGACAGCGGTGTGTGTTCCGACGGCTTGAACACCAGCGTATTGCCGGCAGCCAGGGCCGGGGCGATTTTCCACGCGGCCATCATGATCGGGTAGTTCCATGGTGCGATGGACGCCACCACGCCAATCGGGTCGCGGCGCACCATGCTGGTGTAGCCGGGCAGGTATTCGCCACTGAGCTGGCCGGTCTGGCAGCGCACGGCGCCAGCGAAGAAACGGAATACATCCACCGTCGCACTGAGGTCATCCTGGCGCGCCAGGTGCAGCGGCTTGCCGCAGTTCAGGGATTCGAGGCGGGCCAGTTCATCGGCGTTCTTTTCGATGGCGCTGGCAATGTCCAGCAGCAGGTTCGAGCGTTGTTGCGGCGTGGTGCGCGACCAACCGTCGAAGGCCTGATGGGCGGCGAGGATTGCAGCTTCGACTTGCTCCGTACTGGCCTCGGCGATGTGAGCCACCACTTCGCCGGTAGCTGGGTTGAGAATCGGCTCGACAAGGCCTGCACCGGGAACGAGTTCCCCGTCGATCAGCAACGCGGTGCACAACGGGGTTTGCATACCAGCCATGTCCGATTTCTCTTTTTATATCGGTTGAAACACCGAACCTGTGGGAGCGAGCTTGCTCGCGCCCACAATGGAATGGGGTGATGCTGCAAGACTAGTGCTCAGCCTCAAGGCCGACAAATTCGAAATACTCAAGGCTGCGTTCGATTAAATAGATGGCTTGCGCCCGCCATGAGGTTGTTCCCGGGCGACGGCCAGGAACGGGTCGACCGACGCCGGTCGCGCCGTGCCCCGGCGCCAGGCCAGGCCGACGTCGAGGGTCTGGTTGAGGTCGGCAATCGGTCGTGCTTCGATGATGTCACCCTCCAGCGACCAAGGCCGGTAGGTCATGTCCGGCTGGATCGACACGCCCAACCCCGCCGCCACCAGGCTGCGCACCGCTTCGGTCGATGCCGTACGCAGGGTGATCTTCGGTTGCAGGCCGGCACCGCGCCACAGGCGTTGGGCGTTACGGTCCATTTCATCGACGTTCAGCTGGATCAGCGGCTCGCGGGCCACGTCGGCCAGGTTGATGCTGTCGTGTTCCAGCAATGGGTGCTGCGCCGGCAGCCACAAGCGATGTGGCGAATGCGTCAGCACTTCGGTCTGCAAGGCGTGGCGGTCTTCCAGGTTGGACAGGATCAACACCCCGACGTCGATTTCGCCGCTGACCAGCAAATGCTCGATGTAGGGCCGCTCGTCTTCCATCACCCGGATTTCCACGTTGGGATAGGCGCGTTGGAAACGGGTCAGCAGGTCCGCCAGGTAATAGCCGGCGACCAGGCTGGTGACGCCGATGGTGACTTGGCCGGTGACCTGGTCGGTGCTCTGTTGCAGGCTGCGCTTGGCATTGTCGACCGTAGCCAGGATCAAATGGGCCTGGCGCAGGAATTGATGACCCTGATGGGTCAGGGTCATGCCTTTGGCATGGCGGTTGAACAGGCTGACGCCGATTTCCTGCTCCAGTTGCTGGATGGCCAGGGTCAAGGTCGACTGGGAAATGAACGCCGTTTGCGCAGCGGCGGAGATCGAGCCGATTTCGGCCACCGCGATGAAATGGCGGATCTGGCGCAGGGTCATCATGGTCGAATACCCGGTGGGCGATTTTATCAATGTACTGGAGTGTATATCGTTTTTTTAGAAGGATAGGTGAATGCGTCTTTGAATGAGCCAGGCAACATCTGGAAGCAATCTCGCCAACGGCGCCGGGGCACTTTCGATCTAGGCTGGTGGCCTTACGTTGACCCGACACTGTGGAGGCAACAAATGAACACCCGTGGATTGCTCGATCAGCTTCTCAAGTCCGGCCAGGAAATGTTGCAGAACAAGGCTGGCGGGTCCCAAGGCAAGTCGTCCGGTGGTCTGGGTGGATTACTCGGCGGCTCCGGCAACCTGGGCGGGATGCTTTCCGGCGCGGGCGGCGGGGCACTGGCCGCCAGTGCCATGGGCCTGTTGCTGGGCAACAAGAAAGCCCGCAGCTTCGGCGGCAAGGCCCTGGCTTATGGTGGCCTCGCGGCCTTGGGCGTGATCGCCTACAAGGCCTACGGCAACTGGCAGGCCCAGCAAGGCACCGCGCCGAAATCCGAACCGCAGACCCTCGACCGTGTACCCCCGGCGCAGGTCGAGCAGCACAGCCAGGCGATCCTCAAGGCGCTGGTGGCGGCGGCCAAGGCCGACGGCCATGTGGACGAGCGCGAGCGGCAGTTGATCGAAGGCGAGTTCACCAAGCTCGACAACGACCAGGAATTGCAACACTGGCTGCACGCCGAACTCAACAAGCCCCTGGACCCCACCGACGTCGCCCGCGCCGCCAGCACCCCGGAGATGGCGGCAGAAATGTACATCGCCAGCGTGATGCTGGTGGACGAGGAAAACTTCATGGAGAAGTCCTACCTCGATGAACTGGCGCGCCAACTCAAATTGGAGCCGGGGTTGAAAGTGGAACTGGAAAAACAGGTGCGCCAGGCGACCGCCTAGAACAGCCCCAACGCTAGTCCCTGATCCACCGCCATCGCGAGCAGGCTCCCACAGAAGAGCATTGACTGGCGTAACCCCCTGTGGCGAGGGAGCAAGCTCCCTCGCCACAGGTCCGTGTTGACCCACCCCTGAGTATCATTGCCCCTAAAGCCGCCAGGCGGGCTGCCGCTGGCGCTTGATTACGTTATACTCGCCGGCTTTCAAAAGTTCGCCAACGAGTGCTGCCCGCCATGGAAATCAACCCGATCCTTAACACCATCAAGGACCTGTCCGAGCGCTCCGAAACTATTCGGGGGTATCTTTGACTACGATCAAAAGCATGAGCGTCTGACCGAAGTCAATCGCGAGCTTGAAGATCCGAATGTCTGGAACAACCCTTCGTACGCCCAGGAGCTGGGCCGCGAGCGTTCTGCGCTGGCGCAGATCGTCGAGACCCTGGACGAGTTGTCCAGTGGCCTGGCCGATTGCCGCGACCTGCTGGACATGGCTGTCGAAGAGAACGATGAAGGCGCGGTCGGCGATGTCGTCGCCGAGCTGACACGCCTCGACGAGAACCTCGCCAAGCTGGAATTCCGTCGCATGTTCAGCGGCGAGATGGACATGAACAACGCCTACCTGGACATCCAGGCCGGTTCCGGCGGCACCGAAGCCCAGGACTGGGCCAACATCCTGCTGCGCATGTACCTGCGCTGGGCTGACAAACGCGGTTTCGACGCCACCATCATGGAACTGTCGGCCGGTGAAGTCGCCGGGATCAAGGGCGCCACCTTGCACATCAAGGGCGAATACGCCTTTGGCTGGCTGCGGACCGAGATCGGCGTGCACCGCCTGGTGCGCAAGAGCCCGTTCGACTCCGGCAACCGCCGCCACACCTCGTTCTCGGCCGTGTTCGTTTCGCCGGAAATCGACGACAACATCGAGATCGAGATCAACCCGGCGGACCTGCGCATCGACACCTACCGTTCCTCCGGGGCCGGTGGCCAGCACGTCAACACCACCGACTCGGCCGTACGGATTACCCACGTACCGACCAACACCGTGGTCAGCTGCCAGAACGAGCGTTCCCAGCACGCCAACAAAGACACCGCGATGAAGATGCTCCGGGCTCGCCTTTACGAGCAGGAAGTGCAGAAGCGCAACGCGGCGTCCCAGGCACTGGAAGACACCAAGTCGGACATCGGCTGGGGTCACCAGATCCGTTCGTACGTGCTCGATGCCTCGCGGATCAAGGATCTGCGGACCAGCATCGAACGCAGCGATTGCGACAAGGTGCTCGATGGCGATATCGATGAATACCTGATCGCCAGCCTCAAACAAGGGCTGTAACGCGACACCCATGCGGCGGGCAGGCACGCTTCCATCAAGGAGCAGACTGGCCCGCAAACTCCGGCCCGGGGCCGGGGGCAACGAACCTGTGATGGAATCCTTAAAGACATGAGCGACCTAGAACTCGACCCGCAAGCCCTGCAACAGGAAGAAAACTCCCTGATCGCCCTGCGCAAGGAAAAGCTTGCTGCCGAGCGCGCCAAGGGCCAGGCCTTCCCCAACGACTTCCGCCGCGACGCCTACTGCGACGTCTTGCAGAAGCAGTATGCGGACAAGACCAAGGAAGAGCTGGCCGAGGCGGCGATTCCAGTCAAGGTGGCCGGTCGTATCATGCTCGACCGTGGTTCGTTCATGGTGATCCAGGACATGACCGGGCGCATCCAGGTCTACGTCAACCGCAAGACCCTGCCGGAAGAAACCCTGGCCGCCGTCAAGACCTGGGACCTGGGCGACATCATTGCCGCCGAAGGCACCCTGGCCCGTTCCGGCAAGGGCGACCTGTACGTCGAAATGACCAGCGTGCGCCTGCTGACCAAGTCCCTGCGCCCGTTGCCGGACAAGCACCACGGCCTGACCGACACCGAGCAGCGCTATCGCCAGCGCTACGTCGACCTGATCGTCAACGAAGACGTGCGCCAGACGTTCCGCGTGCGCTCGCAAGTCATCGCTCACATCCGCAGCTTCCTGATGAAGCGTGACTTCCTGGAAGTCGAGACGCCGATGCTGCAGACCATCCCCGGCGGTGCGGCGGCCAAGCCGTTCGAAACCCACCACAACGCCCTGGACATGGAAATGTTCCTGCGCATCGCGCCGGAGCTGTACCTCAAGCGGCTGGTGGTCGGTGGCTTCGAGAAAGTCTTCGAGATCAACCGCAACTTCCGTAACGAAGGCGTTTCGACCCGGCACAACCCCGAGTTCACCATGCTCGAGTTCTACCAGGCCTACGCCGACTACGAAGACAACATGGACCTGACCGAGGAACTGTTCCGCGAGCTGGCGCAGCTTGTTCTCGGGACCACCGACGTGCCGTACGGCGACAAGGTGTTCCACTTCGGCGAGCCGTTCGTGCGCCTGTCGGTGTTCGACTCGATCCTCAAGTACAACCCTGAACTGACTGCCGATGACCTGAACGACATCGAAAAGGCTCGCGCCATCGCCAAGAAGGCCGGTGCCAAGGTGCTCGGCTTCGAAGGTCTGGGCAAGCTGCAAGTGATGATTTTCGAAGAGCTGGTCGAGCACAAGCTGGAGCAGCCGCACTTCATTACCCAGTACCCGTTCGAAGTGTCGCCGCTGGCCCGTCGCAACGACGAGAACCCAAGCGTGACCGACCGTTTCGAGCTGTTCATCGGTGGTCGTGAAATCGCCAACGCCTATTCCGAGCTCAACGATGCAGAAGACCAGGCCGAGCGTTTCATGGCCCAGGTGGCTGACAAGGACGCTGGCGACGACGAAGCCATGCACTACGATGCCGACTTCGTGCGGGCCCTGGAATACGGCATGCCGCCGACCGCAGGCGAAGGCATCGGCATCGATCGCCTGGTGATGTTGTTGACCAACTCGCCGTCGATCCGGGACGTGATTCTCTTCCCGCACATGCGGCCTCAAGCGTAAGTGCTTCAACTAAAAAGCCGCCTCGATGGGCGGCTTTTTATTGGTGCGCCAGGCATGGCGCGTTGCGCGCAAGCGCAACCAGCTTGGCTGTGGTGGCCACGCTGGTGACTTGGAGGTGCAAGTCCTCTACACACCCGGCAAGGGGAAGTGTTAGCCAGAGGCAAGGGTGTCGCGGGCGACTGCGAATCTGAAGGCAGCCCGAGGCAAAATGCTGGCCTGACGAACAGGAAGCGGATTAGGCGGCACAGCGGGGTAAGAAGGCCAATATCTTCAAAGCCCGATACTTGCACGGAACGCTGTGACGTAGATCCGACAGGCATAAGCAGGAAGGTCGCGCGAATTACCCTGGGAGATCTGTTTAGCCTGCCATGTGCTACCGGCGCCGTGAG
>NZ_FPIX01000051.1:0-39293 GCF_900119205.1 Pseudomonas sp. NFACC16-2 | reverse complement strand
CGGCCAGAAAACTCCCGCCTCTTGCTACACACCCTCCACTCGAGCTTATCCGGAGAAGCTACCGGAAATGGGGTATGCGAGCCACATTGAGTGTTACCTGGCAGATGGTAGCGGAATTATTAATCGAGCCGGTCTGCGGATATACGTGGGGAATCTGCTCAGGCATCAGAACATTGGAATGGAGATGATCAAGGACGGGGTATGGAATGTGATCTTCGGTCCGGTGATCCTAGGTCACGTCAATGCCAGGGACGCAAAGAACGGCTATGTTTCAATAAAAGTGTCACCTATGTGAATGCACTTTTTTGTAACCCATGTGGTTGTCCCGTACATGCCCCACCACTCGGTGCCTCGCCTAGGCTCGGCATGCCCGAACGCAGGCATTGCTCCGTGGGCCGCCGCGAAGGGCCACGGAGCAATGCCGGAGTGAGGGCACACCGAGCCTAAGCGAGGTGCCGAGTGGTGGGGCAGGAGCGCTTTGGTTACTTTCGCCTGGGCCGGCTTCCGGATTTTCGAAAGTGACCCGCCGTCAGGGCGGAACCCTAAGTGGCCGTTACCGCAGCAACGGATATACACCCAAAACCCGAAAATCCCGCCCATAAAAAACGGCGCCTTCCCACCCTGGAAGAAGCGCCGTTTTCTTAAATGATCAACATGACCAACAAGCTGCGTCTCACAAAGCCCGCAACCGCCCCCCTCTTAGTCGATGTATTCAAACAACTTGACGATCTTCTGCACCCCGGACACACCCTGCACCAGGTTGGTCGCCTGGGCGGCCTCTTTCTTGGTCAGCAAGCCCAGCAGATAAACGATGCCATTCTCGGTCACAACCTTGATGCGCGAGCCAGGAATGCTGGCGTCGGTGAGCATCTGGGTCTTGATCTTGGTGGTCAGCCACGCATCGTTCTGGCGCGCCAGTAGCGAGGAGGGTTGCAGGACTTGCAATTCGTTATGCACCGTCTTGACCCGTTGCACGGCACTGGCTTCCTGTTCCGCCTTGGCCTTGAGGTCGGCGCGTGGGGTTTGGCCGGCCAGCAGTACGACGCCATTGAAGCTGGTGACGACGATGTGCGAGTTGTTGTCCAGGTCCGGGTCGGCCTTGGCAATGTTCACGCCGACCTTGGTTTCAATCAGGGAGTCGTCGATCTTGCTGCCGAAGGTGCGGGTGCCACGGTCATCTTCAATCGGCTTTTCCCGGCTGGCGTTAACCACCGATGTGCAGCCGCTGATGCCGAGGCACAGGGTCAGGGCCAGAAGGCCTAGGCGATTAGGGGTCATTCTTCACTCCCGAACAGTTGGCTGTCGATCAAGTCGCAAAGGCAGTGGATCGCCAGCAGGTGGACTTCCTGGATACGTGCGGTGACATTGGCCGGTACGCGGATCTCGACGTCTTCTGGCAATAGCAGGGACGCCATGCCGCCGCCGTCACGACCGGTCAATGCTACGACAATCATTTCGCGATCATGTGCGGCCTGGATCGCTTGAATAATATTGGCCGAGTTGCCGCTGGTGGAAATCGCCAGCAGTACATCGCCGGGTTGGCCCAGGGCGCGGATCTGTTTGGAGAATACCTCGTTGTAGCTGTAGTCGTTGGCGATCGAGGTGATCGTCGAGCTGTCGGTGGTCAGGGCGATCGCCGGCAGGCTCGGGCGTTCGCGCTCGAAGCGGTTGAGCAGTTCCGACGAGAAGTGCTGGGCGTCGCCGGCCGAGCCGCCATTGCCGCACGAAAGCATCTTGCCTTCGTTGAGCAGGGCGTTGACCATCACTTGGCTGGCTTGCTCGATGTGCGGTGCAAGTACGTCCATCGCCTGTTGCTTGGTGTCGATACTGGCCTGAAAAAGCTGGCGAATTCGCGATTGCATGTCCATCTGTGTGACCTTAAGTAGCGCGGCTTATCGGCACAAACATGTGCGGCGCGCAAAGCAAAGAGCAAAAAAGTTAGGTGAAGGTGTCCGGCTCGGCATGGGCGCTCAACTGTCGAAGGCGTTCTGCAGCCAGTTCAACTGGGCGGCGTTGCTGTCGATGGCAACCACGTCGAAGCGGCAGGGATGATCGGCCCAGCGAGACTCGCGTTGCAGGAAATACTGCGCGGCAAAAACCAGCTTCTGGCGCTTGCGCTCGTCAATGCTGTCGAGCGCGCCACCCCATTGAGTATTTTTTCTGTAGCGGACTTCGACGAATACTACTGTATCGCCGTCAAGCATGACCAGATCAAGCTCGCCGCGTTTGCACAACCAGTTCTGCGCCACCAGCCGCAGGCCGTGTTGTTGGAGATGCGCGAGGGCCTGGCCCTCGGCATCCCGTCCGCTTTGCTGGCGTGATCGCTCGGGCATCAGCGCTGGGTATCCGGCAGGCGCTGCACCTGGCCGTTGAGGAACTCGGCCCAAGGCAGTTGACGCTGTACGCGCTGGGTTGGAGACACCGCCAGGCTGCCCGACAGGCCTTCGATGCGGCTGTCCGGCAGCGTCTTGAGCTGGCCCAGGCGCGGTGCCAGGCGATAGGCGTCTACACCCATCGCGTACAGCCGGCCCAGGCTGCCGCCTGCCTGGGGCCACTGGGCGGTGACCTGCTTGCGCAGCGGGTCATTGGCGTCGAGCAGCCACGGGGTTTCGCAGAAGCGGATGCCGCTCATGTCGTTGTACTGGTTCTGGTCGCCGCTGGCGCTGAACACTGAGGACGTCGCGTAGACCGGTACATCACCTGCGTACTGGAAGTTCAGGGTGGGCTTGATCTGCTGGGCCTGTTGCGGCGTCGAGGCCAGGAAGATGAACTCGATGTCCTGGCGACGGGACGGCTGGGCTGCGACCGTGGTGCCAACGGTGGTTTGCAGGCTCTTGGCGCGACCTTCGCTCTGGCGCAACTGGAACATGTCGGCGATCTGTTGGGCCAGTTGGACCGGCTGGTCGACCCGTTCGATTGCGATGATGGTGCCGCCATTGGCCTGCCAGTCCTGGCTGAAGGCTTTCAGGACGCGATCGCCCCATTCACCCTTCGGTACCATGGCGGCGGCACGATGCAGGCCGTCGGCGCGGGCGCGACGGGAGACTTCGCGGGCTTCATCCTCGGGTGCCAGGCCGAACTGGAACAGTTGCGGCGGCCCTTGTTCGCCTTCGCTGTAGTTCAGCGCCAGGGTGGTGATCGGCAGTTGCGGGCGGGTGCTGATCTGCTTGACCAGTGGTTTTTCCAGCGGTCCGACTACCAGTTGCACGCCGTCGGCCTGGGCCTTGCGATAGAACTCGTCCATGGAGGTCAGGCTGGAGCTGTCATAGAACTGGATGCTTGGCGGCTTCTGGCCGGCCTGTTGGGCCTGGTAGTGCGCGGCCATGAAGCCCTCACGCAAGGCCTTGGCAACCGCAGCCAGCGGGCCATTTTGTGGCAGCAGCAGGGCAATCTTGCTCAGCGGCTGGCTCGCCAGTTCCTTGAGCTTGACCAGGGGTATCGGCAGTTGCAGGGCGGCGGGGTGCTTCGGGTTCTGTTCGCGCCAGTGGTCGATCGCCGCCTGCTGTTGTTCCAGTGTGCCGGCGGTCTTGACGGCCTGGGCCAGGCTCAGCCAGCCGCCAAGGTCGTCGTTGGAGCTTGGCTGCAACTGGTCGGTGGGCAGCGAGGCGATCAACGACCAGATGGATTCGTGGTTTTTTGCCGCAGCGTCGTTTTCCAGCAGGGGCGCGATGAAAATGCGCTCCTTGGCGGCGGCCAGGGTCTGGCCATCGGCCTCCAGGGCGCGGGCGCGGACGGTACCGGTACGGACCTGCTGTTCCACCGGCATTTCGCTCAGGTGTTGCAGGCTTGGATGGCCCAGGGCGGTCAGTGCCGCCTTGGGCTGGTTGCGGGTCATCGCCAGTTCAGCCGACAGCGTGCTGGCGAAAATCTGCTGGCCGGGCTTGAGTTGTTCCATCGGCACTTGTTGCAGGATCTGTGCGGACTGGCCGGCATTGCCCTGGCGGTAGGCCAGGTCGGCAGCGCTCAGGCGCAGCAGGGCGGCTTTTTCCGGATTCTTGCTTTGGGTGGCCTGTTCGAGCAACTGCTCGATACTGGCATCCGGGGTGCGTGGAAGTTCGCCAAGGCTGGACGAGGGCGAGCTGGCGCAGGCCGCCAGGAGGGCAGCGAGGCAGAGGGCGGAGAGCAGCCGCAGGCAAGCGATCATGTAAGTGTTCCTGATACGAGATCAAATTAGCGTCGAATTGTACCCAAGCGCTGGCCGGGGCGCGATGTTAGTGGTGTGAATCGATCAATTTAGGTATTTCAAAGAATGCGGCACGCCACAAAAGGCGGTGCTCGCTGAGGCGGCGGCACTAAACCTGTGGCGAGGGGATTTATCCCCGCTGGGCTGCGCTGCGGCCCTAAGACCTTCCGCCTCGGTGTGTCAGGCTGAATGGTTTCCAGTCTTTTTGGGGCTGCTGCGCAGCCCAGCGGGGATAAATCCCCTCGCCACAATGGTTGATGTGAGCAACTGAGACGGCCTGCACACGCTACAATGGCGGTTTTTACCGATCATGAGGTATGTGTCTTGACTGCTCCAGGTGCTTTGAATTCCGCTGCCGGCGCGCTTTATGTGGTGGCGACGCCCATCGGCAACCTGGACGATATCAGTGCCCGTGCGCTGAAAATCCTGCAAGAAGTTGCCCTTATCGCAGCCGAAGACACCCGTCATTCCCAGCGCCTGCTGCAGCATTTCGGCATTTCCACGCCGTTGGCGGCCTGTCATGAACACAATGAGCGGGATGAAGGCAGCCGTTTCATTACCCGGCTGCTGGCGGGCGATAACGTCGCGCTGATTTCCGATGCCGGTACGCCGCTGATTTCCGACCCGGGCTATCATCTGGTGCGTCAGGCTCGAGCGGCGGGCATCAGCGTGGTGCCGGTGCCGGGCGCTTGTGCATTGATCGCGGCGCTGTCGGCGGCGGGCCTGCCGTCGGACCGTTTCATCTTCGAAGGTTTCCTGCCGGCCAAGGCGGTGGGGCGTCGGGCGCGCCTGGAGGCTATAAAGGAAGAACCGCGCACGCTGATCTTTTATGAGGCGCCGCACCGCATTCTGGAATGCCTGCAAGACATGGAACTGGTGTTCGGCGCCGAGCGCCCGGCACTGCTGGCTCGCGAGTTGACCAAGACCTTCGAAACCCTCAAGGGGTTGCCGTTGGCGCAGCTGCGAGCCTTCGTCGAAAGCGACAGCAACCAGCAGCGCGGCGAGTGTGTCGTGCTGGTGGCCGGGTGGACAGCCCCGGAAAGTGAAGACGCTGTCAGCAGCGAAGCGATGCGCGTCCTGAACCTGCTACTCGAGGAAATGCCGCTCAAGCGTGCCGCGGCCCTTGCGGCGCAAATCACTGGCGAGCGCAAGAATGTGCTGTACCAGGTCGCGCTGGAAAAACAGAAAGGCCAGTGAAACCAAGGTGTGGGTCTGGCCCAAGGCTTTTAGCGCTTGTTCTTCAAGCGCTCTACCGTTAACCTTCGCGGCGGAGAGTCGATCGGACAGTCGCTGCCCTCTATGAGAATTAGAGGGGGGAGGAAAGTCCGGGCTCCATAGGGCGAAGTGCCAGGTAATGCCTGGGAGGCGTGAGCCTACGGAAAGTGCCACAGAAAATAACCGCCTAAGCGCTTCGGCGCCGGTAAGGGTGAAAAGGTGCGGTAAGAGCGCACCGCACGGCTGGCAACAGTTCGTGGCTAGGTAAACCCCACTTGGAGCAAGACCAAATAGGGTCCCAAGGCGTGGCCCGCGCTGGGACCGGGTAGGTTGCTAAAGATGTCCAGTGATGGCCATCGTAGACGAATGACTGTTCAAGACAGAACCCGGCTTACAGATCGACTCTCCACCTTTTCCCTTCCTGCTGGAATCACTGGCAGACGCAGTTCCTAATACCAAAAAAATCTTACTCTTAATAAATCACTTTAACTTGTGCGCGCAGCCTCCTGTGCTTCCTCGGGTTGAGGTGAAATTTCCTACGTCAGATTCTTGTTACCCCTCCTGAAACGCTCCTAAATCTCCGATCTATAAGGCTTTTCCTTCAATCCGCGCCTTGACGGTGCGGTGGGCGCATTCCTATAGTGTGCGCAAGTGGCGGAAAGTGGCATGAAGTGGGTTTTTTTGAAGGTAAAACGCCAAAAAGTGGAGAAACGCTGACGTGTTTCGCGGAGCTAACGCTATCAGTCTCGATGCAAAAGGCCGGCTCGCCATGCCCAGCCGGTATCGTGACGAGCTCGTTTCGCGAAGTTCCGGGCAGTTAATCGTCACGATCGACGCCGTTGACCCATGCTTGTGTGTTTACCCTCTTGATGAGTGGGAAATCATCGAAACCAAACTGCGCGCACTGCCTTCGTTGCGTGAAGAAAACCGCCGTTTGCAACGTTTGCTGATCGGTAATGCCGTCGACCTCGAACTCGATGGCAGCGGTCGTTTCCTGGTTCCGCCGCGCCTGCGCGAATACGCCAAGCTGGACAAGCGCGCGATGCTGGTAGGCCAACTGAACAAGTTCCAGCTGTGGGACGAAGATGCCTGGAATGCGGTTTCTGCCGCCGACCTCGCTGCTATTCAACAACCGGGCGCCATGCCTGATGAACTGCGTGATTTGATCCTGTGACTATTGATAGCGGCTTTAACCACATCACCGTACTGCTTGACGAAGCCGTCGAGGCTCTCGCCGTACGTCCTGATGGCTGCTATCTGGACGGCACATTCGGGCGTGGCGGGCACAGCCGGTTGATTCTCAGCAAGCTCGGTCCGGGTGGCCGATTGCTGGGCTTCGACAAGGATCCTCAAGCGATTGCCACCGGGCAAGCGCTGGCGGCCGAAGACGGCCGCTTTGTCATTGTGCAACGCAGCTTTGCCGAGCTGGCTTCGGAAGTCACCGAGCGTGGCCTGGCCGGCAAGGTCAGTGGCGTGCTGCTCGACCTGGGCGTGTCTTCGCCCCAACTGGACGACCCGGAGCGCGGCTTCAGTTTCCTCAATGACGGCCCGCTGGACATGCGCATGGATCCGTCCCGTGGCATCAGTGCCGCCGAATTCGTCAATACCGCCCCGGTGGAAGAAATCGCCCGTGTCTTCAAGGAATACGGCGAAGAGCGTTTCTCCGGCCGCATGGCCCGCGCCGTGGTCGAACGCCGCGACATCAAGCCATTCGAGCGCACCGGCGACCTGGCCGAGGTGTTGAAAGTGGCCAATCCGGCCTGGGAAAAGGGCAAGAACCCGGCGACCCGTGCGTTCCAGGGCTTGCGCATCCACGTCAATAACGAGTTGGGCGATCTGGAAGTCGGTCTCGAAGCGGCGCTTGAAGCGCTGGAGATCGGCGGGCGGCTGGTGGTGATCAGCTTCCATTCCTTGGAAGACCGCATCGTCAAGTTGTTCATGCGCAAACTCACCAAGGGTGAAGCCGACAACCTGCCGCGCAACCTGCCGGTGCGTTTTGAAGCCTTCGTGCCAAAAATCAAGATCCATGGCAAAGCGCAGTTCGCCTCCGAGGCCGAACTCAAGGCCAACCCACGTGCCCGTAGCGCCGTCATGCGCGTCGCGGAGAAGTTGCGGTGAGCAAGCTCTTCGCCAAGCCCCTGCCCGGCGGCAGCTTTTTCATGCTGCTGCTGTTTATCGGCGTGCTCGTGTCGGCCATCGCCGTGTCCTATAGTGCGCACTGGAACCGGCAGCTTCTCAATTCCCTTTACAACGAGCTGAGCGTGCGTGACAAGGCGCAGGCCGAGTGGGGCCGGTTGATCCTGGAGCAGAGCACCTGGACTGCCCATAGCCGTATCGAAGTGTTGGCCACCGAGCAGTTGAAAATGCGCATTCCCGGCGCTGCCGAAGTGCAGATGGTGGCGCCATGATGAAACTCGAAGGGGCGCTGTTCCCGTGGCGGTTTCGTCTGGTCCTGGGCTTGCTCGGGATCATGGTGGCGGCGATTTCGTGGCGCATCATCGACCTGCAAGTGGTCGACCGTGACTTCCTCAAGGGGCAGGGCGATGCGCGCAGCGTGCGGCATATTCCGATCCCGGCGCACCGTGGCTTGATCACCGACCGCAATGGCGAACCCCTGGCCGTGAGCACCCCGGTGACCACCTTGTGGGCCAACGCCAAGGAAATGCAGTTGGCCAAGGAAAAATGGCCGGCACTGGCCGCTGCCCTCGGGCAGGATCCCAAGGCCCTGGCCGAGCGCCTCGAAGCCCAGGCCAACAAGGAATTCATTTATCTGGTGCGCGGCTTGACGCCCGAACAGGGCCAGAGCGTGCTCGATCTGAAAGTACCTGGTGTCTATGGCATCGAAGAGTTCCGGCGTTTCTACCCGGCCGGTGAAGTCACGGCCCATATGGTCGGGTTTACCGACATTGATGACCGAGGGCGCGAAGGTGTTGAACTGGCCTATGACGAATGGCTCGCCGGGGTCGCCGGCAAGCGCCAAGTCATCAAGGATCGGCGCGGCAGGCTGATCAAGGATGTCCAAGTCACCAAAAACGCCAAGGCCGGCAAGCCCTTGGCGTTGTCCATTGACCTGCGCCTGCAATACCTGGCCAACCGTGAACTGCGCAATGCCATCGTCGAGAACGGTGCCAAGGCCGGCAGCCTGGTGATCATGGACGTGAAGACCGGCGAGATCCTGGCGATGGTCAACCAGCCGACCTACAACCCGAACAACCGTCGCAACCTGCAACCGGCGATGATGCGCAACCGGGCGATGATCGACGTGTTCGAGCCCGGTTCGACCATGAAAGCCGTGTCCATGGCCGCCGCCCTGGAAACCGGGCGCTGGAAACCAAGCGACACCGTCGAGGTGTACCCGGGCACCCTGCAGATCGGCAAGTACACCATTCGTGACGTGTCCAAGACCGAAGGCCCGGTGCTCGACCTGACCGGCATCCTGATCAACTCCAGTAACGTGGGCATGAGCAAGATCGCCTTCGATATCGGCGGCGAGACGATTTATCGCCTGGCCCAGAAAATCGGCCTCGGCCAGGACACCGGCCTGGGCTTCCCGGGTGAGCGTGTCGGCAACCTGCCGAACTACCGGGACTGGCGCAAGGCTGAAACCGCTACGTTGTCCTACGGCTACGGTGTTTCCGTGACCGCGATCCAACTGGTCCACGCGTTCTCCGCATTGGCGAACAACGGGCGTATCGCCCCGCTGACCCTGATCAAGACCGACAAGGCGCCGCAGACCACCCAGGTGATCCCGGAGAACGTCGCCAAGACCATGCAGGGCATGCTGCAACAGGTAATCGAGGCGCCGCGGGGTGTCTATCGCGCCCAGGTGCCGGCCTATCACGTGGCAGGTAAATCGGGTACCGCCCGTAAAACCTCCGTGGGCACTAAAGGCTACGCCGAGAATTCCTACCGTTCGCTGTTTGCCGGCTTCGGCCCGATGAGCGACCCGCGCTACGCCATCGTTGTGGTCATCGATGAGCCGAGCAAGGCGGGCTACTTCGGTGGCCTGGTCTCGGCGCCGGTGTTCAGCAAAGTGATGTCCGGCACCCTGCGCCTGATGAACATTACCCCGGATAACCTGCCGCCGACCCAGCAAGCGAACACCGCACCGGTCGTGCCCTTGAAAGCCGAAGGAGGGCGTGGCTGATGTCCCTGAGCCTGAACAAGATTTTCGCCCACGCCGGTCACGATCTGCTGATTCGCGAACTGGCCCTGGACAGCCGCAATGTCCGCGCCGGGGACTTGTTCCTGGCTGTGCCGGGTGCCCGTTTCGATGGCCGTGCCCACATCGCCGATGCCTTGAAGCGTGGCGCGGCTGCCGTGGCGTATGAAGTGGCCGGGGCGACCGTCCTGCCAATCACCGACGTTCCGCTGATTCCGGTCAAGGGCCTGGCGGCCCAGCTGTCGGACATCGCTGGGCGTTTTTATGGCGACCCGAGCCGTCACCTGAACCTGGTGGGCGTGACCGGTACCAACGGCAAGACCAGCGTGACCCAACTGGTGGCCCAGGCCCTGGACCTGCTCGGCCAGCATTGCGGCATCGTCGGGACCTTGGGCAACGGCTTCCATGGCGCGCTGGAAAGTGGCCTGCACACCACGCCGAACCCGATTGCCGTGCAGGCGACCCTGGCGGACCTGAAGAAGTCCGGTGCCAAGGCCGTTGCGATGGAAGTTTCTTCCCACGGTCTGGACCAGGGGCGCGTGACCGCGCTGGCGTTCGATGTCGCGGTGTTGACCAACCTGTCCCGGGATCACCTGGATTACCACGGCACCATGCAGGCCTACGGTGAAGCCAAGGCCAAGCTGTTTGCCTGGAATGACCTGAAGTGCCGGGTCATCAACCTCGATGACGAATTCGGTCGGCAGCTGGCTGCCGAAAAGCGCGAGTCGCGATTGATCACCTACAGCCTGGAAGATGCCAGTGCCTACCTTTATGTACGCCAGGCGCAATTTGATGACGAAGGCGTGCGCGCCACGCTGGTCACGCCCCAGGGCGAGCACCACTTGCGCAGCACTTTGCTTGGCCGCTTCAACCTGAGCAACGTATTGGCGGCCATCGGCGCCTTGCTCGGCCTGGACTACGCGCTGGACGAAATTCTCAAGGTCTTGCCGAAGCTCGAGGGCCCGGCCGGTCGCATGCAGCGTTTGGGCGGTGGGACTCAACCACTGGTTGTGGTCGATTACGCCCATACCCCTGACGCATTGGAAAAAGTTCTCACGGCCCTGCGTCCCCACGCCAAGGGCAGGTTGCTGTGCCTGTTCGGCTGCGGTGGCGATCGTGACCGCGGCAAACGCCCATTGATGGCCGAAGTCGTGGAGCGGTTGGCAGACGGCGTGCTGGTCACCGACGACAACCCTCGTACCGAAGACCCGCAGCGGATTTTCGACGACATCCGCGCCGGTTTTACGGCTGTGGATAACGTCACCTTCGTCGCCGGCCGCGGTCAGGCCATTGCCCATTTGATCGCCAGCGCCTCGGCGGACGATGTCGTCGTCCTGGCCGGCAAGGGTCATGAGGATTATCAGGAAATCAACGGCGAACGCCATGCGTTCTCCGACCTGGTGGAAGCCGATCATGCCCTGACCGCGTGGGAGGTGGCCCATGCTTAAGGCCCTGAAGCTCAGCGAACTGACCAACGCCCTGAACGGGCGTCTCATCGCGGCGGACGCCAGCTTCGACGGCGTCAGCATCGACAGCCGGGCCATTGCTCCGGGGCAGCTGTTCGTCGCCCTGGCCGGCCCGCGTTTCGACGGCCACGATTACTTGAACGAAGTCGCCGCCAAAGGGGCGGTCGCGGCACTGGTCGAACGGGAAGTGACCAACAGTACGCTGCCGCAGTTGCTGGTCGCTGACACCCGTCAGGCCCTGGGCCAACTGGGCGCGTTGAACCGCGCCGGGTTTGACAAGCCGGTGGCGGCCATCACCGGCTCCAGCGGCAAGACCACGGTCAAGGAAATGCTTGCCAGCATCCTGCGCACCCGCGGTCCGGTGCTGGCGACCCGTGGCAACCTGAACAATGACCTCGGCGTGCCACTGACCTTGCTGGAACTGGCGCCGGAACACAGCGCCGCTGTCATCGAGCTGGGGGCTTCGCGGCTCGGCGAGATTGCCTACACCGTGGCCATGACCAAGCCTCATGTGGCGGTGCTCAACAACGCCGGGACTGCTCACGTCGGCGAGTTCGGCGGCCCGGAAAAAATCGTCGAGGCCAAGGGCGAGATCATCGAAGGGCTGGATGCCGATGGCGTCGCTGTGCTGAATCTCGACGACAAGGCCTTCGAAATCTGGAAGACCCGGGCGGGCGAGCGCAAGGTGCTGACGTTTGCCCTGAGCAACCTCGCCGCGAATTTCTACGCCAGCGACCTGGACCGCGATGCCCGCGGTTGCCCGGCCTTCAACCTGCACAGCCCGGATGGCGCCGAGCGGGTGCAATTGAACCTGCTCGGCACGCATAACGTTGCCAACGCCCTGGCCGCGGCGGCTGCCGCCCATGCGCTGGGCGTGTCGCTGCCGGGCATTGTCGCCGGGCTGAACGCCGTGCAGCCGGTCAAGGGGCGCTCTGTTGCGCAACTGGCCAGTAATGGCATGCGCGTGATCGACGACACCTATAACGCCAACCCGTCGTCCATGTGCGCAGCCGTGGATATCCTCGCCGGTTTCTCCGGCCGTACCGTGTTGGTACTGGGGGATATCGGTGAGCTGGGCGAGTGGGCGCAACAGGGGCATCACGATGTCGGTGCCTATGCGCGCGGCAAGGTCGACGCGCTGTATGCGGTCGGTCCGATGATGGCCCATGCGGTCGCCGCGTTTGGCGAGCACGCACGGCATTTCACCACTCAGGCCGAGCTGATCCAAGCCCTGGGCGCCGAGCAGGATCCGAACACCACCTTATTGATCAAGGGCTCACGCAGCGCCGCGATGGAAAACATCGTCGCGGCGCTGTGCGGCGCCTTAACGGAGAAACATTAATGCTGCTGCTGCTAGCGGAGTACCTGCAACAGTTCCACAAAGGCTTCGCGGTCTTCCAGTACCTGACCCTGCGCGGGATCCTGGGTGTGCTGACCGCGCTGTCGTTGTCGCTGTTCCTGGGCCCGTGGATGATCCGTACCCTGCAGAACCTGCAAATCGGCCAGTCGGTTCGTAACGATGGCCCGCAGTCGCACCTGTCCAAATCCGGCACCCCGACCATGGGCGGCGCGTTGATCCTGTCGTCCATCGGCATCAGCACCCTGCTCTGGGCCGACCTGGCGAACCGGTATGTCTGGGTCGTGCTGTTGGTGACCTTGTTCTTCGGGGCCATTGGCTGGGTCGACGACTACCGCAAGGTCATTGAGAAGAACTCCCGGGGGCTGCCAAGCCGCTGGAAGTATTTCTGGCAGTCGGTGTTCGGCCTCGGCGCGGCGATCTTCCTTTATATGACCGCTGCTTCGCCGGTGGAGACCACCCTGATCCTGCCGATGCTCAAGGACTACAGCATTCCACTGGGCGCAGGTTTCATCGTGCTGACCTACTTGGTGATCGTCGGTTCGAGCAACGCGGTCAACCTCACCGACGGCCTCGATGGCCTGGCGATCATGCCCACGGTCATGGTCGGCGGCGCCCTGGGGATCTTCTGCTACCTGTCGGGTAACGTGAAATTCGCTGAATACCTGTTGATCCCCTATGTGCCAGGGGCGGGCGAGCTGATCGTGTTCTGCGGGGCGCTGATCGGTGCCGGCCTGGGTTTCCTGTGGTTCAACACCTACCCGGCACAAGTCTTCATGGGCGACGTCGGCGCGCTGGCGCTGGGCGCGGCCCTGGGCACCATCGCGGTCATCGTTCGCCAGGAAATCGTCCTGTTCATCATGGGCGGTGTGTTCGTGATGGAGACTCTGTCAGTCGTCATTCAGGTTGCTTCCTTTAAATTGACCGGCCGCCGCGTATTCCGCATGGCGCCGATCCACCACCACTTTGAACTCAAGGGCTGGCCCGAGCCACGTGTGATCGTCCGTTTCTGGATCATCACCGTGATTCTGGTGCTGATCGGCCTTGCCACCCTGAAGCTGAGGTAGAACGAGTGTCCCTGATCGCTTCTGACCACTTCCGCATCGTTGTCGGCCTCGGCAAGAGCGGCATGTCCCTGGTTCGCTTCCTGGCGAGCCGGGGCGTGTCGTTTGCCGTCGCCGATACGCGGGAAAATCCACCTGAGCTGGCCACGCTGCGCCGTGACTATCCGCAGGTGGACGTGCGTTGTGGCGAGCTGGACGTCGAATTCCTGTGCCGCGCCGACGAGCTCTACGTGAGCCCCGGCCTGGCCCTGGCGACTCCGGCCCTGCAGGCGGCCGCTGCCCGTGGCGTGAAATTGTCCGGCGACATCGAGCTGTTCGCGCGCAACGCCAAGGCGCCGATCATCGCCATCAGCGGTTCCAACGCCAAGAGCACCGTCACCACCCTGGTGGGCGAGATGGCTGCGGCGGCCGGCAAGCGCGTCGCCGTGGGCGGCAACCTGGGTACTCCGGCGCTGGACCTGCTCAGTGACGACGTCGAGCTGTACGTGATGGAGCTGTCGAGCTTCCAGCTCGAAACCACCGACCACCTGGGCGCCGAAGTGGCGACCGTGCTCAACATCAGCGAAGACCACATGGACCGCTACAGCGGCCTGCCGGCGTACCACCTGGCCAAGCACCGGATCTTCCGTGGTGCCCGGCAAGTGGTGTTCAACCGCCAGGATGCCCTGACGCGTCCATTGTTGGGCGAGGGCATGCCGTGCTGGTCCTTCGGCCTGGGCGTGCCGGACTTCAAAGGCTTCGGGCTGCGTGAAGAGAATGGCGAGAAATACCTGGCCTTCGAATTCCAGAACCTGATGCCGGTGCGCGAACTGAAAATTCGCGGCGCCCACAACCAGGCCAATGCCCTGGCCGCGTTGGCCCTGGGACATGCGGTCGGCCTGCCGTTCGATGCCATGCTCTCGGCCCTGCGTACCTTCGCCGGCCTTGAGCACCGTTGCCAATGGGTGCGCGACCTCGATGGCGTGGCCTGGTACAACGACTCCAAGGCCACCAACGTCGGTGCCGCACTGGCGGCCATCGAAGGGTTGGGCGCGGACATCGCGGGCAAGCTCGTGCTGATCGCCGGCGGCGATGGCAAGGGCGCCGACTTCAAGGACCTGCGTGACCCGGTGGCGGCCAACTGCCGTGCCGTGGTGCTGATGGGCCGCGACCGTGAATTGATCGCCCAGGCGCTCGGCGATGCCGTGCCGCTGGTTCGGGTCGCTTCGCTGGACGAGGCGGTGCAACAGTGCCGCGCCCTGGCGCAACCAGGCGATGCGGTGCTGTTGTCGCCGGCCTGCGCCAGTTTCGACATGTTCAAGAACTATGAAGAGCGCGGGCAGCTGTTCGCCCGGGCCGCGGAGGACTTGGCATGAGCCTGATGAACATCATCAAGCCGTACCCGTCGCCGCTGATTACCGGGCGCGGCATCGACCTGGATTTCCCGATGCTTGCCGGTTGCCTGGCCTTGCTGGGCCTTGGCCTGGTGATGATCACGTCCGCGTCGTCGGAAGTGGCCGCCGTGCAGTCGGGCAACACGCTTTACCACATGATCCGCCACTTGGTTTACCTGGTGATCGGCTTGGGTGCGTGCGTCGTCACCATGATGGTGCCGATCGCCACTTGGCAGCGCCTGGGCTGGATGATGCTGCTCGGTGCCTTCGGCCTGTTGGTGATGGTGCTGGTGCCGGGTATCGGCCGCGAGGTCAACGGCTCGATGCGTTGGATCGGCTTCAGTTTCTTCAACGTGCAGCCCTCGGAAATCGCCAAGGTCTTCGTGGTGATTTTCCTGGCCGGTTACCTGGTGCGTCGCCAGAAAGAAGTGCGCGAGAGCTGGATGGGGTTCTTCAAGCCGTTCATCGTCTTGCTGCCGATGGCGGGCCTGCTGCTGATGGAGCCGGACTTCGGCGCCACGGTGGTGATGATGGGCGCCGCGGCGGCGATGTTGTTCCTCGGTGGGGTCGGGCTGTTTCGCTTCATCTTGATGGTGGCGTTGGCGGTGGCGGCCGTGACCGTGCTGGTCCAGGCGCAACCGTACCGGATGGCGCGCCTGATCACCTTTACCGACCCGTGGGCCGACCAGTTCGGTTCCGGCTATCAATTGACCCAGGCGCTGATCGCCTTCGGTCGCGGCGAGTGGCTGGGCGTGGGCCTGGGCAACAGCGTGCAGAAGCAGTTCTACCTGCCGGAAGCCCACACCGACTTCGTGTTCTCGGTCCTGGCCGAAGAGTTGGGCGTGGTCGGCT
Organism: Pseudomonas sp. NFACC16-2; assembly: GCF_900119205.1. NCBI lineage: Bacteria > Pseudomonadati > Pseudomonadota > Gammaproteobacteria > Pseudomonadales > Pseudomonadaceae > Pseudomonas > Pseudomonas sp. NFACC16-2. The sequence goes on along the minus strand of NZ_FPIX01000051.1, from coordinate 23,621 downwards.
CCTTGTGTACCGTTGCCTTGTTCGTATTCGTCTGCGTGCGCGGCATGTACATCGGCTTGTGGGCCGAGAAGGCCAAGCAGTTTTTTGCCGCTTACGTGGCCTATGGCTTGTCGTTCCTGTGGATCGGCCAGTTCCTGATCAACATCGGCGTGAACGTCGGCCTGTTGCCGACCAAGGGCCTGACGCTGCCGTTCCTCAGTTATGGCGGCAGCTCCCTGGTGATCTGCTGTGCCTGTCTCGGCCTGTTGTTGCGCATCGAATGGGAGAGTCGAACCCACCTGGGCAGCGAAGAGATGGAATTCCAGGAGAGCGACTTCGCCGAGGAGCCGATTCATGGGCGCTAACGTGCTGATCATGGCGGGCGGTACCGGCGGGCATGTGTTCCCGGCGTTGGCCTGTGCCCGGGAGTTCCAGGCGCGCGGCTACACCGTGCACTGGCTGGGCACGCCACGGGGCATCGAGAACGAACTGGTGCCAGCTGCCGGCCTTGAGCTGCACCGGATCGACGCCAGCGGCCTGCGGGGCAAGGGCAAGTTGTCGTTGCTCAAGGCGCCGCTGATGCTGCTCAAGTCGGTCTGGCAGGCGCGGGCGATCATCCGTCGGTTGCGCCCGGTGTGCGTGGTCGGGTTTGGCGGTTATGTGACCGGTCCTGGCGGTGTTGCGGCGAAATTGGCCAGTGTGCCGGTGATCGTTCACGAACAGAACGCCGTGGCCGGTACCGCCAATCGGTTACTGGTGCCGTTGGCCGCCCGGGTCTGTGAAGCCTTTCCCGACACCTTTACCCTGTCGGGCAGCCGCCGCACCACCGGTAATCCGGTGCGCACCGAGCTGTTTTTCGATACGCCGCGCCCGGCCCTGGCTGGACGCAAGGCACGTTTGCTGGTCCTGGGCGGAAGCCTGGGGGCCGAACCGTTGAACAAATTGCTGCCCGAAGCCTTGTCGCAGGTTGCCTCCGAGCTGCGGCCGGAAGTGCTTCACCAGGCTGGCAAAAACCACGATGAAGTGACCGCCGAGCGCTATCGCGCGGCCGGCGTCGAGGCGCAAGTACAGCCTTTCATCAAAGACATGGCCCAAGCCTATGGCTGGGCCGACCTGGTGGTCTGCCGCGCAGGCGCGCTAACCATCAGTGAACTGGCTGCCGCCGGTCTGCCCTCGATGCTGGTGCCTTTGCCCCACGCCATCGACGATCACCAGACCCGTAACGCCGATTATTTGGCCCGTGAAGGCGCTGCCTTCCTGATGCCGCAAAGAACGACTGGCGCCGCGGATCTTGCCGCCCGCCTGACAGAGGTTTTGATGCAGCCGCAACGACTTGAAGACATGGCCCGCGCCGCCCGCCGCCTGGCCAAACCCGATGCCACGAGCCAAGTGGTCGATACCTGCCTGGAGGTGGCCCATGGTTGAGAATCGCAAAGCCATGCCGCAACCGGAAATGCGCCGTATCCGCCGCATCCACTTCGTCGGTATCGGCGGCGTGGGCATGTGCGGGATCGCCGAGGTGCTGCTGAACCTGGGTTACCAGGTCTCGGGTTCCGACTTGAAGGCCTCCCCGGTCACCGAGCGCCTGGAATCCTTCGGCGCACAGATCTTTATCGGCCACCGTGCCGAGAACGCCGCCAATGCCGACGTGCTGGTGGTTTCCAGTGCTGTGAACACTTCCAACCCGGAAGTCGCCACCGCCTTGGAGCGCCGTATCCCCGTGGTACCACGGGCCGAGATGCTGGCCGAGCTGATGCGCTATCGCCACGGCATTGCTGTCGCCGGTACCCACGGCAAAACTACTACCACCAGCCTGATCGCCTCGGTGTTCGCGGCCGGTGGCCTGGACCCGACCTTTGTGATCGGCGGTCGCCTGAACGCCGCGGGCACCAATGCCCAGCTGGGCACCAGCCGCTACCTGATCGCCGAAGCCGACGAGAGCGATGCGAGTTTCCTGCACCTGCAACCGCTGGTGGCCGTGGTCACCAACATTGACGCCGACCACATGGCGACCTACGACGGCGACTTCAACAAGCTGAAGAAGACCTTCGTCGAATTCCTGCACAACCTGCCGTTCTACGGTTTGGCGGTGGTGTGCCTGGACGACCCGGTGGTGCGCGAGATTTTGCCGCTGATCAAGCGTCCGACCGTGACCTACGGTTTCGGCGAAGAAGCCGACGTGCGCGCCATCAACGTGCGCCAGCAGGGCATGCAGACGTTCTTCACCGTACTGCGCCCCGATCGCGAGCCGTTGGATGTGTCGGTGAACATGCCCGGCAACCACAACGTACTCAATGCCTTGGCCACCATCTGCATCGCCACCGACGAAGGCGTCAGCGATGAAGCCATCGTCCAGGGCCTGTCCGGGTTCCAGGGCGTGGGCCGACGCTTCCAGGTCTACGGCGAGCTGCCGGTGGACGGTGGCAACGTAATGCTGGTTGACGACTACGGCCACCACCCGACCGAAGTCGCGGCGGTGATCAAGGCCGTGCGCGGTGGCTGGCCGGAGCGACGCCTGGTGATGGTCTACCAGCCCCACCGCTACAGCCGAACCCGCGACCTGTACGACGATTTCGTCCAGGTGCTGGCCGACGCCAACGTGCTGCTGTTGATGGAAGTCTACCCGGCCGGTGAAGAGCCGATCCCGGGGGCCGACAGCCGCCAGCTGTGCCACAGCATTCGCCAGCGCGGTCAGTTGGACCCGATCTACATCGAACGTGGCGTGGACCTCGCGCCGTTGGTCAAGCCGTTGCTGCGCGCCGGCGACATCCTGCTGTGCCAGGGTGCCGGTGACATTGGTGGCCTGGCCCCGAAACTGTTGAAAAGTCCGTTATTCGCCGGAGCAATCGTGGCCTCCAGCGAGGGGAAACTGAAATGACTGCAGCCTACGCCAACCTGGTCTCGACCCTTGATCCGAAAGCCTTCGGCCGCGTTGCCGTGCTGTTCGGCGGCAAGAGCGCCGAGCGCGAGGTGTCCCTCAAGTCCGGCAATGCCGTGCTGCAAGCCCTGCAAAGCGCCGGTGTCGACGCCTTCGGTATCGATGTGGGCGACGATTTGCTGCAGCGCCTGCTGAGCGAAAAAATCGATCGCGCGTTCATCATCCTCCATGGTCGCGGCGGCGAAGACGGCAGCATGCAAGGCCTGCTCGAATGCCTGGGCATTCCCTACACCGGCAGCGGCATCCTGGCTTCCGCCCTGGCGATGGACAAGCTGCGCACCAAGCAAGTCTGGCACAGCCTCGGCATTCCGACGCCGCGTCACGCCGTGCTGGCGTCCGAGGCCGATTGTATTTCGGCGGCCACGGAACTGGGCTTCCCTTTGATCGTCAAACCGGCCCATGAAGGTTCAAGTATTGGCATGGCGAAAGTGAATTCGCTGCCTGAGTTGACCGCGGCATGGAAAGACGCCAGTTCCTACGATTCGCAAGTGTTGGTCGAACAATGGATCACCGGTCCCGAGTTCACCATCGCCACCCTGCGTGACCAGGTGTTGCCCCCGATTGCGCTGGGCACGCCCCACACGTTCTACGACTACGACGCCAAGTACATCGCCAACGATACCCAGTACCGCATTCCCTGCGGGCTGGACGCCGCCAAGGAAAAAGAACTGATGGACCTCACGGCCAAGGCCTGTGAGGCGCTGGGTATCGCCGGTTGGGGCAGGGCAGACGTGATGCAGGACGCCGATGGGCAGTTCTGGTTCCTGGAAGTCAACACCGCGCCTGGCATGACCGATCACAGCCTGGTGCCGATGGCGGCTCGCGCCGCCGGTCTGGATTTCCAGCAACTGGTGGTGTCGATCCTGGCCGCCAGTGTCGGCCATCAAGAGCCAAGAGGTTAAGCCATGCAAGGCGCATCGCTTCGTCATCAGCCATCCGCACCCGGTCGCAAGCCGGTGCCGCGGGGTGCCAGCCGAATGGTGGCCAAAGAGCCGATGTCGGCGCGCTTGCCGAAAGCCAATTTTGGTTTTCTCAAGAGCTTGTTCTGGCCGGTGCTGCTGGTGGCGTTGGGGTTCGGTACGTATGAAGGCGCGCAACGGTTGCTGCCTTATGCCGACCGGCCGATCGCCCGGATCAACGTCCAGGGCGACCTGAGCTACATCAGTCAGCAGGCCGTGCAGCAGCGGATCGCTCCGTTCGTCGCGTCGAGTTTCTTCACCATCGACCTGGCGGGCATGCGCAAGGAACTGGAGCAGATGCCTTGGATCGCCCACGCCGAAGTCCGCCGGGTGTGGCCCGACCAGGTGTCGATCCGCCTGGAAGAGCAATTGCCGGTGGCCCGTTGGGGCGACGAGTCGTTGTTGAACAACCAGGGCCAGGCGTTTACGCCGCGGGAACTGGCCAACTATGAACATTTGCCACAACTGTTCGGCCCACAGCGGGCCCAGCAGCAAGTGATGCAGCAATATCAGGTGTTGAGCCAGATGTTGCGGCCATTGGGTTTCTCCATCGCGCGCCTGGAATTGCGTGAGCGCGGCAGTTGGTTCCTGACCACTGGCGCGGGTAGCTCGGGACCGGGCATCGAGCTGTTGCTCGGGCGCGGCAACCTGGTGGAAAAGATGCGCCGCTTCATCGCCATCTATGACAAGACACTTAAAGAACAGATTACGAACATTGCGCGCATCGATCTGCGCTATGCCAACGGCCTGGCCGTTGGCTGGCGGGAACCTGTAGCGCCCACGACGGCCGAACCCGCCGTCGCGAAGAATTAAGAAGAGGCAGGACCCATGGCAAACGTGCAAAGCGGGAAAATGATCGTCGGTCTCGATATCGGCACTTCCAAGGTGGTGGCGCTGGTAGGCGAAGTCGCGGACGACGGCACGCTGGTCATCGTCGGGATCGGTACACACCCGTCCCGTGGCTTGAAAAAAGGCGTGGTGGTGAACATCGAGTCCACCGTGCAATCGATCCAGCGCGCCATCGAAGAGGCGCAGCTGATGGCCGGTTGCCGGATCCACTCGGCGTTCGTCGGCGTGGCGGGCAATCACATCCGCAGCCTGAACTCCCACGGCATCGTGGCGATTCGTGATCGCGAAGTCAGCTCCGCCGACCTTGAGCGCGTGCTCGACGCGGCCCAGGCCGTGGCGATCCCGGCCGACCAGCGTGTGTTGCACACCCTGCCGCAGGATTACGTGATCGATAACCAGGAAGGCGTGCGTGAGCCCCTGGGCATGTCCGGCGTGCGCCTGGAAGCCAAGGTCCACGTGGTGACCTGTGCAGTGAACGCGGCGCAGAACATCGAGAAATGCGTGCGCCGCTGCGGCCTGGAAATCGACGACATCATCCTCGAGCAACTGGCCTCGGCCTACTCGGTGCTGACCGACGACGAGAAAGAACTGGGCGTGTGCCTGGTGGACATCGGCGGCGGCACCACCGACATCGCGATCTTCACCGAAGGCGCCATTCGCCACACGGCGGTGATCCCGATTGCCGGTGATCAGGTGACCAACGACATCGCCATGGCGTTGCGCACCCCGACCCAGTACGCCGAGGAAATCAAGATCCGTTACGCCTGTGCCCTGGCGAAGCTGGCCGGTGCCGGCGAAACCATCAAGGTGCCAAGCGTCGGCGACCGTCCACCGCGCGAGCTGTCGCGCCAGGCCCTGGCCGAAGTGGTCGAACCGCGTTACGACGAGCTGTTCACGCTGATCCAGGCCGAACTGCGCCGCAGTGGCTACGAAGACCTGATCCCGGCCGGCATCGTGCTGACCGGCGGTACGTCGAAGATGGAAGGCGCGGTCGAGCTGGCCGAAGAGATTTTCCACATGCCGGTGCGCCTGGGCGTGCCCCATGGCGTCAAGGGCCTGGATGACGTGGTCCGCAACCCGATCTATTCCACCGGCGTGGGCCTGTTGATGTACGGCCTGCAGAAGCAGTCCGACGGGATTTCGTTCTCAGGCATCGGCAGCCGCGACAGCTATAGCAGCGACGAGCCGAAGGCTCCGCTGTTCGAGCGGCTCCAGGCTTGGGTCAAAGGCAACTTTTAAACAGTTTCAAAGCTTCACGCGGCAGGTTTCAGGCTTGGCGCTGGAAGACGCAGCAAACGCAGTAGGCGAAAAAACTAGAGAATGAAAGGAGAGGGAAAATGTTCGAACTCGTAGACAACATCCCCGCTAGCCCGGTTATCAAAGTAATCGGTGTCGGCGGTGGCGGCGGCAACGCTGTCAACCACATGGTCAAGAGCAACATTGAAGGCGTTGAGTTCATCTGCGCCAACACTGATGCCCAGGCGCTGAAATCCATCGGCGCGCGGACCATCCTGCAACTGGGCACTGGCGTGACCAAAGGCCTGGGTGCCGGTGCCAACCCTGAAGTCGGTCGTCAGGCCGCCCTCGAAGACCGTGAGCGCATCGCAGAAGTCCTGCAAGGCACCAACATGGTGTTCATCACCACCGGCATGGGCGGCGGTACCGGTACCGGTGCGGCGCCAATCATTGCCGAAGTGGCCAAGGAAATGGGGATCCTCACCGTTGCGGTGGTGACCCGTCCGTTCCCGTTCGAAGGCCGCAAGCGTATGCAGATCGCCGACGAAGGTATCCGTCTGCTGTCTGAAAGCGTCGACTCGTTGATCACCATCCCCAACGAGAAGCTGCTGACCATCCTCGGTAAAGACGCCAGCCTGCTGTCGGCTTTCGCCAAGGCTGACGATGTACTGGCCGGTGCCGTTCGCGGTATCTCCGACATCATCAAGCGTCCGGGCATGATCAACGTCGACTTTGCCGACGTACGGACGGTCATGAGCGAAATGGGCATGGCGATGATGGGCACTGGCTGCGCCAGCGGTCCGAACCGTGCACGCGAGGCCACCGAAGCGGCCATTCGCAACCCGTTGCTCGAAGACGTGAACCTGCAAGGTGCACGCGGCATCCTGGTGAACATCACCGCCGGTCCTGACCTGTCCCTGGGTGAGTACTCCGACGTGGGTAGCATCATCGAAGCCTTCGCTTCCGAGCACGCGATGGTCAAGGTCGGTACCGTTATCGATCCGGACATGCGCGACGAGCTGCACGTCACCGTGGTTGCCACCGGTCTGGGCGCCAAAATCGAGAAGCCTGTGAAGGTCATCGACAACACCGTTCACACCTCCATGGCTTCGCAACCGCAACAACAAGTGGCTGCGCGTCAGGAAGCGCCTGCGGTGAACTACCGTGACCTGGACCGTCCGACCGTCATGCGCAACCAGGCCCAGGCCGGTACTGCGACTGCCGCGAAGATGAATCCGCAAGACGATCTGGATTACCTGGACATCCCGGCTTTCCTGCGTCGTCAGGCCGATTGATGAAATGTATCAGGGGGATACGGGTGATTGGTGTTCAGCAAAGGTCTGGTCTGCTATCATCGCCAGCCTTTGTTGATACCAGTTCGCAATTTGCGCTGAAGCGGCCCATGCCATGATTAAACAACGCACCCTGAAGAATATTATCCGTGCCACAGGTGTCGGCTTGCACTCCGGCGAGAAGGTCTACCTGACCCTCAAGCCCGCGCCTATCGATACCGGCATTGTGTTTTGTCGTGCCGACCTCGACCCTGTGGTGCAGATTCCTGCTCGCGCGGAAAACGTTGGTGAAACCACTATGTCGACCACTCTGGTCAACGGTGACACCAAAGTGGATACGGTGGAGCATTTGCTCTCGGCCATGGCTGGCCTGGGCATCGATAACGCCTACGTCGAGCTCTCCGCGTCCGAAGTCCCGATCATGGATGGCAGTGCCGGACCCTTCGTATTCCTGATTCAATCGGCTGGCCTGGAAGAGCAGGACGCAGCCAAGAAGTTCATCCGCATCCTGCGGGAAGTGACCGTGGAAGACGGCGACAAGCGCGCCACTTTCGTCCCTTTCGAAGGTTTCAAGGTGAGCTTCGAGATCGATTTCGATCACCCGGTTTTCCGTGACCGCACCCAGAGTGCAAGCGTGGATTTTTCCAGCACTTCGTTCGTTAAAGAAGTCAGCCGCGCCCGTACCTTTGGTTTCATGAGTGACATCGAGTACCTGCGCAAGCACAACCTCGCACTCGGCGGCAGTGTTGAAAACGCGATCGTGGTCGATTCCGATGGTGTCTTGAACGAAGACGGCCTTCGTTATGAAGACGAATTCGTCAAGCACAAGATCCTCGATGCAATCGGCGACCTCTACCTGCTGGGCAATAGCCTGATTGGTGAGTTCAAGGGCTTCAAGTCCGGCCATGCACTGAACAACCAGCTGCTGCGCAAGTTGATTGAGCAGAAAGATGCTTGGGAAGTCGTGACGTTCGAAGACGCCAGCACCGCACCAATCTCTTACATGCGCCCTGTTGCGGCCGTGTAGGCAAAAAAACCTCTCTAGTTTTTGAAGGCTGCCTTTGGGCGGCCTTTTTTTATGGCTGTTTCCTGGGGATCAGATGAGCCCCTGTGGCGAGGGGATTTATCCCCGCTGGACTGCGCAGCAGTCCCACCCACTGCAACTCGGTGCGCCAGGCTGATTGAGTCGTCTGCATTGGGGCTGCTTCGCAGCCCAGCGGGGATAAATCCCCTCGCCACAAGAGCGCCCTATCCTACCCAGAGGGCATCCTATCCATGCACAGAGGGCGTCATGCCCATCGCCTTTGGGTGTTCCGGTGTCACATCGCGCAAACCACACGATTACGCCCACTGGCCTTGGCCTGGTAAAGCGCCTTGTCCGCGGCGAACAACAGTTGTTGGAGCTCGCCATACGGCCCGTTTACCCAAGTGGCGATGCCGATACTGACCGTCATCGGCGCTTCCCCATCGGCCACAGGTAGCAACTGTTCAACCGCTTCGCGAATGTTCTGGGCCATGGTGAACGCACCGGCGGTGGTGGTTTCCGGCAACACCACCGAGAACTCTTCGCCCCCGTAGCGTGCCGCCAGGTCGGCCGGTCGGCGGACATGCCGGCTGATCAGATGAGCCAAGGTTCGCAAGGCCTCGTCACCCCGTTGATGGCCATGGCGGTCGTTGAATGTCTTGAAGTGATCGGCATCGATCATCAGCACAGACAACGGTTGGCCCGAACGTTGGGCGCGCAGCCATTCCTGTTGCAACGTCTCGTCCAGTGTTCGTCGATTGGCCAGTCCTGTGAGGGCGTCGATGGACGCCAGTTGGGCCAATTCCCGTTCAGCTCTGTAGCGGCGTCGTAATTCGCGGCGCAGCAGCCAGGTGAGCCAGAGCAAACCGATGCACAGCGCGCCGGTCGCGCAACTGACCAACAAGGCCGTGCGTTGCCATGACGCGAACACCTCTTGAGAAGAGAGCGCCACCACCACGATCAATGGCAGGTTGCCGACCTGGGAAAAGGTGTACAGGCGCTGGGTCTGGTCGACACTGGAGATGCCGGCAAAGCTGCCATTGCCTTCGCGCAGGATGCGTACGAAGTTCGGTCGGTTGCTGAAATCCTTGCCAATCATGTTGTCAGCCAGAGGCGGTTCCTGGGCCAGCAGGACTCCGTCGCGGCTGATCAGGTTGACCGTGCCGCCATGACCAATGTTCAGGCTCTTGAACAATTGGTTGAAGTAGCTCAGGCGCATCGCGGCCTCGGCCACGCCCATGAATTCACCCCGTTCATCGCTCACTCGATAGCTGAAACTGATGCGCCATTCCTGCCCATGACTTCTGGAGCGAAACGGGCGGCTGATCATCATGCCCGGGTTTGGATCTTGGATATGGGACTGGAAATACTCCCGATCGGCATAGTTGCCTATACGCGGCGTGATCGAGGCGGAGTCAGCGATCACATCGCCGCGTTTGTCCAGCAGCAGGATATCGCCTTTATAGGGGGCGGCGGTGGCGCGGTCGAATAGCGCCAAATGGCGGATCGCCGGCGAAACGTCTTTGAGGTCTTCGCGTTTGGCGGCCGTGACCAAGCCTTGCAGCGACAGATCGTAGAGCTCCGCATTACGCAGTACATCGGCGTCAATCAGCTGCACGATATTGGTCGCCGCACGTGTGGCTGCCTGTTGTGCGGCGGCATGTTCGCGAATCAGCAGGAAAGTCACGATGCTCAGGATGGCAATGACAACCAGCGAACTGGCCAGTACGAGTACCCGTTCTGAACGTATCGAAGACGGGGTGTTGCCGGGTGTCGCACTGCGCGCGCTCATGGGTCCGATGTCTGCATTATGATATGGCTGGGCTCCGTCCCAAAGGATTGCAAACTGGCAATGAACCAGATGCTGGCCTTTTGCTGATTGTGCTTGGATCGGTGAGGGCGGGCAATCAGTGTTTGCGCAATAACTGGGTAGGAGCTGCCGAAGGCTGCGATCTGTCGATTTTGATCGAGTTGGCTTTCGCCCAGCATTCAATGCTGGAAAGATCGAACCTCGTGGAGGCCTCAGGCCGGTAAGCGGATCCCGAACGTGTTAACGCCCCGGTCACTGCGCACGAATACGTCCCCGCCATGCATCAGCGCGATTGCCTTGACGATGGCCAGCCCCAGCCCATGGTTGGCGCCACTGTTGCTGCGCGAGGCATCGACGCGATAGAAGCGTTCGAACAGGCGTGGCAGGTGCTCGCTGGCAATCGGTTCGCCGGGGTTGGTGACCGCGAGGGTGATCTGGTTGCCAAGGGCTTCGATGCGCACGTCGATCACTTGCCCGGGCGCGGTGTGCTGTACGGCGTTGCTCAGCAGATTGATTAGCGCCCGTCGCAAGTGGGCGATCTCGATGTTGGCCTGGGCATCGCCGCTGACCCGGACCTGGACCTGGGCATCTTCGAGAATGAAGTCCAGGTAATCGAGGGTGGTCGCCACTTCGCCGGCCAGGGATGCGCTGGTCAACTTGGTGGCCTTGCTGCCCTGGTCGGCGCTGGCCAGGAACAGCATGTCGTTGATGATCGAACGCAGCCGCTCCAACTCCTCGAGATTCGATTGCAGCACTTCGAAGTAGTGTTCGGCCGAGCGTCCACGGGTCAGCGCAACCTGGGTCTGGCCGATCAGGTTGGTCAGGGGTGAGCGCAATTCATGGGCGACGTCGGCGTTGAACGATTCCAGCCGCGAGTAAGCCTGTTCGACTCGGTCGAGGGTGGCGTTGAAGGAACTGACGAACTGGCTCAGCTCCGGCGGCAAGGGCGATAGCTGCAAGCGCCCGGACAGGCGGGGCGGGGCCAGGCGTCGGGCTTCCTCGGACAGCTTGATCAGCGGTTTGAGGCCGATGCGCGCGACCCAGTAGCCCAGCAACGAAGCGAGGAACACACCGACAATCGCCAGGCTCACCAGCGCCACCAGCAGGCGATGCTGGGTCTGGTAGAAGGTCTGGGTGTCGATGCCGATCATGAAGCGCAGCGGCGGACGCTGGTCCTTGGCCGGGAATTGGCTCACCAATACTTTCATCGGGTAGTGCCGATGGGGCAAGGTCAGGTCGCGCTTCCCCAGGGCGCCTTGGGCAAAGGCGCGGATCTGTGCATCGGGAGCGCCGTATTCAAAGCGCGGATCGTCGCTGACGATCCAGAAATGGATGCGTTTGTCTTCTTCACCGAGCAGTCGCAGCTTGTTGTTGATCTTCACCCAGTGTTCAGGCGTGCCGTAGCGGCCGACGGTGGACTCCAGGACACTGTAGCGGGCATCGAGCTCGGCTTCGGGCAGCAGGCCCAGGCCCTTGCCGACCTGCTGGTATAAAGCGCCACCGATCAACAGGAACACCAGCGCCGCCACCAGCGTGAACATGCCGCTCAGGCGCAGGGCGATGCTGTCAGGGACGGTCATCGCTGCGACTCTCCAGCACATAACCCATGCCGCGAATGGTGTGCAGCAACTTCTGTTCGAACGGCCCATCGAGCTTGGCTCGCAAGCGTTTGATCGCCACTTCCACCACGTTGGCGTCACTGTCGAAGTTGATGTCCCAGACCATTTCGGCAATGGCGGTTTTCGAGAGGATTTCACCCTGGCGGCGGGCCAGGACGCTGAGCAGGGAGAACTCCTTGGCCGTCAGGTCCAGGCGCTGGCCGGCCCGTGTGGCCTTGCGGCTGATCAGGTCTATCCACAGGTCCGCGATGCTCACCTGCACCGGCTCATGGCCGCCGCTGCGGCGGGTCAGGGCTTGCAGGCGGGCCACCAGTTCGAGGAAGGAGAAAGGCTTGCCCAGGTAGTCATCGGCGCCGTCGCGCAAGCCCTTGATGCGGTCCTCGACCCGTTCCCGGGCGGTGAGCATGATCACCGGTGTCTGCTTGCGGGCGCGCAGGGCCCGCAGTACGCCGAAGCCGTCCAGGCCCGGCAGCATCACGTCGAGCACGATCACCGCATAGTCGGTTTCCAGGGCCAGGTGTAGCCCCTCGATGCCGTCCGGCGCCACGTCCACGGTATAGCCCTGTTCGGTCAGGCCGCGGTGCAGGTAGTCCGCGGTTTTTTCTTCGTCTTCGATAATCAGAACGCGCATGGCCCTGCCTCAGTGGTCTGTGCTCGCCAGCGCCGCCGTCGGCGCCGACCCTGGCTGATGGGCGGGCCTATGGAACAGTCGCTCCAGCCACAAGTATATGACCGGCGTGGTGAACAGCGTCAGCGCCTGGCTCACCAGCAGGCCGCCCACCACCGCGATGCCCAGGGGCTGGCGCAGCTCCGCGCCGGGGCCATAGCCGAGCATCAGCGGCAAGGCACCGAGCAGGGCGGCCAGGGTGGTCATCATGATCGGCCGGAAGCGTGTCAGGCACGCCTGGAAAATCGCCTCCTGGGGCGCCAACCCTTTGTTGCGCTGGGCGTCGAGGGCGAAGTCGATCATCAGGATGCCGTTCTTCTTGACGATCCCGATCAGCAGCACCAGCCCGATCAGCGCCATGATCGAAAAATCCTGGCCCAACAGCCAGAGCATGATCAGCGCGCCGAGGCCGGCCGAGGGCAGGGTGGAAATGATCGTCAACGGGTGCACGAAACTCTCGTAGAGCACGCCGAGAATGATGTACACGGCCACCAGTGCGGCGAGGATCAGCCATGGCTGGCTCGCCAGCGAGCTCTGGAAGGCCTGGGCCGCGCCCTGGAAATTACCGGTGATGGCGGCGGGCATGCCGATTTCGTTCTTCGCCTGGTCGAGCAGGCGCACAGCGTCTCCCAGGGCGACGCCGGGCGCCAGGTTGAACGACAGGTTGGCGGCCGGGAACATGCCGTCGTGGGCAATCGACAGCGGGCCGTTGCTCGGCGCATCGAAGCGGGCCAGGGCCGAGAGCGGCACCATTTCCCCACTCAGGGGGGAACGCAGGTAAAAATACGCCAGGCTTTCGGCCTTGCCCCGCTGCGCGGTATTGAGTTCCAGGATCACGTTGTACTGGTTGGTCTCGGTCTGGAATTCATTGATCTGCCGCTGGCCGAAGGCGTCGTACAGGGCCTGGTCGACATCGGTGGCGGTGAGGCCGAAGCGCGCCGCCGCGCTGCGGTCGATGTTGATGTGGGTGATGCTGCCGCCCAGTTGCAGGTCGTTGGAAATGTCACGGAACGCCGGGTTGCCGCGCAGCTTGTCGGTGAGCTTTTGCGTCCAGGCGTTGAGGCTCGGCCCGTCGTTGCTCTTGAGCACGTATTGATATTGGGCGCGGCTGGGGCCGGAGCTGAGGTTGATGTCCTGCCCGGCCCTGAGGTACAGCACTACACCGGGGATTTTCAGCAATTGCGGGCGGATTCGGTCGATGAAGCCGCTGGCCGACACGTCCCGCTCGCTCCGGGGCTTGAGGGCAATCCAGAAACGGCCGTTGGCGATGGTCTGGTTGTTGCCCGAAACACCGACGGAATGGGAGAAGGTCTGCACCGCCGGGTCGGCGGCGACGATGTCGGCCAGGGCCTTGTGTTTGGCGACCATGTCCGGGAACGACACATCGGCGGCGGCTTCGCTGGTGCCCAGTACCAGGCCGGTGTCCTGTACCGGAAAGAACCCCTTGGGAATGAACACGTAGCCCACCACCGCCAGTGACAGGGTCAGGCCGAACACGCCGATCATCAGTTTCTGATGGGCCAGGGCCTTGCGCAGGCCCCGCTCATACCCGCCCAGCAGGCGTTCGCCGAACCCCGCCTTGCCATGGGCGTGATGGACCGGGGCGCGCATGAACAACGCGGCCAGGGTCGGCGCCAACGTGAGGGACACCACCACCGAGATCAGGATGGTCGAGGTGGCGGTCAGGGCGAACTCCTTGAACAGGCGCCCGACCACGCCGCCCATGAATAGCAGCGGAATGAACGCGGCGATCAGCGAGAAGCTGATGGAGACCACGGTAAAGCCGATTTCGCCGGCCCCCTTGATCGCCGCCTCGCGCATGCCGTCGCCGGCCTCCAGGTGTCGGTGGATGTTCTCCACCACCACGATCGCATCGTCCACCACGAACCCTACCGAGATGACGATCGCCACCAGGGTCAGGTTGTTCAGGCTGAAACCCATCACGTACATCAGGGCGAAACTGGCGGTCAGCGACACCCCCAGCACCGCCGAGACGATCAGGGTCGCCGAGAGCTGGCGCAGGAACAGCGCCATCACCGCGACCACCAGCAGCACCGCGATCAGCAAGGTGATCTCCACTTCGTGCAACGAGGCGCGGATAGTCTGGGTGCGGTCGATCAGTACCTTGACCTGTACGGCGGCGGGCAGCATGGCTTGCAGGGTGGGCAGGGCCGCCTGGATGCGGTCGACGGTCTCGACGATGTTCGCCCCCGGTTGCCGGAAGATCACCAGGTTGACCCCTGGTTCGTTGTCGGACCAGGCCTGGACGTAAGCGTTTTCCGAGCCGTTGACGACCTTGGCGATGTCCTTGAGGTGAACCGGTGCGCCGTCCTTGTAGGACACGATCAGCTCACCGTACTCCTCAGGCTGGAACAACTGGTCGTTGGTGGACAGGGTGGAAATGCTCGAATCGCCGTACAGGGCGCCCTTGGCCAGGTTGAGGCTGGCCTGCTGGAGCGCCAGGCGGATGTCCGCCAGGGTCAGGCCGATGGCGGCGAGTCGATCAGCCGAGGCCTGGACCCGGATCGCCGGACGCTGCTGGCCGGTGATGTAGATTTGTCCTACGCCGTCGATCTGGCTGATCTGGCGCGAGAGCAGGGTTTCGACGTAGTCGCTCAGCTCGGTGCCGGGCATCAGGGAGGAGCTGATGCTGAGGATCAACACCGGGCTGTCGGCGGGGTTGACCTTGCGCCAGGTCGGCAGGTTCGGCATGTCGTTGGGCAGTTTGCCGGCGGCGGTGTTGATCGCCGCCTGCACTTCCTGGGCGGCGGTGTCGATGCTTTTGTCGAGGCTGAATTGCAGGATCAGGTTGGTCGAGCCCAGGGCGCTGCTGGAGGTCATCTGGGTGATGCCGGGAATGGCACTGAATTGCACTTCCAGCGGCGTCGCCACTGACGAGGCCATGGTTTCGGGACTGGCTCCAGGTAACTGCGCGTTAACCTGGATGGTCGGGAATTCGGCCTCCGGCAACGGCGCGACGGGCAGGCGAGGAAACGCGATCACGCCCAGCAGTACCAGGGCAAACGTCAGCAGCACCGTGGCGATGGGGTGGTCGATACACCACGCTGAAACCGAACCGCGGCCCTTCACGGTTGCGGCTCCGCAGTCTTGGCCAGGGCGGGCGGGTCACTGAGTACCTGGATGTGGCTGCCTGGCTTAAGCCGTGACTGACCATCGCTCACCAGTTGATCGCCAGCGTTCACCCCTTTGATGATGTGCATGTCGCTGTCCTGGTAAACCATGACCACCGGCACGCTCTCGACCTTGTCGCCCTTGATCCGGTACACGAAGTGTTGCTCCAGCCCGCGCTGGACCACGGTGGGAGGCACCACCAGGGCGTCCTTGTCGAGGGCGGTCTGGATCTTCAGCGTCACCAGCTGCCCGGGCCACAGCCGTTGCGCGGCGTTGTCGAATTCAGCCTTGGCCCGCAGGGTTCCGGTGTTGGCGTTGATCTGGTTGTCGATGAGGCTCAGGCGCCCCTCGCCGAGCAGTTCCCCGCTAGCGCCATCGGCACCGAGATAGGCCTTGACCAAGGCTTGCTCGGGCGCCGCGATCAAGCGTTGCAAGGTGGGCAACATTTGCTGGGGCAGGGAGAACTCCACGGCGATCGGGTCGATCTGGGTCACCGTGAACAGGCCTTCGGCGTCGCTGGTGCGCAGGAAGTTGCCTTCATCCACATTGCGAATGCCGACGCGACCGCTCACCGGGGAGCGGATCTGGGTGTAGGACAGTTGCACCTGCGCCGAGTCGATGGCCGCCTGGTTACCCTGGGCGGTGGCCTTGAGCTGGTTGACCAGCGCCTGCTGCTGGTCGTAGGTCTGCTTCGAGACGCCGTCATCGACGCTCAGCAATTTGTAGCGCTTGAGATTGACCTGGGCCACCGCCAGCTGCGCCTGGCTCTCGCCGAGCTGGGCCCGGGCCTGGTCGAGGCTGGCGCGGATCGAACGATCGTCGATGGTCGCCAGCAGGTCACCTTTCTTGACCAGTTGCCCTTCCTTGACCAGCAGCTGGGTGAGGATGCCGTCGATCTGCGGCCGGATGACCACGCTGTGCAGCGACAGGACCGTACCGATGCCGCTGGCAAAGCGTGGTACATCCTTTTGCATCACGCTGACGACTCGCACCGGAACGGCGGCGGGAGCGCTGGGCTTGGCGGTCACGGGCCTGAACACAAACCAGAGGACAAGGGCCGCCAGGGCGACCAACAGCACGACGAGCAGGACGGTTTTCTTCTGGGTGTGCATGGATATGAAGGGCCGGTTCGAGACGCAAGAGTTTGAGCTTTCTTATATAGCGTTGCGAGCCGGTCAGGAAGGTGACGGCTAACTGACAGGCTTGTCAGTTTTGTCCTGGCTTGCCGTCAGATGAATGTCGTGCCAATGAAACTGCCCTGCGCGCGGTGATATCGGGCAGGTATACTGCCGCCTTTCGCGGCTCGCCCTTCGGGCCCGACTTGCATGCATGACCCGGAGCCTTACATGACTTCCCCGACACCTTCGCCTGCGGATGAACTCCCCGGCGGCGAACAGGCCGATTTGTCCGACAACGATGTTTCCTGCGCCGAGGACGCCAAAGCGGCGATCCCTGCCTTCAAATTCCCGTTCAAACCCGGTGAACTGGCTGCGGCCAAGGGCGCCGGCCAGCAGCCGTGGTACAAGAACGGCGCGAAGAATGGCCATACCAAGACCCCGGGCGCCGCGCCTCCCGGCACGCGTCGTTCGATGGGCAAGCGCTGACATCATCCTTCACGCACGGAGGGCGACTTCAGTTCGCGACCCGTGCGCCTGCCAGGCTTCCACTCAATTCGTAAGCCGCCAGCTCAGACTGGTGCGCCGCGAGGATTTCCGGCAACGAGCCTCGCAGGTACTCGACCCAGGTCTTGATCTTCGCATCCAGGTATTGGCGCGACGGGTAGATGGCATAGAGGTTCAGTTCCTGGGAACGGTAGTTGGGCATGACCCGCACCAGCGTGCCGTTGCGCAGGCCTTCGATGGCCGCGTACACCGGCAATACCCCCACGCCCATGCCGCTGGTGATCGCGGTTTTCATCGCATCGGCGGAATTCACCAGGAACGGTGAGCTGTTGATGGTGACCATCTCCTGGCCTTCCGGGCCGTCGAACACCCATTTTTCCAGCGGAATGACCGGGCTGACCAGGCGCAGGCAGGCGTGGTTGAGCAGGTCGCCGGGTTTTTGCGGGCAGCCGCTGGCTTTCACATAGGCGGGCGATGCGCAGACGATGCTGTAGGTGATCCCCAGGCGCTGGGAGACGAAGCCCGAATCCGGCAACTCGCTGGCGAGCACGATGGAGACGTCGTAGCCCTCGTCGAGGATGTCCGGCACGCGGTTGGCCAGGGTCAGGTCGAAGGTCACATCCGGATGGGTCTTGCGATAACGGGCGATGGCGTCGATCACGAAATGCTGGCCGATGCCGGTCATCGTGTGGACCTTCAATTGCCCGGCCGGTCGCGCATGGGCGTCGCTGGCCTCGGCTTCCGCTTCTTCGACATACGCCAGGATCTGCTCGCAACGCAACAAGTAGCGTTTACCCGCCTCGGTCAGGGCAATGCGGCGAGTGGTGCGGTTGAGCAGGCGGGTTTGCAGATGGGCTTCCAGGTTGGAAACCGCGCGCGAGATGTTGGCCGTCGTGGTGTCCAGTTGCGCGGCGGCAGCGGTGAAACTGCCAGCTTCGGCAACACAACTGAACGCGCGCATGTTTTGCAAGGTGTCCATGGAGGGCTCTCTTGGGAGGTGGCAAATTGTGACACGAAGTTACAGAGCAGCGGGACCCGACTAATGGATTATCGCGTTAACGGTAACAAAGATTCACAGAAAGGTCGGCTTATCGCCAGGTAGGGCGATGCCTAGAATTGCCACCAATCCTGGGTCACTGATTCCTGTGGGAGCGGGCTTGCTCGCGATGAGGCCATCACATTCAACACCTGAGGTGAATGTTCGGACGCCATCGCGAGCACGCTCGCTCCCACAAGTTTTGCGTTAACAGGCCGCCATCCTCGTCGTCATGCTCCATCTCAGGAATTTTGCGCAAGTGCCGCGTTGCATCAGCAGAGAGCTGAAGACTTTCAGTGTTTGGGTTCTGACATTAACCATCAGCGGTTGCATCGGGACAGGCGGGATTGGGCCGCAAAGCCAGGTACTGCCGGCCAATCAACTGGCCACCGATGCCGCCATCCGCGAGGCGGCTCGCGACGCCCACTGGCCCACCCGCCAGTGGTGGCAAGCCTATGGCGATCGGCAGCTGGATCGCTGGGTCGACCTGGCCATGCAGGACAGCCCGAGCCTGGCCATGGCCGCCGCGCGAGTGCGCCAGGCCAAGGCCATGGCCGGGGTCGCCGAGGCCGCCGAGTCGCTGCAGATCAATGGCGAGGCGACCCTCAAGCGCCATAACTGGCCCACCGATCAGTTCTATGGCCCGGGCGAGCTGGCCGACACCACGACCTGGGACAACAATGCCGCCCTGGGCTTGAGCTACGCCCTGGACCTGTGGGGCCGCGAGCGCAATGCCAGCGAACGGGCGGTTGACCTGGCCCATGTCAGTGTCGCAGAGGCGCGCCAGGCGCAACTGGAACTGCAAAGCAACATCGTGCGTGCCTACGTCCAGTTTTCGCTGCACTACGCCCAGCGCGATATCGTCGCCGCGACCCTCCACCAACAAGAGCAGATTCTCGACCTTGCGCAGAAGCGCCTGGACGGCGGCATCGGCACCCATTTCGAAGTCAGCCAGGCCCAGGCACCAGTGCCCGAGAGCCATCGCCAACTCGACGCGCTGGACGAAGCCATCGCCTTGAGTCGTAATCAGTTGGCGGCCCTGGCCGGCAAGGGGCCGGGAGAGGGCGCGCAATTGCAACGTCCGACCCTGGCCCTCGGCGCGCCCTTGAAACTGCCGTCGGCCTTGCCCGCCGAACTGCTCGGCCAGCGTCCGGATGTGGTTGCCGGGCGTTGGCAAGTAACGGCCCAGGCCCGGGGTATCGATGTGGCCCGGGCCGGCTTCTATCCCAATGTCGACCTGGTGGGTAGCCTCGGCTACATGGCCACTGGCGGTGGGGCGCTGGAGTTTTTGACGGGCAAGAAGCTCACCTACAACGTCGGGCCGGCGATCACGTTGCCGATCTTCGACGGCGGACGCTTGCGTTCACAGCTGGGCGAGGCGGCGGCCGGTTATGACATCGCCGTGGCGCACTACAACCAGACACTGGTGAACGCCCTCAAGGGCATTTCCGACCAGCTGATCCGCCGCCAATCCATGGACAAGCAGCAGGCTTTCGCTGCCGAATCGGTGGCCGCAGCCCAGCGCACCTACGACATCGCAATGGTGGCGTTCCAGCGCGGGCTCACCGACTACCTCAACGTGCTCAACGCCCAAAGCCTGTTGTTCAAGCAGCAACAGGTGCAACAGCAAGTGCAGGCGGCGCGCTTGAGCGCCCATGCCGACCTGGTAACGGCGCTGGGGGGCGGGCTTGAGGCCGGCAACGACAGCCCTGACTTGAGCCATGCCCCGTGGCAAGGGAGCTCGCTCCCGCTGGACTGCGCGGCAGTCCCCTCAAGTGGGTGCTGCGCGCCCAAGCGGGCGCAAGCTCCCTCGCCACGATGCTGAGTCCTTTTCCTGTGACGTCTTTACTTGCCCCCGCACGCTGGCTGTACCGTCTTGAATGGCGCCGGGGGTTCTTCGACTGGGCCCGCAGTGACGGGGTGACCTGGGTCTATATCTTCAAGGTCCTGTTTGCCGCGTTCCTGACCTTGTGGTTGGCGATGCGCCTGGAGTTGCCGCAACCGCGCACGGCCATGATCACCGTGTTCATTGTCATGCAGCCCCAGAGCGGGCAGGTGTTCGCCAAGAGTTTCTACCGCTTCCTTGGCACCCTGGCCGGCTCGGCGGTGATGGTGGCGCTGATCGCCTTGTCTGCCCAGAACACCGAGCCGTTCCTCGCTTGCCTGGCGGTCTGGGTTGGCCTCTGTTCGGCAGGGGCGGCGCGATATCGCAACTTCCGGGCCTATGGTTTTGTGCTGGCCGGCTACACCGCGGCGATGATCGGCCTGCCGGCCCTGGCCCATCCGGAAGGCGCGTTCATGGCGGCGGTCTGGCGGGTGCTGGAGATTTCCCTGGGAATTCTCTGCTCCACCCTGGTCAGCGCCGCGATCCTGCCGCAAACCGCCAGTGCCGCCATGCGCAATGCCTTGTACCAGCGCTTTGGGGTGTTCGCCTTGTTCGTCACCGACGGTTTGCGTGGACGCAGCAAGCGGGAGGTATTCGAGGCGCGCAACGTCGGCTTCATCGCCGAGGCGGTAGGCCTGGAAAGCCTGCGCAGCGTGACCGTGTTCGAAGACCCGCACATGCGCCGGCGCAACGGCCGGCTCAGTCGCATGAACAGCGAATTCATGGGCATCACCACCCGCTTCAACGCCTTGCACCAATTGCTGGAGCGCTTGCGCGGCAGCGCCGCGGATCATGTGGTAGACGCCATCAAGCCGGGCTTGCAAACGTTGGCCGAACTGCTCGACGGTTTCAGTGGCCGCGCCCTGACCGATGCCGATGCGGCCCGTCTGGCGGCGGCGCTGGCCGAGTACAAGGCCGAGCTGCCGGCCCAGGTGCGAAGGCTGCGGGCGCTGTTCCAGGAAACGGCGCCCAGTGATGGGCAGCAACTGGATTTCCATACCGCCTACGAACTGCTTTATCGCTTCGTCGACGACTTGCACGGCTATGCCCTGACCCACGCCTCGCTGGCCGATCATCGCCACGAACGTGAACGCTGGGACGAACCGTTCGTGCCGCAGACCAACTGGCTGGCCGCCACGGCATCGGGTGTTCGCGCCGCCTTCATCCTGTTGGTGCTGGGCAGTTACTGGGTCGCCACGGCCTGGCCGAGCGGCGCGACCATGACGATGATCGCCGCCGCCACCGTGGGCTTGTCGGCCGCGACGCCGAACCCTAAGCGCATGGCTTTCCAGATGGCCTGCGGCACGTTGTTCGGGGCGTTGATCGGCTTTGTTGAGATGTTCTTCATCTTCCCGCTGATCGACGGCTTCCCTTTGCTCTGCGTGATGCTGGCGCCGGTGATCATGCTCGGTTCGTTCCTCAGCTCGCGGCCGAAATACGCCGGGGTCGGGCTGGGGCTGCTGATCTTTTTCAGCACCGGTTCGGTGCCGGACAACCTGACGGTCTACAACCCCTACGCCTTCATCAACGATTACATCGCGATGATCCTCGGCATGCTGGTGTGTGCCGCGGCCGGGGCAATCATCCTGCCGCCCAACAGTCGCTGGTTGTGGCGCCGGCTCGAGCAGGATTTGCGCGAGCAAGTGGTGTTTGCCATCAGTGGCAAGCTCAAGGGCCTGGCATCGAGCTTCGAAAGTGGTACCCGCGACTTGCTGCATCAGGCCTACGGGCTGGCGGCGGGGCAGCCGCGGGTGCAACGGGACTTGCTGCGCTGGATGTTCGTGGTGCTGGAGGTCGGCCACGCGATTATCGAGTTGCGCAAGGAACAGGCGATTTTACCGGTGCATCCGGCGTATGCCGAAAGCCAACCGTGGCGCCAGGCGATTCGTGTGATGGGGCGGGCGCTGGTGCGGCTGTTCCGCCAACCGAGCCAGAGCAATCTGGAACGTGCCCTGGTGGCGGTGGACCATGCCATCGGCCGCGTGCAGGCCACCGACGAACCCTTCGCCCCGCATTTCGACACCTCGGCCCTGCGCCGGGTGAAAAGCTACCTGCATTTCATTCGCACCTCGTTGCTGGACCCGCAATCGCCATTGGCCGGCTATGTCATACCGCATGCCATGCCACCTGCCACACCGCTTTCCCAGGAACCTGAACATGCCCCGTGAGATCGCCTTCCATGGTGTGTACATGCCCACCATGACCTTGTTGTTTTTCATTGCCGCCGGCCTGGCCTGGGCCTTGGACCGTTTCCTGTCGGGGCTGGACCTGTACCGCTTTTTCTGGCACCCGGCGTTGCTGCGCCTGAGTCTGTTTACCTGTCTGTTCGGCGCGCTGGCGCTGACGGTCTACCGTTGAGATCGATGCGATGAGAAAGTTTTTCAGCCTGCTGGCGACGCTGTTGGTTCTGGCCCTGGCGTTGTGGATCGGTCGTACGTTATGGGTCCATTACATGAACGAACCCTGGACCCGCGATGGGCGGATTCGGGCCGACATCATCAATGTGGCCGCCGATGTCAGTGGCGAGGTGGTCGAAGTGCCGGTGCGCGACAACCAATCGGTGAAAAAGGGCGACCTGTTGATGCGCATCGATCCTGAGCATTACCGCATCGCCGTGAAGCAGGCTCGCTCCCTGGTGGCGTCGCGCAAAGCCACCTGGGAGATGCGCAAGGTCAACGCCCATCGCCGTGCCGACCTGGACAGCCTGGTGATCTCCCGGGAAAACCGCGACGACGCCAGCAACATCGCCGACTCGGCCCTGGCCGATTACCAGCAGGCCCAGGCGCAATTGGAAGCCGCCGAGCTGAACCTGTCGCGCACCGAAGTCCGTGCGGCGGTGGACGGCTACGTCACCAACCTCAATGTGCACCGTGGCGACTACGCCCGCATCGGCGAGGCGAAGATGGCCGTGGTGGACATGAATTCGTTCTGGGTCTATGGCTTCTTCGAAGAGACCAAATTGCCCAAGGTGCGGGTCGGCGATTCAGCGCAGTTGCAGTTGATGAGCGGTGAGATGCTCAAGGGGCATGTGGAAAGCATCTCCCGCGGCATCTACGATCGGGACAACCCCGAAAGCCGCGAACTGATCGCCGACGTGAACCCGACCTTCAACTGGGTTCGCCTGGCCCAGCGGGTGCCGGTGCGCATTCATCTTGATGAAGTGCCCGATGGCGTGCTGTTGGCGGCGGGGATGACTTGCACGGTGGTGGTCGAGCCACAAACCGAGCGCTGAGGCGACGCTGGCAGGGGGGGACAAAAAGGCTTGTCACCCCCATTCCTGTGGAAGCGGTGGGCATGAGTTCCATGTGCACCCAAATCCCTGTGGCGAGGGGATTTATCCCCGTCCGGCTGCGCAGCAGTCGTCATCTGACTGATGCGGTTTCGACTCGTACACCGTGTTGCCTGGTTTGGGGCTGCTTCGCAGCCCAGCGGGGATAAATCCCCTCGCCACAGGTGTTAACCATGTCCTCGGGATGAAGGTTTAAGCCTGTTATCCCTCCATCCCTTACAACGATCCACCCAACCCAAACCGCTTCATCAACCCCTTCTCCAGCAACCCCTTGGGCAGCCAGC
>NZ_FPIX01000026.1:0-89872 GCF_900119205.1 Pseudomonas sp. NFACC16-2 | reverse complement strand
TGCTTTACGGCCTGATGCTGGGACGTGCTTGTCCGGATTTAAGCTGCGAGATGGTGTTTGAGGCTTCGGAATGGAAAGCGGCCTATGTTGTGGTCAAACGGTGCCAACCGCCCTCTGTACCACCTTCTTTGGGCGAGATGGTTTTACTGGTCACAAGCCTGGGAGGCTACTTAGGGCGCAAAAATGACGGGCCTCCTGGCCCTAAGGCCATGTGGATAGGGATGCAACGAATACGCGAGTTTGTTATCGCGTTAGAAGCCCAGCGTGCGCTCATCGAGAGTTGTGTAGAACGATGAGCGCTCCGCGTGGGAATGCCGCCAGGGACGCTCCGCGTTCCGTTTCTGAAATCAATTGCTTCCCCTGGCCTTCTGAAAATCTCGTAGGAATCCCCCCTTTTGTGGCGAGGGGATTTATCCCCGCTGGGCTGCGAAGCAGCCCGCTCTTTTCGTCAGACCGACCCCAGGCCCAGGGTTTACGGCGGCTGCGCCACCGAGCGGGAGCAAGCTCCCTCGCCACGAGATTTGTGGGCGTCCTACAGGTCGGTTGTTGCCTCAAAAATCCCCTTCTATAGTTCGGTTCACCTGCTGGCTTTGGTCAGTGGGAGGGTTTCGCAGCCCTGGTGAGTTAGAATCACAACCGTCAAGAATCGGCATAGGCATTCGCGCCTGCGTTCGGCTTTTCATGGCGGCTGTGTGTGGGAGATCTTCGGGTCTGCCGAGTCCTAACTCCTCGGTCTGCGAACCCGCACATGGCTGCCACCCAATTGTTTCGCAGCAAAACGGTGGAAAATTTTCTCTTGAGTTAGGGATTTACTATGACTACCGAACAATCGTTCCGCCGCTTCGCCCCGCTTACTCCAATTGCCAACACCCACCCCGTCCTGTTCATCGATAAAACGGCCCCATTGCCCGAACTCCATGCCTGCGTCAGCGAGCGCCTGCACGCCACCCTCGACTACCTGACGCTCATGGCCTGCACGACCCTGCGCGACTCAGCCGAGACCGACATCAATACCGTCACCAACATCGCCCGGATCATGGTCCAGGATGTGGCGGATGTTTTTGGAGTGATTGAACAGCGCGGGCTCGAAGGACAGTAAAGCTCCTCTGGTAGGAGCGAGCGCGCTCCCACAGGAGGAATGCGTCCACCCCAAACCAGGCCGGCTATAAGGCCGCCTCGCGGCGGACGTTGATCTCGGCGCCCCGTTAACCACGCTGGCCGAACGCAGGTATTGCGCAGTGGGCACCTCGGCATGGATGCCGAGGTAGCCGCGCTGGACCATGGATGGTCCTTCGCGGCGGGCCCACGGAGCAATGCCTGCGTTCGGGCATGCCGAGCCTAGGCGAGGCACCGAGTGGTGGGGCTAAAGCGCTTTGGTTACTTTCGCGCTTTTCGAAAGTGACCCGCCGTCAGGGCGGAACCCTAAGTAGCCGTTACCGCAGCAACGGATATACACACGAACTATAAAACCCTGTCGTCCCATCTCGGGAAAAAGTCAGCAGTCACAACGGATAGCCTGGTCCGCCACACGCTCCACCAAACCGTTCAAACGAAATCCTTCATCGAGCCACCCCATGACCCCACCGATCATTTCCTTGACCGGATACCCCAAGGTCGCCAGGCGCACCGCCGCCTTGTTCGCGCCATTGCAATGCGGACCGGCGCAATACACCACGAACAGAGTGGTCTTGGGGTAGGCAGCCAAAGCCTCGGCAGTGAGCGTGCGGCTTGGCAGGTTGATCGCCCCGGGCACGTGGCCGCGTTCGTAGGCCAGTGGTCCGCGTACATCCACCAGCACAAAATCGACATTGCCGGCCTGTTGGCTGGCGTGAACGTCGGAACAATCGGTTTCGAATGTCAGGCGACGGCTGAAATGCTGCAGGGCGATATCGGACGGGGCGGCAGGCACTTCACGAACCAGGCTGGTCATCGGCGGTACTCCAGGGAGGATGAGGGCGTAAGAAGACTTTATCCGTCTGCGGCTTACCGCTACAGTGGCGCACAAGACACTCTGTGGGAATTTTCCGCCAAATGCAGTCTCCCCCTGGTCTGGTCGCCATCCTCGCCTACGACGGCCTGTGCACGTTCGAGTTCGGTGTCGCCGTCGAGATCTTCGGATTGGAGCGACCGGAATTCGATTTCCCCTGGTACACGCATCGGATCGTCGCGGTCGATGACGGTCCGATGCGTGCCATGGGCGGCTTTCAGGTATTGGCCGATGGCGGCATGGAACTGCTCGAAACCGCCCGGACCATTGTCGTGCCAGGCTGGCGCAACCGCAGCGAGCCACCGTCCCAGGCGCTGCTCGAGGCACTGCACAGGGCCCACGCCCGTGGTGCGCGCCTGCTGTCGATCTGCTCCGGTGCCTTCGTACTCGCTGCCGCCGGGCTGCTCGATGGCCTGGGCGCCACGACTCATTGGCGCTACACCGACGAACTGGCCGCAAGCTTTCCGGCCGTGCGAGTAGACCCGGATGTGCTGTACGTGGACTCAGGACAGGTCATCACCTCGGCGGGCAGCGCCGCCGGTATCGATGCCTGCCTGCACCTGGTGGCACGGGACTATGGCGTTCAGGTCGCCAACGCCGTGGCACGCCGGTTGGTGATGTCGCCGCAACGTACGGGCGGCCAGGCGCAGTTCATTCCCTCACCGGTCAGCCGCACGCCACGCAGCGACCTGTCGAGTGTCATGCAATGGGCCCGCGAACGCCTGCACGAACCCCTCGGGGTGCGCGAACTGGCCAGCCAGGCGGCCATGAGCGAACGCACCTTCCTGCGCCATTTCACCCAGGCCTGCGGCGTGTCGCCCAAGACCTGGCTGCAACATGAACGCCTGGCCAGGGCCCGCGAGTTGCTGGAAAGCACCGGGGACAACACCGACAACATCGCGCAACTGTGTGGCTACCGCTCGGTGGAAAGCTTTCGGGTGGCGTTTCGCAACGTCGTGGGGTTGGCGCCGTCGGTGTATCGGGAGCGGTTTGGGCGCGGGTGAAATCAAGTACCAAACAATAGGGCTGTTGTGGCGAGGGGATTTATCCCCGCTGGGGCGCGAAGCGGCCCTAATGAGCTTGGCAGAAATTGGCCTGAGAAACTGAAGGGGCCGCTTCGCAGCCCAGCGGGGATAAATCCCCTCGCCACAGGTTGATGCACAAGCATCATTGAGGCTTGCGCAACAAATACGTATCCATGATCCACCCGTTGGCTGCTCGCGCGGCCTTGCGGGTGCGCTCGATGTCATCGGCCACGTCCCCCAGGCGGCCGGCGATAAGGATTTCATCCGGCGTCCCCACATAGGCTCCCCAATAGATGTGCGTATCGGGATCGCTCACCTGGCGATAAGCGTCCTCGGCATCGAGCATTACCACCACACTCGTCGCGTCGCCTACCTGCCCCGCCGCCAACCGGCGTCCGGTGGTGATTTCCAGCGAACCGCCAATGCTGTTCAACGGCACTTTATGCCGGGCGGCCAGGGCCTGGACACTGGTGATGCCGGGGATCACCTCGAATTCGAAGGCGCAGCGGCCCGCCTCGAGGATCGCCTGCAGGATGCGCACGGTACTGTCGTACAACGCCGGATCGCCCCACACCAGAAAACCACCCCGCTGACCGTCGGACAGTTCTTCATTGATCAAGCGTTCGAAGGTCGCCTGTTTAGCCCGGTTCAATGCTTCGACGCTGTCCGTGTAGTCCAGGCCGCCGCGTTGGCGTTCCGGGCTGTAGGCTTCGACGAAACGGTAGGTGCGATCAACGATGTAGCGCCGACAGACTTCGCGCCGCAGATCCAACAGTTTGTCCTTGGCCGGCCCCTTGTCCATGAGGAAGACCACGTCCAAGCGGTTCAAGGCTTTCACTGCTTGCATCGTCAGCTGATCCGGATCGCCGGCCCCAATGCCAATGACTGACAACGTCTTCATCGCGGCGACTCCTGGTCAGGTCCCTGGGTGCGTAATCGCCATACGCCGTTGAAACGCAATTCGAGGGTGGACAAGGGTTCAATGTCGATCCGGTTGAATGTCGCGACCGGGCAGCCCAAGACATTCACCAGGGCTGCGCGGATCACGAAGGGGTGGGTGACGGCCAGCAGATGTCCTGGCCGGGTTTCCAGACTGGCCAGCCAAGTCCCGACACGGCAGCACAACTGGGCGACAGATTCACCACCATGGGGAGCCGCCTCGGCATCGTCGAGCCAACTCTGCAGGGCTTGCGGTTCAGCCTGGAGCAAGTCATCGATGGACAACCCGCGCCAACGTCCCAGATCGCAATCGGCCAGGGCCAGGTCCTGCTCGGGCTCGTCGCCGAACAAGGCAGCGGTCTGGCGCGTGCGCAGTTCCGGCCCGCACAGCAGTTGCCGGACATTTCGGTAGCGGTGCCCGACCTGCGCGCGGCGTGCCAGCCAGTCGGCGTCCAGCGGTTCGTCCAGGCCAAAGCGCGCCTGCTTCTGGGCGGCGGTGCGGGCGTGGCAGATCAAGGTCAGACGAGTGGCTTGCACACTGGATTCTCAGGCAATCGGGAGGGTCGCATGGACGGGATATTCACGCACTTAGTTGTACAGCACCTTATACGAAATCAAATAACTGAGACAAAAAGGCGTTATGTCCGACATCGCCAGAAGCATCAACTGACATACCCGGTCTACCCAGCCGGGACCAACTCCTACAAGGGTTTCGCACAATACTGGAGCATTTTAAACGGAACGTAAAAACCACTGGACATGTAGCACCAGCTACATAAATACTGTTTTCAGGAGTTATGAAAGAAATTCAACACCCATCCTGGCAAGGAGCACGGATGCCACCTCTCAGAGACCTGATCACCGATCCCGGCCTGGTTTTGACGCCGTCGGAACGCAAGGTCGTACGTGCCCTGCTCGATCACTACCCACGCAATGGCCTCGGCCCGATGTCACGCCTGGCAGACCATGCCGGCGTCAGCGACCCGACTATCGTGCGACTGGTGAAAAAACTCGGGTTTAGCGGTTACGCCGAATTCCAGGATGCACTGCTCAGTGACATGGACCATCGCCTGCGCTCCCCTCGCACCCTGCTGAAACCGCGGGCCAAATTGCAGCAAGGCGATACCTGGAGCCAGTACCTGGCCGCCAGTCAACGCAACCTCATCGACACCCAGGCCCTGACCCAACCCGAAGACGTGCGCATTCTCGTGCAGTGGTTGCTCGACAGCCGTCATCAGGTGCATTGCTTCGGCGGGCGTTTCAGCAGCTTCCTGGCCCACTACCTGCTCAATCATTTGCGTCTGTTGCGCGCCGGCTGTTTTGCCCTGGAAGACAACGCCCAACTGCCTGACCGGCTATTCGACGTGCAACGCCAGGATGTGGTGCTGATCTTCGATTACCGCCGCTACCAGGCCCAGGCTCTGCGCGTGGCCAGCGCGGCCAAGGAGCGCCACGCCCGGGTCGTGCTGTTCAGCGACGTCTACGCTTCGCCATTGCGCGAGCTGGCCGACCTGATCATCAGCGCCCCGGTGGAGTCGATCTCGGCCTTCGACAGCCTGGTGCCGGCATTGGCCCAGGTCGAGGCGCTGATTGCCTGCCTGACCCTGCAATGCCCCGAGCTGGCCGAACGCCTGGAAGGCATCGATGCCCTGCGCACGGAATTCAACACGCACCTGCTGGAGGAAAAATAAGGATGTTCTCGCTCCCCCACCGCTCGCCCCGGGATTTGCCGTTCACCTGCCAGCACACCGCCTTGCTGCTGGTGGACATGCAACGCGCCTGGCTGGAACCGCAATTCGATGCCCACCTGCACACCCGCGAGGCCGAGTATTTCATCCAGCGGGCCCGCCAGCAGGTCATCCCCAACCAGCAACGCTTGCTCAACGCGATGCGCGAAGCACAGCACAACGTGTTGCACACCCACATCGAAAGCCTCACCGCCGATGGCCGCGACCGTTCCCTGGATCACAAGCTGTCGGACATGCACCTGCCCAAGGGCAGCCCCGAGGCGCAGATCATTGCCGAACTGGCGCCGCTGGAAAACGAAATCGTGCTGCCCAAGACCTCCTCCGGGGTTTTCAATTCCACCAACATCGACTACGTGCTGCGCAACCTGCAGACCCGCCACTTGATCGTCGCCGGCATCGTCACCGACCAGTGCGTCGACATGGCCGTGCGCGATGCCGCCGATCGCGGCTACCTGGTCACGCTGGTGGAAGATGCCTGCGCCACCTACACCGAACAACGGCACCTGGCGTGCCTGAACGCGATCAAGGGCTATTGCTGGATCACCGATACCGACACCGTACTCGCGCGTTTGCAGGAGATGCAGCCATGAGCCGCCTCGATGATCCTGCCGCCGTCCTCGCGCCATTGCCCGTGACGACCCTGGTGACCACCGACCTGATCGGCGTGACCCGTGGGCGCTCGTTTCCCAGTGATGAGTTGCCCCACTACGTCACCGCTGGCTGTGGCTGGGTACCGGCCAACAGCGCACTGACGCCCCAGGACATCATCGCTTCGGCCAACCCTTGGGGCGCTTATGGCGACCTGCGGCTGGTGCCGGACCTGTCTAGCCGGGTGACCGTCAACAACGGCCCCGACGCCCAGGCGCCCGTCCTCGACTTTATCCATTGCGATGTGCGCGAGACCGACGGCCGGCCCTGGAGCGCCTGCCCGCGCACGCTGTTGCAGGACGAAGTGGAGCGTTATCGCGTCGAACTGGGCTTGCAGGTTTTCGCCGCGTTCGAACATGAATTCAACCTGGTTGCCACGCCTGCGCAGCCTGATCGCCTGGCCTTCAGCCTCCAGGCCCAGCGCCAGCAGGCCGAATTCGCCGGCTGGTTGCTCAGTGCCCTGCGGGCCGGCGGTGTCGAGCCGGAAATGTTCCTGCCGGAATACGGCCAGCATCAGTACGAAATCACTTGCCGCCCGACGTTGGGCGTAGCCGCCGCCGACCGAGCCGTGAACGTACGGGAAATCACCCGCGAGATCGCCCGGCAAATGGGCCTGGACGTGAGCTTCGCCCCCAAGGTTTCGGAACATGCCGTGTGCAACGGCGTGCATTTGCACCTGAGCCTGCAAGACCTGGGCGCGGCCCCGGTGCTGCATGACGCCGCCAGCAGCAACGGTTTGTCCAGCCTCGGCCAGCATTGGGCCGCGGGTGTGCTGCACTATCTGCCTGCACTGTGTGCGCTGACCGCGCCGACGCCGGTGTCCTACGAGCGCCTGCAACCTCATCACTGGAGCGCATCCTATGCGTGCCTGGGCCAGCGCAACCGCGAAGCGGCGCTGCGCATCTGCCCGACCGTGAGCCTGAGCGGCAAACCGCTGGCGAACCAGTACAACCTGGAGTTCCGCGCCATGGACGCCACCGCCTCGCCGCACCTGGCGATGGTGGCGCTGTTGATTGCCGGGCGACTGGGCATCCAGCAACGGCTGGCATTGAACGCTGTCACCGATCAAATACCCGATGAGCTGGATGAAGCACAACGTCGTGCCCGTGGCATTATCGCCCTGCCGACAACCCTGGCCCAGGCACTGGACTGCCTGCGCCACAGCGGGGCGCTGCTCGAGACCCTGCCCGGCCCGCTGGTCGACACCTATTTCGCCTTGAAGGCCCAGGAGCTGGCCTTGACCGAGGCGCTGTCACCTGCCGAGCGTTGTGAGCACTATGCACGAATCTATTGAGTGTGCTGAAACGGGCCTCTACACCAGGCCGCCCTACCGACTGGTCCGGGAGGAATCCGAACACCCGGTGCTGCTGGTGTGCGAACACGCCAGCCGCTTCATTCCCGCGGCGCTGAACGATCTGGGCCTGGATGAAACGGCCTCCCAGGAGCACATCGCCTGGGACATCGGTGCCCTGGCCCTGGCCGAACGCCTGTCCGAAACCCTTGGCGCGACCTTGCTGACGGCCAATTATTCACGGCTGTTGATCGACCTCAACCGTCCGCTGCACGTACCGGACAGCATTCCGCCCCAGAGCGAGATCTACCAGGTTCCGGGTAACCATGCCCTGGACGAAGCCACTCGCGAATATCGCCAGCAGCGCCTGTTTCACCCCTTCCATGATCGGTTGCGGGCGTTGATCGACCAGCGCCTGGCCGCCAACCGGTCGGTGCGCGTGGTGGGCATCCACAGCTTCACCCCGGTGTTCTATGGTCAACCGCGCGCGCTGGAAGCTGGCGTGCTGTTCGGCGAAGCCAAGGATTATGCCCAACGCATCGTCGACGGGCTGAGCCGGCACTCGCTGCGCGCGGCAGGCAACCAGCCCTACAAGATCAACCCCTTGACCGACATGACCGTCCCGGTGCACGGCGATGCCCGCGGCCTGGATTCGGTGTTGATCGAAGTGCGCAACGACCAACTGCGCAGCCCCGAGGCGGTACGGACCTGGAGCGCTTACCTGGCCCCGTTGTTGTAGGAAAGCAGCGGCAAGGTTTGAGCGGCAAGCGACAAGCAAGGACACACCCATCCACAGCTGAGAAGGAGAACGGCTCATGAGCATTGAGGCATTTGGCTACAAACAGGAATTGAAACGCGGCCTGTCGCTGACAGACCTGGTGGTATACGGGATGATTTTCATGATCCCCATCGCCCCGTTCGGCGTGTATGGCTATGTCAACGCCGAGGCACCGGGGATGGTGCCGCTGGCGTACATCATCGGCATGGTGGCGATGCTATTTACTGCCTTGAGCTACGGCAGCATGGCCCGAGCCTTTCCGGTGGCAGGTTCGGTCTATTCCTACGCGCAACGGGGCCTTAACCCACACGTCGGCTTCATCGCCGGCTGGCTGATGCTGCTGGACTACCTGCTGATCCCGCCGCTGCTCTATGTCTACGCCGCGATGGCGCTGAACCATTTGTACCCAGACATCCCCAAGGTCGGTTTCATCCTGGCCTTCCTGGTGAGCGCGACCTTCGTCAACCTGCGGGGCATCACCTTCACCGCGCGGATGAACATCATTTTCCTGCTGGCGCAGTTGGTGGTGCTGGGGATTTTCCTGTTCTACGCCTGGAACGCCCTGCTCGGCGGGGCCGGTAACGGCCAGCTGACCCTGGCGCCGCTGTACAGCCCGGAACACTTCAACTTCGCCCTGCTGATGCAAGCCGTGTCCATCGCGGTATTGTCGTTCCTGGGCTTCGACGCCATTTCCACCCTGGCGGAAGAGATCAAGGGCGACCCGGGCCGCAGCGTCGGCAAGGCCGCCCTGGTGACCTTGCTGGTGATGGGGGCGATCTTCGTGGTGCAGACCTGGATCGCCACGGACCTGGCCGCCGGCATGGGTTTCAAATCCGCCGACACCGCATTCTATGAAATCGCCGAACTGGCCGCCGGCAGTTGGCTGGCCACCTTGACCGCGGTTGCCACGGCCCTGGCCTGGGGCGTGGCCGTGGCGATCACTTCGCAGGCGGCGGTGTCGCGCCTGTTGTTCGGCATGGCCCGGGACGGCCAGTTGCCCAAGGTGCTGGCCAAAGTCCATCCAACCCACAACACCCCATACCTGAGCATTTACCTGGTGGCAGTGCTGTCGCTGTTGATCTGCTACCTGTTCATCGACGCCGTGGACACCCTCACCTCCCTGGTCAATTTCGGCGCCCTGAGCGGCTTCATGTTGCTGCACATCACGGTCATCAACCACTACTGGCGCCGCCAGCAGTCCGGCCAACTGATTCGCCACTTGATTTGCCCACTGGTCGGCTTCGTGATCGTCGCGGCCATCATGTACAACATGGGCGTGGCTGCGCAGAAGCTCGGCCTGATCTGGATCGCCGCGGGCGTGATCTATCTGTGTGTGCTCAACAAATTCGGCAACCCTGCCGCCGTGCCCGATCCGGCCGGTCAGTGAGGGACGGCGGTCGAAAGGACTCGGCCAACCGTGGTTACAACGCGTGGACATCGACAGTGATCGTCAAGCCCGGTGCTGGTTACCGGGCTCTCTGGAACAGGAGTGCAATCCATGCTGGCCTTACGTCCAGTTCAATTAACCGATCTGCCGCAACTGCAACAACTGGCCCGTGACAGCCTGGTGGGTGTCACGTCGCTGCCGGACGACACCGCGCGCCTAGAGGAAAAGATCCTCGACTCGTGCGCCTCGTTCGAGGCCGATGTGCAGGGCCCTGGCGCGGAGAATTATTTTTTTGTCCTGGAGGACCTGGAATCCAGGCGCCTGGTCGGTTGTTCGGAAATTCTCTCCAGCACCGGTTACAACGAACCGTTCTACAGCCTGCGCAACCGGCCGTTTTCCAGCGAGTCCCGCGAGCTGAACATCCAGCATGGCGTGCCCGCGCTGTCACTGTGCCAGGACCTCAACGGGCAGACGCTGCTGCGTGGCTTCCACATCGACGCCGAGCGGGTGCGCACGCCGGAATCGGAGCTGCTGTCCCGGGCCCGGCTGATGTTCATCGCCGCCCATCCCCAGCGCTTCGCCGAATCGGTCATCACCGAAATCGTCGGCTTCAGCAGCGAGGACGGTCAGTCGCCATTCTGGGACGCCATCGGCCAGCACTTCTTCGACCTGCCCTACGTCGAAGCCGAACGGCTGTGTGGCTTGCAGAGCCGGACCTTTCTCGCCGAGCTGATGCCGCAATACCCGATCTACGTGCCCATGCTGCCGCCCGCAGCCCAGGCCTGCATCGGCCGGGTGCATCCCGACGGCCAGGAAGCCTTCGACATCCTGGCGCGCGAGGGTTTCGAGACCAACAGCTATGTCGATATCTTCGACGGTGGACCGACCTTGCATGCCCGTATCGCCAACGTCCGTACCATCACGCAAAGTCGGAGCGCCACGGCCCGGCAAAGCCTGCTGATCGACGCCAGAGGCCGTTACCTGGTGAGTAACGACCGTCTTGGAAGCTTCCGGGCCATCGTCGCCGAGCTGGACGTCAACACCGAGGGCCCCGTGGCCCTGTCGCCCGACATGCTGGCCGCCCTGGGCATCATGGATGGCGAGCGGATCCGGGTGGTTGCCCTATGAACCTCTCTCGATCCCGTGGCACGCATCAGCGCTTGGACCGACGTAATGAAGGAGCTGCAGCATGATTGTCCGTCCGGTCGCCATTACCGATCTGCCCGCATTGCTGGACCTGGCCCGTTGCGCAGGCCCCGGTTTCACCAGCCTGCCGGCCAACGAAGAGCGCCTGGCCCATCGTATTCGCTGGGCCCAACGGACCTTTGCCGGACAAGTCGAACGCGCCGACGCCGATTACCTGTTCGTGCTTGAAGACGATGATCGGCAGGTGGTGGGCATCAGCGCCCTGACCGGCGCGGTCGGGCTGCGCGAGCCCTGGTACAACTATCGGGTCGGGCTGACGGTCAGCTCGGCGCCGGAGCTGGGGATCCAGCGGCAGATCCCGACCCTGTTCCTCAACAACGAGATGTCCGGACAATCGGAGATCTGCTCTTTGTTCCTTCACCCCGAGCAACGTCGCGGTCACAACGGACGCCTGCTGTCCCTGGCGCGCCTGCTGTTCGTGGCCGAGTTCTCCCAGCTGTTCGGCGAAAAACTGATCGCCGAACTGCGAGGCCATGCCGACGAAGGAGGCAGTTCGCCGTTCTGGGACAGCCTGGGACGGCATTTTTTCAAGAAGGATTTCAGTTACGCCGATCAGCTGTCCGGCATGGGCAACAAGTCGTTCATCGCCGAACTGATGCCACGTCAGCCGCTGTACACCTGCCTGCTCACCGAACAGGCCCAGGCGGTGATCGGCAAGGCCCACCCGAACACCGAGCCGGCCCTGAAGATCCTCTGTGCCGAAGGTTTCAGCCACAAGGGTTACATCGACATCTTTGACGGCGGCCCGGTGATCGAGGCGCCGGTGTCGAAGATCCGCACCGTCCGCGACAGCCAGATGCTGACCCTGGTCATCGGCACCCCGGACGCACAGGCACCGGTCTGGCTGATTCACAATCGGCGCCTGGAAAACTGCCGCGTCACCAGCGCTCGCGCACACCTGCATGGCAACAAACTGCTTGTCGATCGCCTCACCGCCAAACGCCTGCAAGTGCAACCGGGTGATACGGTGCGGGCCGTGGCATTGCCCAGGCTGGGGCAACAGGCGGTGGCGGCGTAGCCGCTCGTCTCTGCCGCCGACCCGCAAAGCCGCCGACCTGCAGGCTTTAGCCTCCCGTTGATGCCATAACGGCATCACCCATACACATTCGTCATCATCTTTGCGCTTGCCACGTGATAGCCTTTGGATCTTTCGGCGTTGACACTTTTGCTCAAGCCTTTCCATTCCATTGGTGGAACTCACATGTCCAGGCTTTCCCATCAAGATTTGCGTCGTAACTTCCGCCAATTGCTGGCTTCCAATACCTGCTACCACACCGCCTCGGTGTTCGACCCGATGTCGGCGCGCATTGCTGCTGACCTGGGTTTCGAAGTAGGCATCCTGGGAGGTTCGGTGGCGTCGTTGCAAGTATTGGGCGCGCCGGACTTCGCCCTGATCACCCTCAGCGAATTTGCCGAACAGGCCACCCGCATCGGCCGCGTGGCCCAACTGCCGGTGATTGCCGACGCCGACCATGGCTATGGCAATGCCCTGAACGTTATGCGCACCATCGTCGAACTGGAACGGGCCGGCATCGCCGCGCTGACCATCGAGGACACCTTGCTGCCGGCCCAGTTCGGGCGTAAATCCACCGACCTGATCGGCGTAGCCGAAGGTGTCGGCAAGATTCGTGCGGCGCTGGAAGCGCGAGTCGATCCGGAAATGGCGATCATCGCCCGGACCAACGCGGGGATTTTGCCGGTCCAGGAAATCATCAGCCGTACCCAGCAATATGAGCGTGCCGGTGCCGACGGGATTTGCATGGTGGGGGTGCAAGACTTCGAGCACCTGGAAAAAATCAGCGAAAACCTGACGGTGCCGCTGATGCTTGTCACGTATGGCAACCCGTTGCTACGCGACGACAAGCGCCTGGCCGAATTGGGCGTACGCGTGACCATCGACGGCCACGGCGCCTATTTCGCCGCGATCAAGGCCACCTACGACAGCCTGCGGGAACAGCGGCAGATCTTCACCCAGGCGTCCGACCTGAGCGCCACCGAACTGACCCACACCTACACCCAGCCCGAGGACTACATACGTTGGGCCGAGGAATACATGAGCGTCAAGGAGTAAGAAGGCTCACTGTCCGGCAAGCCGCCATCGCGAGCAGGCTCGCTCCCACAGGGGGATTTGTGGTGAGCGCGATGGCGTTGCCAAGGTAAACAGGTCTTCAGCGCCCGCTGCGCAACATTTCCCTGGGCACGTACTTGCCAATCTCGAACTTGCCGATGGCGGCGCGGTGGACTTCATCCGGGCCGTCGGCCAGGCGCAGGGTGCGTTGCATGGCGTACATGTAGGCCAGCGGGAAGTCGTTGGAAACCCCGGCCCCGCCGTGGATCTGGATCGCCCGGTCGATGACCTTCAGGGCCACGTTCGGCGCGACGACCTTGATCTGGGCGATTTCGCTCTTCGCCACTTTATTACCGACCGTGTCCATCATGTACGCCGCCTTCAACGTCAGCAGGCGCGCCATGTCGATTTCCATCCGTGAGTCGGCAATCTTGTCGATGTTACCGCCCAGGCGTGCCAACGGCTGGCCGAAGGCCGTGCGGCTGACGGCACGCTTGCACATCAATTCCAGTGCGCGCTCGGCCATGCCGATGGAACGCATGCAGTGATGAATCCTGCCCGGGCCCAGACGCCCCTGGGCAATTTCAAAGCCGCGTCCTTCACCCAACAGGACATTTTCGTACGGCACGCGCACGTTCTCGAACAGCACTTCGGCATGCCCGTGAGGCGCATCATCGTAGCCGAACACCGGCAGCGGCCGGACGATCTTGACCCCGGGGGTGTCCACCGGCACCAGGATCATCGAGTGCTGGGCATGGCGCGGCGCATCAGGGTTGCTCAGGCCCATGAAGATCAGGATCTTGCAGCGCGGGTCGCAGGCCCCTGAGGTCCACCACTTCTTGCCATTGATGACCCACTGGTCGCCGTCGCGCTCGGCACGAGCGGCCATGTTGGTGGCGTCCGAGGAGGCAACGTCCGGCTCGGTCATGGCAAACGCCGAGCGGATCTCGCCGCGCAGCAGTGGCTCGAGCCAGCGTTGCTTTTGTTCTTCATTGGCGTAGCGCACCAGCACTTCCATGTTACCGGTGTCCGGCGCCGAGCAATTGAACGGTTCAGGCCCCAGCAGCGAACGGCCCATGATCTCTGCCAACGGCGCGTATTCCAGGTTGGTCAGGCCGGCACCCAGCTCGGACTCAGGCAGAAACAGATTCCACAAACCCTCAGCCTTGGCCTTGGCCTTGAGCTCTTCCATGATGGCCGTGGGCTGCCAGCGGTCGCCTTCGGCCACTTGCTGCTCGAACACGGCTTCAGCCGGGTAGACGTAGGCATCCATGAACGCCGTGACGCGTTCACGCAGTGCCTGAACCTTGGGGGAATAAGCAAAATCCATGAGCAGCACCTTCTTGGCAGAGGTTGTTTTAGGTCATGAAATCGATGCTAGTTCAGCTACGAAAATTTACCTAACCTATTCTCGGCGTGTATTAACATTCATCACCGATATATGTTTCACTGATTCGCATCGCCATCCGGCACCTCACAACACGTCCAAGAATAAGAGTGCAGCGCCATGAATCTGAGCAAGGTCGATCTCAACCTTTTCATTGTCTTCGATGCGATCTACACCGAAGCCAACCTGACCCGCGCCGGGCAGATCGTCGGCATCACGCAGCCGGCCGTGTCCAATGCCCTGGCGCGCCTGCGGGAGACCTTCAACGACCCGCTCTTCGTGCGCACCGCCCAAGGGATGGTGCCGACGCCCATGGCCCAGAACATCATCGGCCCGGTGCGCAACGCCCTGTCGCTGCTGCGGGTGTCGGTGCAGGAAAGCCGGATCTTCAACCCGTTGCAGGCCGTCAAGACCTACCGCATCAGCATGACCGACCTCACCGAAGGCGTGATCCTGCCGCCGCTGTTCCAGCGCCTGCGTCGCCTGGCACCTACCGTGGCGATCGAAAGCTTCCTCTCCAAGCGCCGCGAGACCACCAAGGAGCTGGCCGCCGGCCGCCTCGACTTCGCCGTGGACGCACCACTCAACACCGACCCGCAGGTGCGCCACGTCAAGTTGATGGAAGATCGCTACGTGTGCGCCATGCGCAAGGGCCATCCGCTGGCGGGCAAGGAAAAAATCAGCCTCGACGATTACCTGGCGCAGACCCACGTGCATATTTCCAGCCGTCGCAACGGGTTGGGCTATGTCGACCTGGCCCTCGGCAAGATGGGTATCCAGCGCAAGATCGCCCTGCGCTCCCAGCATTACCTGATGGCCTCCCAGGTCCTGCAACAAACGGACATGGTCATGACCGTCCCCGAGCGCTTTGCCCGTCGTCACGATCTGCACGCCTTCCTGTTACCAGTCAACGACGTGCCACCGGTGGAAACCCACCTCTACTGGCACGAAAGCACCGACCAGGACCCGGCCAACCGCTGGATGCGCGAGCAGATGATCGAGCTGTGCCAGCAGGTGACGGCCCATGAGAAGAAGCTCGACAAGGTTTAGGCGATCAAAATTGTGGGGGCGAGCTTGCTCGCGATGGCGTTGGATCAGTCGCCATGGATATTGGCCGGTCTGCCGCTATCGCGAGCAAGCTCCCCACAGGTTCATGCCTGCCATGCAGTGCCGGCCCCATGCTTGACGCGAACGTCAACCTGCCATTAGCTTAGCGCCAGCCCCTTTCGTTTCGAGCGCGTCCATGAGCAGCCAGACCTACAGCATCTCCGACCTCGCCCGCGAGCTGGATATCACCACCCGGGCCATCCGTTTCTATGAAGAACAAGGCCTGTTGAGCCCGGAGCGACGGGGCCAGGAGCGCATTTACTCGCCGCGGGACAAGGTCAGCCTGAAGCTGATCCTGCGCGGCAAGCGCATTGGCTTTTCCCTGGCCGAGTGCCGCGAACTGATCGAACTCTACGACCCCTCCAGCGGCAATCAGAAACAGCTGCACAGCATGCTGGCGAAAATCGCCGAACGCCGGGAACAGCTCGAACAGCAATTGCTGGACATCGAACAGATGAAGCTGGAACTCGACACCGCCGAAGAACGCTGCATCCAGGCGCTGGAGCAGACACTCAAGGGCGAGGAAATCGTCCAGTAACACTTTCTCCCTGTGGGAGCGAGCTCGCTCGCGATGGCGGCACATTCAACATCAATGCAAGCTGATCCACCGCTATCGCGAGCAAGCTCGCTCCCACGATGGGTTCATCATTGCGCTCGACATATTGGCAACTCACTACAGGTCAATCCCCATGTCCCTCCCCTCCTTTGTACGCCTGATCGAAGTCGGCCCCCGTGACGGGCTGCAGAATGAAGCACAGCCCATCAGCGTCGCCGACAAGGTGCGTCTGGTGGATGCCTTGAGCGCCGCCGGCCTGGGCTACATCGAAGTCGGCAGTTTCGTCTCGCCCAAGTGGGTGCCGCAAATGGCCGGCTCCGCCGAGGTGTTCGCGCAGATCCAGCGCAAGCCTGGTGTAACCTATGGCGCCCTGGCGCCGAACCTGCGGGGTTTTGAAGATGCGCTGGCGGCGGGCGTGAAAGAAGTGGCGGTGTTCGCCGCCGCGTCCGAAGCATTCTCCCAGCGCAATATCAACTGCTCCATCAAGGACAGCCTGGAGCGTTTCGAGCCGATCATGGAGGCCGCCAGACAACACGGCGTCAGTGTGCGCGGTTACGTGTCCTGCGTGTTGGGCTGCCCGTATGAAGGTGCGGTCAAGCCTGAGCAGGTGGCTTGGGTCGCTCGGGAGCTGTATGCGATGGGTTGCTACGAAGTCTCCCTGGGCGACACCATCGGCACGGGCACCGCCGGTGCCACCCGCAGGATGTTCGAGGTGGTGGGCGCCGAGGTGCCTCGAGACAAGCTCGCCGGACACTTCCACGATACCTACGGCCAAGCCATGGCCAACGTATACGCCAGCCTGCTGGAAGGCATTGCGGTGTTCGACAGCTCCATCGCCGGCCTGGGCGGCTGCCCTTATGCCAAGGGCGCCAGCGGTAACGTTGCCACCGAGGACGTACTGTACCTGCTCAATGGCTTGGGTATCGAGACCGGTGTCGACCTGGACGCCCTGATCGCCGCGGGTCGGCAGATCTGCGACGTGCTCGGCCGCCCTAGCGGTTCGCGTGTCGCCAAGGCCCGCAGCGCACAGTGAGGTGTTACCGCTGGCTTTGTAACGGCGGCGAAACGAGTAACACGGAAACAATTTGTCAGGTTTGACGCGCCAGGTTTTTCAGCTAAAAAATTCAACTCATTGATTTATATAGAGTTTTAAAAGTTGGCACGCCACCTGCTATATCTCCTGCATAACAAGAATAAAAAAACGCAGCAAACCCAATAAAAACAAGACGAAACGACTCTGACATAACAAAAACAACACGGCAGAGACGCAGCTAACAGATTTTTTTGGAGAGGATATGCTTTTCAGGGTGCTTTCAGGAGCAACCCGCAACCGGGCAGAGAACAATAAAACTACCTTCAGGTAGCTCCCGAATCGGTTGGATCGCAAGGCGAAAAAGCAGATCAGCGCTCAAAAAAATACGTTTGCTCTTGATCCCGGATGGGGATCGCCAAAAACAGCGGTAAAGGGCAACGGCTGCCAAAAACAACAACAGGCCGCCCCTCAATAATAAAAAAAGAGCACGCGACGACAAAATTAAAGGGGAGCTTCGGCTCCCCTTTGTGCTTTCCCGGATTTAAATATTTCCCCCTGTGGGAGCGAGCTTGCTCGCGATGACGGCGGCACAGCCAACCTATCTGTCAACTATTCCCACCGTCATCGCGAGCAGGCTCGCTCCCGCAAGTGTTGCGGCTAGCTTTGCTTATCGCGCAGCTCTTCGATGCTGATCTCACGCATGCGGAATTTCTGGATCTTACCGGTGACCGTCATGGGAAATTCTTCGACGAATTTGAAATGACGCGGCGTCTTGAAGTGGGCGATGCGCTCCTTGCACCAGGCTTGCAGTTCCTGTTCGCAGGCACTGTGGCCGGGATGAAACTTGATCCAGGCAACGATTTCCTCGCCATAGCGCGAACACGGAATGCCGATCACTTGCACATCCGCCACCGCCGGGTGAGTGAAGAAGAACTCCTCCAGCTCACGCGGGTAAATATTCTCCCCGCCGCGGATGATCATGTCCTTGTTGCGCCCGACAATGCGCACGTAGCCCTGCTCGTCCATGGTCGCCAGGTCGCCGGTGTGCATCCAGCCATCCGGGTCGATGGCCTCGGTGGTGCCCTTGGGGTTATTCCAGTAACCAAGCATCACGCTGTAGCCGCGGGTACATAATTCGCCGACAGCGCCACGCGGGACGAGATTGCCGGCCGCATCGATAATCTTGCTTTCCAGTTGCGGCTGGGTACGGCCAACGGTGGTTACGCGCAGTTCCAGTTCGTCGGTAGGACCGGTCTGCAACGACACCGGGCTGGTTTCCGTCATGCCGTAGGCAATCTGCACTTCGGCCATGTGCATTTCATTGATGACCCGTCGCATCACTTCGATGGGGCATGTGGCCCCGGCCATGATGCCAGTGCGCAGGCTGGACAGGTCGAAGTCGCCCCGCTGCGGCTGGTCCAGCAGGGCGATGAACATGGTGGGCACGCCATACAACGCAGTGGCTTTTTCTTCGGCCACGGCCTGGAGCGTCAGCAACGGGTCGAAGGCATCGTTGGGGTAGATCATGGTGCTGCCATGGGTCATGCAGCCCAGGTTACCCATGACCATACCGAAGCAATGGTAGAGCGGCACCGGAATCACCAACCGATCGTCAGCCGTCAGGCCCAGGCTTTCGCCGACCATGTAACCGTTATTGAGAATATTGTGATGACTGAGGGTAGCGCCCTTGGGGAAGCCGGTGGTGCCGGAGGTGTACTGGATATTCACCGGTTGATCGAAGTGCAGGCTGGATTGGCGCTCGGCCAGTTGTCCAGGCGTCACCGACGCGCCCAGGGCGGCCAGTTGCGACCAAGGCAGGAAGCCTGACGGTGGCTGGGAATCGAGGCTGATCACGCCGCGCAACTCCGGCAGGCGCTCGCTCTGCATCTGGCCGATCGGTTGCTCTGCCAGTTCCGGTGCCAGCGTTTGCAGCATGGCGTGATAGTCCGAGGTCTTGAACGCCCCGGCACACACCAGCCATTGGCATCCG
Organism: Pseudomonas sp. NFACC16-2; assembly: GCF_900119205.1. Classification (NCBI taxonomy): domain Bacteria; kingdom Pseudomonadati; phylum Pseudomonadota; class Gammaproteobacteria; order Pseudomonadales; family Pseudomonadaceae; genus Pseudomonas; species Pseudomonas sp. NFACC16-2. The sequence goes on along the minus strand of NZ_FPIX01000026.1, from coordinate 70,722 downwards.
GATTGTTTGAGCACGTATTCGAGTTCGGAAACACGGTAGGCCGGATTGATGTTGACCAGAATCACGCCAAGCTTCGCACTGGCGAACTGGCTGATGCACCACTGGGCGCAATTGGGTGCCCACACGCCGAGGCGATCACCGGTTTTCAAGCCTAGCGCCAACAAGGCTCGGGCGTGCAGATCGACAGCCTCGGCCAGTTGTTGCCAGGTATAGCGCAGCGATTGATGGCGAACCACCAACGCCTCGCCCTCCGGATAACGGGCCACCGTCTGGTCGAAAACCTCGCCGATGGTTTGAGCCAGCAAGGCCTTGGCCGCGGAACCACGGGTGTAGCTGAGCTGCGAATGCGAACCGGGTTGATCCATGACGCCCCCTCTTGTCTTTATTAGTGGGTGTAGCGCTAACCTGATGCAACAACATGCCTTTGCGGGCACTTACTTTGGCTCAAGTTGACGTTAACGTAAAGGGCGATTGACAGCCTCTCGCCGCAGGTTTACGTTAACGTAAAGGTGAGAGCCATTCCCCCACTCTCCGCACCCGATAAAAAAGCCAAAGGTGTCCCATGAGCTACCCATCCCTGAACTTTGCCCTCGGCGAAACCATCGACATGTTGCGCGACCAGGTGCAGGCCTTCGTCAAGGCCGAACTGGCGCCCCGCGCCGCGCAGATCGATATCGACAACCTGTTTCCCGCCGACATGTGGCGCAAGTTCGGCGACATGGGCCTGCTAGGTATCACCGTACCGGAAGAATACGGCGGCGCTGGCCTGGGCTACCTGGCCCACGTGGTGGCGATGGAAGAAATCAGCCGTGGTTCGGCCTCGGTCGCCCTCTCCTACGGTGCCCACTCCAACCTCTGCGTGAATCAGATCAACCGCAACGGCAATCACGAACAGAAAACCAAATACCTACCCAAGCTGATCAGCGGCGAACACATCGGTGCCCTGGCAATGAGCGAGCCGAACGCCGGCTCCGATGTGGTCTCGATGAAACTGCGGGCCGACAAGCGTGGCGACCATTACGTGCTCAATGGCAGCAAGACCTGGATCACCAACGGCCCCGATGCCAACACCTACGTGATCTACGCCAAGACCGACCTGGAAAAAGGTCCCCATGGCATCACCGCCTTCATCGTCGAGCGCGACTGGAAAGGCTTCAGCCGCAGCAATAAATTCGACAAGCTCGGCATGCGCGGCTCCAACACCTGCGAGTTGTTCTTCGATGACGTCGAAGTGCCGGAAGACAACATCCTTGGTGCGCTCAATGGCGGTGTGAAAGTGCTGATGAGCGGCCTCGACTACGAGCGCGTCGTGCTCTCTGGCGGCCCGACCGGGATCATGCAGGCCTGCATGGACCTGATCGTGCCCTACATCCACGACCGCAAGCAGTTCGGCCAGAGCATTGGCGAATTCCAGTTGATCCAGGGCAAGGTCGCCGACATGTACACCCAGCTCAACGCCAGCCGCGCCTATCTGTATGCCGTGGCGCAGGCCTGCGAGCGCGGTGAAACCACCCGCAAGGACGCCGCCGGGGTGATCCTCTACAGCGCCGAACGCGCTACGCAAATGGCCCTCGACGCCATCCAGATCCTGGGGGGCAATGGCTACATCAATGAATTCCCCGCCGGTCGTCTGCTGCGTGACGCCAAGCTGTACGAAATCGGCGCCGGCACCAGTGAGATTCGCCGGATGTTGATCGGCCGCGAACTGTTCAACGAAACTCGCTAACGGAGCTGACCATGGCCACGCTGCACACTCAGCTCAACCCGCGTTCGCCGGAGTTCATCGCCAACCGCGAGGCGATGCTCGGACACGTCGAGGCCCTGCGCACCTTGCTCGCGCAAATTCGCCAGGGCGGCGGCCTCAAGGCCCAGGAGCGGCACACCTCGCGGGGCAAGTTGCTACCCCGTGAACGCATCAACCGGCTGCTGGATCCGGGCTCGCCATTTTTGGAAATCAGCCCGTTGGCGGCCCACGAAGTCTATGGTGAAGACGTGCCGGCGGCCGGCGTGATTGCCGGCATCGGCCGGGTGGAAGGCGTCGAATGCATGATCGTCGCCAACGACGCCACGGTCAAAGGTGGCTCCTACTATCCACTGACAGTGAAAAAACACCTGCGCGCCCAAACCATTGCTCAGCAGAATCGCCTGCCATGCATTTACCTGGTGGATTCCGGCGGCGCCAACCTGCCGCGCCAGGATGAAGTGTTCCCGGACCGCGAGCACTTCGGCCGGATCTTCTTCAACCAGGCCAACATGAGTGCCCAGGGCATCCCCCAGATCGCCGTGGTCATGGGTTCCTGCACCGCCGGTGGTGCCTATGTGCCGGCCATGGCGGACGAGGCGATCATGGTCCGCCAGCAGGCGACGATTTTCCTCGCCGGCCCACCGTTGGTGAAAGCCGCCACCGGCGAGGTGGTCAGTGCCGAAGACCTGGGTGGCGCCGATGTGCACTGCAAGATTTCCGGCGTCGCTGACCACTACGCCGAGAGCGACGAACACGCCCTGGCCATCGCCCGCCGCAGCATTGCCAATCTCAACTGGCGCAAACTCGGTGAGCTGCAGCAACGTCAGCCCATCGCCCCGCTTTATTCGAGTGACGAGCTGTACGGTGTGGTGTCGACCGATGCCAAGCAGCCGTTCGATGTGCGGGAGGTGATCGCACGCCTGGTGGACGGTTCGGTGTTCGATGAGTTCAAGGCGCTGTTCGGAACGACGCTGGTGTGCGGCTTCGCCCACTTGCATGGCTACCCGATCGCGATCCTGGCCAACAACGGCATTCTGTTTGCCGAAGCCGCGCAAAAAGGCGCGCACTTCATCGAGCTGGCCTGTCAGCGCGGCATACCGTTGCTGTTCCTACAGAACATCACCGGGTTCATGGTCGGCCAGAAGTACGAGGCCGGCGGTATCGCCAAGCACGGTGCGAAACTGGTGACCGCCGTGGCGTGCGCCAAGGTGCCGAAATTCACCGTGATCATTGGCGGCAGTTTCGGCGCGGGTAACTACGGCATGTGCGGTCGCGCCTACGACCCACGCTTTCTGTGGATGTGGCCGAACGCGCGGATAGGCGTGATGGGCGCCGAACAGGCGGCCGGTGTCTTGGTGCAGGTCAAGCGTGAACAAGCCGAACGCAGTGGCCACCCCTTCAGCACCGAGCAGGAAGCCGAGATCAAGCAACCGATCCTCGATCAGTACGAAGAACAGGGTCACCCCTATTATTCCAGTGCCAGGCTGTGGGACGACGGCGTCATCGACCCGGCCCAGACCCGCGACGTGCTGGGCCTGGCCTTGTCCGCGTCACTGAACGCGCCTATCGAACCGAGCCGCTTCGGCGTGTTCCGGATGTAAACGGGGAAAGTCCATGGATAACTTCAACACCCTCGAACTGCACACCGACCCACGGGGCGTTGCCACCCTGTGGCTCAGCCGCGAGTCGAAAAACAACGCGTTCAACGCCGAAATGATCCGCGAACTGATCCTGGCCCTGGACCACGTCAGCAGCGATCCAAACTTGCGCTTCCTGCTGATCCGCGGCCGCGGCAAGCATTTCAGCGCCGGCGCCGACCTGGCCTGGATGCAACAATCGGCCGAACTCGACTACCACACCAACCTTGATGACGCCCGGGAACTGGCGGAGCTGATGTACAACCTCGCCAAGCTGAAAATTCCTACCCTGGCCGTCATCCAGGGCGCCGCGTTCGGTGGCGCACTGGGGCTTATCAGCGCTTGTGACATGGCCATTGGCGCCGATGAAGCACAGTTCTGCCTGTCGGAAGTGCGCATTGGCCTGGCGCCAGCGGTGATCAGCCCGTTCGTGGTGCAAGCCATCGGCGAGCGTGCCGCGCGTCGTTATGCCCTGACGGCGGAGCGCTTCGACGGGCAACGTGCGAAAGAAATCGGTTTGCTGTCGGAAAGTTACCCGGCCGAGGTCCTGGACCAGCAGGTCGAACAGTGGATCGACAACCTGTTGCTCAACAGCCCGGCGGCCATGCGCGCCAGCAAGGAACTGCTGCGTGAAGTCGGCAACGGCGCCCTGACCCCGGCGCTGCGCCGCTACACCGAAAATGCCATCGCCCGCATCCGCGTCAGCCCGGAGGGCCAGGAAGGCCTGCGGGCGTTCCTGCAAAAGCGTGCGCCGAACTGGCAAGCCGAATCGAATAACAAGGAGCCGCGTCGATGAGCGCCCCTGCCCTCACCACGTTGCTGGTGGCCAACCGCGGCGAAATCGCCTGCCGCGTGATGCGCACCGCCAAAGCCATGGGCCTGACCACCGTCGCCGTCCACAGCGCCACCGACCGCGACGCCCGCCACAGCCGTGAAGCCGATATCCGCGTCGACCTGGGCGGCAGCAAGGCCGCCGACAGCTACTTGCAAATCGACAAGCTGATCGCCGCAGCGAAAGCCAGCGGCGCCCAGGCCATCCACCCCGGCTATGGCTTTCTGTCCGAGAACGCCGGATTCGCCCGGGCGATTGAAAACGCCGGGCTGATCTTCCTCGGCCCACCGGCCTCGGCCATCGATGCCATGGGCAGCAAATCGGCGGCCAAGGCCTTGATGGAAACCGCCGGCGTACCCCTGGTGCCCGGTTATCACGGCGAAGCCCAGGACCTGGAGACCTTTCGCGACGCCGCCGAGCGCATCGGCTACCCGGTATTGCTCAAGGCCACGGCCGGCGGTGGCGGCAAGGGCATGAAAGTCGTCGAGGACGTCAGCCAACTGGCCGAAGCCCTGGCCTCGGCCCAGCGTGAAGCGCAGTCCTCGTTCGGCGACTCACGGATGCTGGTGGAAAAATACCTGCTCAAGCCACGCCACGTGGAAATCCAGGTATTTGCCGACCAACACGGCAACTGCCTGTACCTCAACGAACGCGATTGCTCGATCCAGCGCCGCCACCAGAAAGTGGTGGAAGAAGCCCCCGCCCCCGGCCTGACCCCGCAATTGCGCCAGGCCATGGGTGAAGCCGCCGTGCGCGCAGCCCAGGCGATTGGTTACGTCGGGGCCGGCACGGTGGAGTTCCTGCTGGATGCGCGGGGCGAGTTTTTCTTCATGGAAATGAATACCCGCTTGCAGGTCGAGCATCCGGTCACCGAAGCGATCACCGGACTGGACCTGGTGGCCTGGCAGATCCGCGTTGCCCAAGGCGAACCCTTGCCGATCACTCAAGCGCAAGTGCCGCTGCTCGGTCACGCCATCGAAGTGCGGCTGTATGCCGAAGACCCGGTCAACGATTTCCTGCCGGCCACCGGCCGCCTGGCGTTGTATCGCGAGTCGGTCGAGGGGCCGGGGCGGCGGGTCGACAACGGGGTTGAAGAAGGTGATGAAATCTCGCCGTTCTACGACCCGATGCTCGGCAAGCTGATTGCCTGGGGTGAGGATCGCGAACAGGCGCGCTTGCGGCTGTTGAGCATGCTCGACGAATTTGCCATTGGCGGGCTGAAAACCAACGTCGGGTTCCTGCGCCGAATCGTCGCCCATCCCGCCTTCGCGGCGGCAGAACTGGACACCGGATTTATCCCACGTTACCAGGCGCAATTACTGCCAGAGCCCGGCGAATTGGATGACGCGTTCTGGTTCGCCGCCGCCCAGGGGGTCGCCTTGAGCCTGGCACCGCACGTACGCGGCGATGACGCCGGCTCACCGTGGGCCAGCACCACCGGGATGCGCCTGGGGTTGCCGAGGGAAACCACCTTGCACCTGAGCTGTGAAGGCCAGGATCGTGCGCTGACGCTGGACGTCACAGCCCATTGCGCGGAACTCAAGGGTGAGCGACTGACGATCGAGCACCACGGTGTGCGCCGCAGCCATCGGGCCATTCGCCAGGGCGACAGCCTGTATTTGCAATGGGCGGGTGACCTGCATCGGATCGATCTGTACGACCCATTGGCCGCGGCAGAAGCCAGCCACAGCCATCAGGGCGGCCTGGCCGCGCCCATGAACGGCAGCATCGTCCGGGTATTGGTGAATGTCGGTCAGCCGGTGGAAGCCGGAGCTCAACTGGTGGTCCTGGAGGCCATGAAAATGGAGCACAGCATTCGTGCGCCCAAGGCCGGGGTGATCAAGGCGCTGTATTGCCAGGAAGGTGAAATGGTCAGCGAAGGCAGCGCCCTGGTGGCGTTCGAAGAATAGGCATCGGCCCGCTCCCAGGGCCGATCCAGTCAGAACCTGATGGTGGCCTGCACTACCACACCGATGAGGCGACATTGCTCGGTGTACAGGTTTTTCGGGTAAGTCGGATTGAGCGGAACCAGGTAACGCTGCCCGCTCTCTTCGATCAATTTGCGAAAGGTCGCGTCACTGCTGCCGGGCAAGCAGGCAACCACCAGTTTGCCTGGCACCGCCTCGATGGCCGGATCCACCAGGATCGACATGCCCTCGGGAATGCTCAAGCCGCTGGGTGCGGTCATCGCGTCGCCCACCACCACCAGCCAGAACGCGGCCCCCAGGGCGTGGTAGTCCGTCAGCTCGTAGCGCGCCTGGCTGTAGGCGCCAGGATCGCCTTCGCGAACCTCGCCAACCTCGTGCCATTCACTGACCGGGTAGCGGAAGTACGGGTTGTACTTCTGCGCCAGGGCCATGCCTTCGTCCGTGGAAGTGTCCGGCTCGCGAATCACCATCGCCACTTCCAGAAACTCCAGCCCCAGCTCCCGCAGGACCCGGTTCATGTCTTCGACACTGGGTTGCCGGCGCCTGGTCAGCCAATGGCCGACGCCGCCCTGGGACATTCCCAACCGTTCTGCGAGCACCACTTGCGTGATGCGCAGCTCCTTCATCTTGGCCTTGACCAACTCTATCCATTTATCCATGTGCGGCACGATACGTGGATGACTCCGGCCATTCAAAACACAAATTGTAGTATTTAAATTATGGTCACAATTACGATAAGTACTATTCTGGATTCAGGAGTTCAGCCCCCCCACACGGAGATTTTCATCACCATGGATACACCCAACAAAAACCAACCCGGCAGCCCTTTCGACAGCACGTTCCCTTCCTTGCAGGATTGCCCGGCGGCTAAGCGCGCCCTCGATTACTACTTGAAACCAGGTGTTTCGCAGGCACAGGCAGAACATCGCTTCTTCGAGGTCAATCACAGCGTCAGCGCAGAAGAAGCCCTTGTTCACGCATGCGACCTGCTGCGCTGTGCAGCGGCAACCGCCCACGAGTCCGCCAACCAGTTGAACGGTTCGAACCGTGACCTGGCATTTTCGGTGGTGCACATGATTGATCTGGTCAAGGTGATGCTTGACCGATCCCTGGACGGCTACCCGACTCGCTAGGGGTAACACTCGGGAATGTCGCCGCGAACGCGGACGACGAGAAAAATTTTCCATCGACGCAATAAAATCATTTGACTTGCAAATGATAATGATTATTATTGCATCAGCTGGTCGCGAGATCGGTCGATAGACCAGAAGACCTTAGGTCGGACTTCTGGAATATCTCCTCATCAGGCTAATCACGGTTTTTGACCCGGCTTTTTGCCGGGTCTTTTTTTTGCCGATTTTTCGGCTTATGGCTTCAGGCTAATGAAGTCTTTTGGGTGCTGCCAATTCGATGGCGGCGATGATAGCAAATGAATACCCGTTTGCAAGAGCAGCCCCGCCACACAGGCGGAAACTATCGACAACCAGCGCTTGAGAATCAATTGCAGACTCTCTAAGCTGGCTCGGCGTCCAGGGAGGACGCCCCCTCGTTTACGTGACGTAAATCGTCTCGGTTCCCCCGTCTTGCGTGTACAGTAATGGCCATGAAAATCCTCTCCAGGAATCGTGACCGTGGCTAAATCTTCCTTTGATATCAGCGCCAATTTCGACAGCGGCAACATCGAGGTCGTCGACATCAGCAACCCGTTGCAATCGTTGCTCAAGATCAGGCCCGACACCCGCAGCGCCCATTTCCAATGGTTCCACTTCAAGGCCAGCGGCCTGCACGTCGGCCAGGAATATTCCTTTCGGCTGCTCAACGCCAGTCAATCGTCTTACAACAAGGCCTGGACGGGCTACCAGGCCGTTGCCTCCTACGATCACGTCAACTGGTTCCGCATTCCGACCCAATTTGAAGGCGACGCCCTGCGCTTTTATCTGGAGACCGAACAGACCAACGCCTGGTTCGCCTACTTCGAACCCTACAGTCGCGGCCGACATGATTGGCTGATCGAGCAAGCGCAGCACAAGGCTGGCACCGAACTATTGGCCGTCGGTAAAAGCGTGGAAGGCCGGGACATCCAGCTGCTGCGCAAAGGCAGCGGTGCCGAAGGCCGGCGCAAAGTCTGGATCATCGCCCAGCAACATCCCGGCGAGCACATGGCCGAGTGGTTCATGGAGGGCGTGATCGAACGCCTCCAGCAGCATGACGATGCGCAACTGAACCAGTTGCTCGCCAAAGCCGATCTGTACCTGGTGCCGAACATGAATCCGGACGGCGCATTCCATGGGCATCTGCGGACCAACGCCATGGGCCAGGACCTCAACCGCGCCTGGCAGAACGCCAGTCCGGAAATCAGCCCCGAGGTCTTTTTCGTCCAGCAACAAATGGAAAAGTACGGCGTCGATCTGTTCCTCGATGCTCACGGCGATGAGGAAATTCCCCACGTCTTCACCGCCGGTTGCGAAGGCAACCCGGGCTACACGCCACGCATTGCCGAACTTGAAGAGCGCTTTCGCAGCCATCTCAAGCATCAGACCAAAGACTTCCAGACCACTCACGGCTACACCCGCGACGAACCGGGCCAGGCCAACATGACCCTGGCCTGTAACGCGGTCGGCCAGAAATATGACTGTCTGTCCCTGACCCTGGAGATGCCGTTCAAGGACCACAACGATCACCCGAACCCGATCACCGGCTGGTCCGGCAAACGCTCGATGCAGTTGGGCAAGGATGTGTTGAGCACCATCGAGGCCATGGTCGACGAATTGCGCTGATCCGATGACCTGATCAATCCCCTGTGGCCAGGGAGCTTGCTCCCTGGCCACAATCCATCAACCCTTGCCGCGCAACATACTGTCCAACACCTCATCCCGGCGCACCCAAGCGTGAAACAACGCCGCCGCCAGATGCACCAGCACCGTCACGAACAACAGGTAAGCCAGGTACCCGTGGGCCTTGCGCAGCAGTGCGAACGTCTGCGCGTGGGCCGGCAGAATCGAAGGCAGTTGCAACGAGTCGCCGAGCATCACCGGGTCCCCCGCCGCCGAAATCATGCCCCAGCCCAACAACGGCAAGACCAGCATCAGGGCGTACAACAGCACATGCGAGGCGTTTGCCGCCAGCACTTGCCAGGCCGGCAGATCCGCCGGCAGCGGCGGTTGGCGGGTAGTAAAACGCACCACCAGGCGCACGATCACCAACAGCAAAATCGCGATACCCAATGGTTTGTGCAACTGCAGCAGCCATTCATGGCGTTCGGACACCGAGGCGACCATGCCCGCGCCGATGAACAGCATGGCGATGACCATCACGGCCATCAGCCAGTGCAGCAGCCGGGCCAGCGGTGCAAAGTGACGAGGGGCGCTCATGGACGGGACTCCTGTTTGGCGGGCAATTGGCTCACTTCGCTGGTACGTCGCAAATAGGAACTGGCATAGGCGGCGGAGCGCGCGACCAATAGCGGGTCTTCGGAACCTTCGATCCCTTGGGGCAGGATCAGCGGGTCATAGTTGATGTCGCGGCATTCGCCGTTGTCCTGCGCCTGGGTGCGCTCCAGCACCAACGTGCCGGCATTGAGTACCTTGCGGTCAGCGGGCCAGGCCTTGCTGGCATCGTTCACCGGGTCACCCGGATTGGCCAGGGTGATGTTCAACTGCCAGCGCAACGGCCCGGCGGCGAGACGCTTCACCAGGTCTTGCTCGAGGAAGTCGCCCCCCTCGGGTAGCGCCGCATCCGCGGCGTCCTGGCTCATCGGCACCATGCCCCAGCGCACCGCTTGGCGCTGCCCGGCGGGGTTGATCAGATAGAACGCGTTGATGCCGTTGTAGGTTTCAGTGGCATAGCTGGCTGACGGCTTGGCGGTCTTGATCCATTGCAGGAACGGCGCCGCTTCGGGGTGTGCGGCAAAGAACGCCGGTACGGCCGCAGGATTCGGCTTTCCTGTGGCAGGGTCCGGCGACTGGGCTTGCTGGAGTTGGTAGAAGGCTTGCGGCGTACCCACCGGAAACACCGGCATGCTGTTCATGCCGGTGCGCCATTGCTGGCCGTTGGCCTGGGTAAAGCGCAGTGCCAGGCTGCGAATCGGCACGCTGCCGTCCGGTGCATAGGGATTGCCGCTGGGCAAGGCGAAACGCCCAACCACTGGCGTTTGCGGCAGCGAGAACACCTGGGCGCTGGAATAGGCGCTGGCCTCGCCCGAGCTTTGGAAGTAACCCGCGACGCAGACCCCTTTCGAGTGGTTGCGTCGAAAGCCCGGGTGAACGCCGTTGTTTTTTTCCAGCACATTGACCAATGCCTGTGGTGTCAGGCGTTGTGGGTCGAGGCTGCCATTGACGTAGGCAAACGCCCCGGCCAACGCGGCAACAATCACGGCGATGCCGCTCAGGCGCAATGTCAGGCCAGCGGCACTCAAGGGTGGCCGGCTCGACGAGGATGAAGGATCAACCATGAGAAATCTCCAGGCCTCGAGGCCATTTGTTGGAAAGGACCCGTCAGACGAAGGCCCGGCAGGTTTATTCCCACGCCTCGTATTTATTTTTCCTGCACTGGAATAATCTCGTTCGCGGGTCGTCTTTCCAGTCCCGGCGCAATGACTGCCCACAGAAGCCCCCCCCTATGAACGCATTCGACGAACAGTTGCGCGAGCTCATCCCCAGGCTACGGCGTTTTGCCGTGTCGCTGACGCGTAACCCGAGCAACGCCGACGACCTGGTGCAGATGTGCCTGGAACGGGCATTGTCCAAATGGAACGACAAGCGTCCGGACGGCGATCTGCGGGCCTGGCTGTTTTCGATTCTGTATCGGCAGTTTCTCGACAGCCATCGCCGCTCGCGACGGTATGCGCGCATGCTGGAGTTTTTCACCGGCCGCGACGATGCCCACCCTTCGGCCGAGCGCAGCGTGATCGCGCAATCGTCTTTGCAGGCCTTCGATCAGCTCACGACGGAACAGCGCGCGCTGTTGCTCTGGGTATCGGTGGAAGGCTTGAGTTACCAGCAAATCGCCAACATCCTCGGCGTGCCGACCGGCACGGTAATGTCCCGCTTGTCCCGCGCTCGCCAGGCCCTGCGCCAACTCAGCGACGGCGAGGTCACCCGCCCTACCCTGCGGATACTCAAATGATCAGCATGCCCCCCAGCGACAGCGACCTGCACGCCTACGTCGATCGCCAACTGAGCGAAGCCGACCAGCGACTGGTGCAGGCTTACCTGGCCAACCAGCCGGAAGTCGCCGCCCGGGTCCGCGCCTGGCAACAGGACGCGCAGCACCTGCGCACGGCCCTGAGCGGCGCCTTGCAACAGCCGCCCAATCCGGATCTCGACCCGGCCATGATTCGCCAGCACCTGAAACATCGCTCCCGCCGCCACCTGGCCAGCGTCGCGGTGTTGCTGCTGGCCGTCAGCGTAGGCGGGGTCAGCGGCTGGCAGGCGCGACAAATGACCCTACTCAGCGCCGCAGCCCCCATGGCTGACGCCCTACAGGCGTACCGGTTGATTGCCCAGCAGGGCATCCTTCCGGCCGATTACCAGACCGGCGACGAGCAGAGCATGCAAGGCTGGCTCGACCGTTACTTCACCCAGGCTGACCGGCTGCCAGACCTGTCGGGTGCAGGCTTCAAGCCGGTCAGCGGACGCTTGCTCAGCACCGAACAAGGCGCGGCGGCGATGGTGGTCTATCAGGACCCGAGCGGTCAGAAAATCAGCTTCTACGTGCGCCCACCCGGCCCGAAAAACTTCCTCCTGCCGCGGGGCAGTCGTCGCGAGGGCGAGTTGCAAGCCGAGTACTGGTCCGGGCCGGGCTACAACTATGCGATGGTCATCCCCAGTGATGCGCCGACGGTGCAAAGACTCAAGCAGACATTGGACTTCTGATCCGCGCAGATCCCTGTGGCGAGCTTGCTCGCGATAGCGGTGTGTCAGTCAACCTCATTGCTCATTGAACGACCGCCTTCGCGAGCAAGCTCGCTTCCACAAGGGGACCAGCGGTGGGCTTGAGGCAGTGGTCAGCCCAGCCCAAACACCTGCGAAGGCCTGCGCAACAACGGGTCGAACGGGTTGATCCGCGGTCCGATCAGGGCCGCCTCGCGCTTGAGCATGTCCACCACCGTCGGCAGGCGATCGGGCCCCAGGCGGTCGCTCACCGTTGCCACGCTCAAAGCGGCCACGGCTCGGCCATCACGGTCGAGGATCGGCAATATCTGGAAGCGGCGATTGCTGTGGATTGGGACCAGGTCAACGAGCAACGCCCGGCCTGGAACGCCCGCTGGAACCGCAGCATCGAGCGCTAGCGCGAATTTTGCAGTTATCATGCGGCCATCTCGGGCTTAGTGCCTGAAGATGACCTGTGGCGAGGGAGCTTGCTCACTCGCCACAGGTTCTTGTGCCCACCCTTGATCAACAGCGATCCCTTCCATGCACACCCTCGCCCAACTACGCGCCGGCCAGCTCTGCGGCATTACCCGGCTGGACCTGGCCTGCGGCTTGACGGAGTTTCCCCGGGAAATCTTCGACCTGGCCGATTCCCTCGAGATCCTCAACCTCAGCGGCAATCAGTTGGACACGCTGCCCGACGACCTGCATCGGCTGACTCGCCTGCGCGTACTGTTCTGTTCCGACAACCGCTTCACTGAACTGCCCGAATGCCTGGGCCGTTGCAGCGCGCTGACCATGGTCGGTTTCAAGGCCAATCGCATCAACCGCGTCACGGGCGCCGCACTGCCGCCACTGCTGCGCTGGTTGATCCTGACCGACAACTGCGTCAGCCATTTGCCGGATGAACTGGGCCAACGCCCCTATCTGCAAAAACTGATGCTGGCCGGCAACCGTTTGCAGCAGTTGCCGGCGAGCCTGGGCCAGTGTCATCGCCTCGAACTGCTGCGCATCGCCGCCAACCAACTGACCGAACTGCCGCAATGGCTGCTCACGTTGCCAAGCCTCAGTTGGGTGGCCTACGCCGGCAACCCACTGGAAACCCAGGCGCAAGCGACGGCCCTGAATACCACGACGCCTATCGAATGGTCGCATCTGGAACTGCAACGACAACTGGGCGAAGGCGCGTCGGGGGTGATTCATCAGGCGCTCTGGCAGACGCCCGGCCAGGCGGCACGAAAGGTCGCAGTGAAGTTATACAAAGGCCAGATGACCAGCGACGGCTCGCCCCTGCATGAGATGCATGCCTGCATCACGGCCGGTCGCCACTCGAACCTGATTGAGGTGCTGGGTCAGGTTGCCGGGCATCCCGAGCAACAGGCCGGGCTGGTGATGGCGCTGATCGAGCCCAGCTACCGCAACCTCGCCGGGCTGCCGAGCCTGGCGTCATGCAGCCGCGACGTGTATGCCGATGAACTGCGCCTGAGCGCACCGGTGGCCTTGCGCATCGCCCACGGCATCGCCTCGGTGGCAGCGCACCTGCACCGCCAAGGCATCACCCATGGGGATCTGTACGGGCACAATATCCTGTGCGATGAACAGGGCGATTGCCTGCTGGGGGACTTTGGCGCGGCGTCGTTCCACGCCACCACAGACAACCTGCAAACTCGCGCGCTGCAACGCATCGAGGTGCGGGCCTTCGGGATTTTGCTGGGGGAATTGCTGGCGCGGATCGAACCGACGCTCAGTGCTGAGGAACTGGCAGCGTTACAGGATCTGCAGGTGCGTTGCTGTCAGCCAGAGGTGTTGGCGCGGCCGGGGTTCGATGAGATCAGGCAGCTGTTGTCCAGTTTCTAATCCACTGATTCAATCGACGTCATCGGTTGATCGCCCGAACCTTTGTGGCGAGGGGATTTATCCCCGCTGGGCTGCGCAGCAGCCCCCAAAACTCTGCCGAGTCAGCCAGCCATACCCAAGTTACCTGGTTTCAGGGCCGCTTCGCGGCCCAGCGGGGATAAATCCCCTCGCCACATGTCCATCCTGTCCCTGGTCCCAAGCAGGGTGAAGGGTTACCCCGCCAACCCGACAAACATGTCCTGCACGTCATCGTGGTTGTCGAGACCTTCTAGGAAGGCTTCGACTTCAGCCATCTGCTCGTCGGTCAGGCCACTGACCGGGTTCTTCGGCTGGTAGCCCAGCTTGGCCGACAACACGGTGAAACCCTGCTCCGGCAAGGCCTTCTGTACGGCATCGAGGTCGGCAGGATCGGTGAGGAACAACGTCGCGCCTTCTTCGCCCGGTTCGAAATCCTGGGCACCGGCCTCGATAGCGGCCATTTCCGGATCGGCGTCCGGGCTGTCCGGCGCGGCTTCGATCATGCCGACATGGTTGAAGTCCCACGCCACCGAACCCGAGGCGCCCAACTGGCCCTTGCGGAACGCGACGCGAATTTCGGCAACAGTGCGGTTGATGTTATCGGTCACGCATTCAACGATCAGGGGCACCTGGTGCGGCGCAAACCCTTCGTAGGTGACGCGGTGGTATTGCACGGTTTCACCGAGCTGGCCAGAACCTTTCTTGATCGCACGTTCCAGGGTCTCGCGGGGCATCGAGGCCTTCTTCGCCTGTTCGACCACCAGTCGCAAGTGCGCGTTGGTCGCGGTATCAGCGCCGTTGCGCGCGGCAATGGTGATTTCCTTCACCAGTTTGCCGAAGATCTTGCCCTTGGCGTTGGCAGCCGCTTCTTTGTGTTTAACCTTCCACTGTGCGCCCATTACTCACTCTCTTGTCTGACGCGCCGAGACATCTGCCGGCCGGCGCTGTGGCGCAAGTTTATACGGCCTAAACCGGCTGATCGACCAAAAAATTCAGCCTGCCGGATCGACATTTTCACAGCGTGTTGTAGGGCGTTTCTGAAATAGCGACTCACAAGCACCGTTTTCCCCTGCGGTTTCGTACCCTCTGCGCCTCTCTCCCTGCCAGTAGGAGCTGCGATGCGCAACGACACGGAAAGTCCCTTCAGCCTGACGCTCACGCAAAGCGGCTTGCAACTGCAAGTCTTGCGGTTCAATGGCCGCGAAGCCCTCAACCAGCCATACCGTTTTGACCTCGAACTGATCGGCCTGGCCCCGCCGATAGATCCCGAGCTGCTCTTGGGGCATCCGGCCTTCCTGCGCCTGGAAGGCGAATCAGGCGTCCATGGGATTGTCCACAGCGTTAGCCTCAGAGCCCTGGCGCCGCGGCGTATCGGCTATCGTGTGACGTTGGTTCCCTACCTCCAGCAACTGGAGCAAGGCCCACAGCGCCGGGTTTTCCATCGGCTCAGCGTGGTGCAGCTGCTGCAACGCCTGCTGGAAGAACACGCGCTACCCGTCGACAGCTACCGTTTCGAACTGCCCCATGGGCTGTATCCGTGTCGCCCGTTTTGCATCCAGTACGACGAAAGCGACCTGACCCTCCTGCAACGACTGTGTGAGGAAGAAGGCATTCATTACCACTTCGAACACGCTCTCCAGGGCCATGTCCTGGTGTTTGCCGAAGACCCGAAGAGCTTTTCCGCGCGCCCCATCGAGCTGCCCCTGCGCCCGAACGAGAGCCTGCTGCCGGCCATCAAACGCTTGTATTTGCGTCACCATCCGATGACACCTGGACGGCCCGTCGGGTTCAGTGACCGGGCCCCGCCCGAAGCCGAGGACTCGGCGGCGAATCAACCCCTTGAGCGGCTCGATCACGAAGCCATGCGCGGCAACCCGGCCTTGGCTCACCGTTACCAGGCCGGTCGCCGCCACCTTGAACGGCTGCGCTGCCGGCAACGGGAAATCCATGGCCACAGTACCCAACCGGCCCTGCACGGCGGCGACATCGTGCAGGTCTGCGAACACCCGGTTTCCACCTTCAACGATCAATGGTTGATCACCGAGGTCCAGCATCGCGGACGGCAGTTCTCGATCCTGGAGCCGGACCTGCCCGCCGCACCGTCGGCCCGTGACTACCGCAACCGGTTCACCGCCATTCCCTGGTCCACCACATTCAGGCCAGCCCTCAAGCACCCCAAGCCCCCCGTCCCCGGATACCACCTGGCCCATGTACTCGGCAGCACCGGCCAGCCGGCCAGCCCCGATGAACGTGGCCAGGTGCGTGTCAGCCTATGGGCGCCGGACCAGGACGGCATTACGCTACCCGTGTCGCGGCTGACGCTGGATGGCAGCCCCAGCCTGATGGCCGGCAGCGAAGTGCTGGTGAGTTTTCTCGATGGCGACCCTGATCGACCGGTGCTGTGCCCTGGGGCTGTCGATACCGGCGCACATACCGCCACGCTGCCGAAATCACCCCGTGGGGACCATGATGCGGGGCTGCTGTTGGACTGGCTGCTGAATCCGCCGGACTTGACTCCCTGACTCAACCCTGTGTCTTCATGCCGGCAAAACTGATCTAGCTCATGCAAACCCAGCGAAACGGGCTTACAGTAAACGGATAACGCCGCTCTAGACGGCGCTCTACCCTGATCGTTGGAGAGACCTGCAATGCCCTGGAAAAACTCAGAAAGCCGCTACAGTACCGTCACGGTCACCTTGCATTGGCTGATGCTGGTTCTGCTGGCCGTGGTTTATGCCTGCATCGAGTTCCGCGGGATTTTCCCCAAGGGCAGTGGCGGCCGGACCCTGATCAAGGAAGCGCACTTCATGCTCGGCCTGACGGTGTTCCTGCTGGTCTGGCTACGCCTGTTCGCCCGCAGCATGGGGAAGGCTCCGGCGATTTTCCCGGCATCGCCTGCATGGCAAACCGTTCTCGCTCGCCTGATGCATTGGGCGCTGTACCTGTTCATGATCGCCATGCCGCTGCTGGGCTGGCTGATCACCAGCGCCGAAGGGCATCAGGTGATGTTCTACGGTTTCGATCTGCCCTTGCTCATCAATCAAGACAAGGATTTCGCCAAGCAACTGGAAGGCTGGCACGTGCTGGGCGGCACCATCGGCTATTGGCTGATTGGCCTGCATGCCTTGGCGGGGCTGTATCACCACTATGTGGTACGGGACAACACGTTGCTGCGGATGATGCCCAAACGCGGCTGAGCGCCGTTACTCGAACCCCCGGCGGCCTTGCAAACCGCCGGTGTGGACGAAGACCAGACGGGTATCCGGGGCAAACCGTCCGGCCTCGACTTGCGTCTTGAGCAACATCAAGGCTTTGCCGGTGTACAACGGCTCCAGTTCGATGGCCGTCGTGTTTTCGATGAACTCGGTGAGTTCGGTATCGACCCGGGCGAACCCGCCACGGCTGCCGTCGAACAATTCATAAGGTGGGCTGCAAAGGCCCGCCTCCCCCACGATGCGTTCGACTTGCTGCACCACGCCATGGTCCTGGGGCACCGCCAGCACGCCATAGACCGGGCGCTGTCCCGCTTCGGCCAGCACCAGTCCGGCCAGCGATGTTCCAGTACCGCAAGCCAACCACCAGCCGTGATAATCCGCCCATCCCAGCGCCGCCAATTGTTCACGGACACTGGCCACCCACGTCATGCAGCCTTGCGCCCCAGGCAATCCCGAACCGCCCTCGGGTACCGGATGCAAATGTGGATAGCGGATCTGCCACGGTTCCCAGAAATCCGCTGCGTGCCGCTCCCGGTATCCGCCATACCCCAACCAGTGCAAGTCCATGCCAAACGCTTTCAGGTCGCGCACCGTCGGCGTGTCCCGGGGGTGACCGCGCAATAGCCCGGCCGTGGGAAAGCCGAAGCGCCTGCCGGCCGCCGCCAACGCATGCAAATGGTTGGAATACGCCCCGCCCAGGCTCATGACCCCCTCGGCGCCGGCCTCATGGGCGGCGCGCAAGTGATGGACCAACTTGAACCACTTGTTGCCGCTGATTAGTGGATCGATCCGGTCCAGGCGCAACACCGCCACTTCGACACCGGCACGGGCGAGCCAGTCCAGGTGAAGGGGTTCGAGTCGGGGTTGGGGATGCCAGTCGAGGGCGGGAAGCAACATGGCGACAGATCGGGTGGAAACGGGCCGGTATCTTAACAGCTGGCGGGGGACTTCAGGTTCACCCCTCCCCACTGTGGGAGCGAGCTTGCTCGCGATAGCGGCAGATCAGCCAACATCCATGCAACTGACTCACCGCAATCGCGAGCAAGCTCGCACACAAGGGTTTTCCTGGGATTGAACCTTACAACTGCGCCGCCAACCGCGAACCCTGGTTGATCGCCCGCTTGGCGTCCAGTTCCGCCGCCACGTCGGCGCCGCCAATGAGGTGGACGGTCTGCCCCGCCGCTTCCAGGCCCTCCTGCAACTCACGCAGCGGATCCTGGCCGGCGCAGATCACGACGTTATCCACGGCCAGCACTTGCGGCTCGCCGGTTTCGCCGATGCGAATGTGCAGGCCGTCGTCGTCGATCTTCAGGTACTCGACGCTGTTGAGCATCTGCACCTGCTTGTTCTTCAGGCCCGTGCGGTGAATCCAGCCGGTGGTCTTGCCCAGGCCGTCACCGACCTTCGAGGTCTTGCGTTGCAGCAGGAACACCTGGCGCGCCGGTGCATGGGGTTCAGCCTTGATCCCGGCCACGCCGCCGCGGGCCTCGAGGTGGGTGTCGATGCCCCACTCCTTCCAGAACGCCTCACGGTCCTGGCTGGTGGCGACGCCCTGGTGAACCAGGAACTCCGACACGTCGAAGCCAATACCGCCGGCACCGATCACCGCGACGCTGCGGCCCACCGGCTTGCGCTCGAGGATCACGTCCAGGTAGCTCAACACCTTGGCATGCTCCACCCCGGGAATCGCCGGCACGCGCGGCGCGATGCCGGTGGCGAGGATGATCTCGTCGTAGCCGCCGGCCACCAATTGCGCCACATCCACCCGGGTATCGAGGCACAGCTCGACATGGCTGGTCTGCAATTTGCGTTTGAAGTAGCGCAGGGTTTCGAAGAACTCTTCCTTGCCCGGCACGCGCTTGGCAATGTTGAACTGCCCGCCAATTTCACTGGCCGAATCGAACAGCGTCACCTGGTGCCCACGTTCGGCCGCCACCGTGGCCGCGGACAACCCGGCGGGGCCGGCACCGACCACGGCGATTTTCTTCACCTGAGTCACCGGCAGGTAGTTCAGCTCGGTTTCATGGCAAGCCCGGGGGTTGACCAGGCAAGTGGTGAGCTTGCCGCCAAAGGTGTGATCCAGGCACGCCTGGTTGCAGCCGATGCAGGTATTGATTTCATCGCTGCGACCGGCAGCGGCCTTGTTGACGAACTCCGGATCGGCCAGGAACGGCCGGGCCATGGAGACCATATCGGCATCGCCTTCAGCGAGGATCTGCTCGGCCACTTCCGGAGTGTTGATGCGGTTGGTAGTGATCAGCGGGATGCTTACCGAACCACGCAGCTTGGCCGTGACCTTGCTGAACGCCGCCCGTGGAACCTTGGTGGCGATGGTGGGAATCCGCGCTTCGTGCCAACCGATACCGGTGTTGATGATCGTTGCGCCGGCCTGCTCGATGGCCTTGGCCAACTGGACGATCTCGTCCCACGAACTGCCACCTTCCACCAGATCGAGCATCGACAGGCGAAAGATGATGATGAAGTTCGGGCCTACTGCCTCACGCACCCGACGCACGATTTCCACCGGCAGGCGCATGCGGTTTTCATAGCTGCCGCCCCAACGGTCGGTACGGTGGTTGGTGTGGGCCGCCAGGAACTGGTTAATGAAATAACCTTCCGAACCCATGATCTCGACACCGTCGTATTCGGCCTTCTGGGCCAGTACCGAACAGGTGACGAAATCGCTGATCTGCTTCTCGATACCCTCCTCGTCCAGCTCCTTGGGCTTGAACGGGTTGATCGGTGCCTGGATCGCGCTCGGTGCGACCTGCTTGGGGCTGTAGGCGTAGCGCCCGGCATGGAGAATCTGCATGCAGATCTTGCCACCGGCCTCGTGTACGGCCCGGGTCACGATCTGGTGCTTGAGCGCTTCTTCTTCGGTAGTCAGCTTGGCCGCCCCGGAGTACACGCCGCCCTCGTCATTCGGCCCGATCCCACCGGTGACCATCAGGCCCACACCGCCCCGGGCGCGCTCGGCAAAATACGCCGCCATGCGTTCGAAGCCGCCGGGTTTCTCTTCCAGGCCGGTGTGCATCGACCCCATCAGGGTACGGTTGCGCAACGTGGTGAAACCCAGGTCCAGCGGGGCCAGCAGATGCGGGTAATGAGAGGCGGTCATCGGTAACTCCACAACGGGCGATCACGGGGAAAAGCGCAAACTCTGCGGCTTGCGTCTGTCATGACCCACAGCGTAAGAGTCCGGATGCGGGCGCTCAATGACCGTAACTGACAAGTTAATGATCCAAATGTGCAGCGCACCGATCAGCTGCGCGTGACTCTCGCTGGAATGCACCAGTCCTATCAACGCTGGTCCAGGTGCTCAACCCTAAAATAACCCTAATAACACGGTCGCCCTCGCATGCATCCCCAACGAAAAATGCTGCACAACGAGTTGCACGCCCGCCCGTCGCTGTACTTCGACGAGCCGGCCCACGTCTTCCACCTGGCGTTTCTTGGCGACAATGCCCAGTGCAACGCGTTGCTCGAGCGACTGTGCCCGGAAACCGTCGCAGCAGAGGCCGCACAAGGCATCACCCGCCTTGAAGGCCATCCACTCAAGTGGGAGCGCCACGCCGAGTTCTTCACCCTGACCCTGGTCGTTCCCGCCAGCACCAACGAACTGCACTGGACAACGCTGCCCGAATGCCTTGCCCAGGGTATCGAAGGCCATTCCCAGCACCTCATCAATGCCGTTCAGGTAGTGGTGCGCGCCGAAGCCGGTCTCGACCTGCCCAGCTACGGTTTCAAGGACCCGTGCGGCTCTTGCGTGGGCGGTGGCGATGCGGTGGTCTGGAGCGATTTTCGCCTGACCGAGGACGGCACCAACCGCCTGCTGTTCATCAACCGACGGCTCAACGCTTATCGTCAGGGCCGCATGATCCGGCGCCTGCTGGAAATCGAGACCTATCGCATGATGGCGTCCTTGTCGCTCAATACCGCCAAGGCACTGGACCCGCAACTGAACGAATTCGATCGCACCCTGGTGAGCCTGTCCGAACGCAACGCCAATGCCAGCGGCGTGCATGCCAAGGCCCTGCTGGAGAACATCGCCCTGCTGTCTCGCCAGGTCGTCAGCAGCACGGTCAAGAATCGCCACCGTTTCAGCGCCACCCGCGCCTATGCCCAACTGGTGTTCGAGCGCCTGGGGGAGTTGCGTGAAAGTCACCTGGGGGAATGCCAGCGGCTGGGCGTGTTCATCGAACGGCGTTTCAAACCCACGGTGCGTTATTGCGCAGCCACCGAACAGCGCCTCGAGCAACTGGCCATGAGCGTCGCCAACCTGGGTGACTTGTTGCAAGCACGCGTACAGGTCGAAATGGAGGATCAGAACGCCGAGATCCTGCGCAGCCTCAATGCACGCGCCGATGCACAGATAAAGATCCAACGCGCGGTGGAAGGCCTGTCGATCATTGCCATCACCTACTACCTGATCAATCTGTTCAAACTGGTCTATAGCGGGCTGCACACCTTGGGCGCAAGCCTCTCGGCCCGCGAGGCACTGCTGGGCATGACGCCACCGGTGCTGTTGATCATGCTGCTGATTCTGATCCGCATCAGGAAGGCCAAAAGTCATTAGTGCGCCTTGCTCGCGCGCAGGGTGTCCAAGGATTCCATGGACGCCTTGGCGCAGGCCTGGCGCAAGTACAAATCAGCGCCCGCCCTTCGCTAATCCCTTGTTTTACCGTACCCTGCCCTGTAGCTCCTGATGAAAAATCACGAACCTGCACACGGCCGCTGACTGTTCTCCCATGCGCAAATTTCTGTACCTGCTGTTTTCTCTGGCCTTGATTGCCGCCCTGATCACCTACGCACTGTGGACGACGGATCGTCCGACGGGTCATTACCTGTCGGACCTGCGCATCAGCCTGGCGGTCGATCAGGGCACACCCGCCGACCGCGGTAACCTGCTGGGCATCCAACCCGAACTGTTCCCCACCGACTACCAGAGCCCCGAGCGCCTGCATCGCAAACTGGCAGCCTATCTGCAGACGGCTCGCGACCAGGGCTTTCTCAATGCCAGGACCGTGGTGGTGCTGCCCGAGCACATCGGCACCTGGTTGATGGTCGGCGGCGAAAAAGACGAGTTGTACCAGGCCACCAGCCTGAAGGAGGCCATGAACTGGCTGGCGGTCAGTAATCCGCTGGCGTTTATCCGGGCATTGATCAGCGCTCAAGGCGATAGCCGACTGGACGATGCCTACCTGCGCATGAAAGCCGAGCGCATGGCCCATGACTATCAAGCGCTGTTCGGTGGGCTGGCCAAGGAGTTCGGTATCACCCTGGTGGCCGGCTCCATTGTGCTTCCCGAGCCCAGTGTCAGTGACGGTGAACTGAAGATCGGTCGCGGTGCGCTGTACAACAGCAGCCTGGTGTTCGGCAGCGATGGCCGGCCGATCGGCCAGCCACAACGCCAACGACATCCGGTGTTTGAACAACGTGACGTGCTTGGGGCCGACCGCCCGACTGCTGTCCAAGTCATCGACACCCCCGCCGGGCGCCTGGGCGTGCTGATCGGCAGCGACAGTTGGTACCCGCTCCACTACCGGCAACTCAACGACCAGGGCGCGCAACTGATTGCAGTGCCCGCATTCATCCTCGGTCGCGACACATGGGACAAACCCTGGAGCGGTTATAAAGGCCTGTCCACGCCGAGCGAGGTGAGCCTCAAGCCAGGTGAAGTGAGCGAGGGCCAAGCCTGGCATCGCCTGACACTGACCGGCCAATTGCCCATCAGCCAGGCCCAGGGCGGCGTCAGCGTGTTCCTGCGGGGCCAGTTCTGGGACAGCGGCAGCGCCGGCCAGAGCTTCATCAGCCACAACGGCCAACATTTCCCCGATGGCAACGCCCGCGGCGCCCGCCTGCTGAACCTGTGGTTGTGAACATGAAACCGCAGCCGATGCGCCTGGGCGACCTGTCTGTGGGCTTTGTCCATAGCTTGGCTGACGCCGTCGCCAGCCATGGGCAAGACCCTCAACCTCTGCTTGAACAGTACGGTCTCGATGCCGCGCGCCTGGCCGAGCCCGGGGCACGATTGTCGATCCCACGCTACATGCGCCTGGGCCACGCCGCGATTCAACAAACTCAGGACCCGGCCTTGGGCCTGCGCATGGGCCAACTCGGCCGCTTGAGCCAGGCCGGGCTGGCGGGCGTTACCGCGGCCCAGGCGCCCACCGTGCGCGAGGCCGCCCGCTGCATGATCCACTTCGAGCCGCTGTACGGCTCCAACTATCGCGGCCAATCGAGTTTCCATGAAGATGCCCGAGGCGCTTGGCTACGGTTCTATTCCATCAGCCCGTATAACGCCTACAACCGCTTTGTCGTGGACTCGATCATTGCCGGCTGGCTTGCGCAACTGTCCAGCGTCAGCGGCATCGCGCTGCGGCCAGAACGCATCGAAATCGAATTCGAGGCGCCGGCATACGTGGAGGCCTACCGCACGCTCGGTGACTGCCCGATCCAATTTGGCGCCGAACAGAATCAACTGCGCCTGGGCCTGGACAGCCTCGCCCAGCGCAACCCACAGCATTGCCCCAGCACCTGGCACCATCTGCTTCAGTTGTGTGAACGGGAACTGGAACAACTGACCCGCACCCGCAGCCTGCGCGAGCGCATCATCCAACTGCTGGGACCGTTGCTCAACGGCGGCCGGGAACCCGACCTGGAAGAAGTGGCGGCTCGCCTGAAGCTGCCAACCTGGACCCTGCGTCGCAAGCTGGCCGAGGAAGGCACGCAGTTTCGCGCCATCCTCAACGACACCCGCCGCGACCTGGCCATGACCTACATACGCGATACCGAACTGGCGTTTGGCGAGATCGCTTATCTATTGGGATTCGCCTCAGCCGAGGCATTTCAACGAGCCTTCAAGCGCTGGAACAACCAGACACCCGGAGAGTTTCGTCGTAGTCACCGAGGGGTTTGAGCTTCAAGAACCTGGCTAGGTGCTTACCATTTGTAGCTTGTCGCGATCCTTACAACTCCGTCGCATCTTCGGCGGGTTCCAACGGGTCCAGTTCATACGCCTGGTATTCCAGCAGCTCTTCCTGATAATCATCCATTACGTGTCCTTCCCCTGTCATTGAAACCGATGCCTTATGGCGCTGGCATCAGCATAAAGCTGCTTTATGAATAAAACATGAAGCAAAGGCTTCATGAATTAAACGTAGCACAGGGTCGGGAAATTACTGTGTAAAGAGTGACAGGGCGTTACTCCCTGCCACTGAACCTCAGGATGATGGAAGCGGCTGGATCGGCTCGGTCGGGGGCGGTAACGAGCTGGACGGTGGTGGCGGTGGTGTAACGGTTTGCGTCGTCGGCGCAGACTCGAACGACTCGGGCGCAATCGACTCGGGTGCAATCGGCGCTGGTTCGCTCGGCGGTGCGACGGGCTCCGAGACCGTGGGAGTGGTTTCGACGGGGGCCGGCGCGGCCTCTTCCACCGGGGTGGCTGGCGCAGGGGCAATCGGCTCCGGCTCCGGCTCCGGCGCAGGCGCTGGAGCAGGCATCAGGGCAGCCGGTTCGACCTTGGTTTCCGGAATGCCCAGTTCAGTTTTCGGTTTCTCGGCGTTATCGGCGTTATCGGTCGCTTTTTTCGCCTCGGGAGGCAGGAACAGCTCCACCAGGGCAAAGAAGCGCTCATAGAACTTGGCCGCCGACACGGTTTCGCTGGCAACCTTGACCATCGAATCATCCGAAGAGCCGATCGGCATCGATACCGAACCCAACACGCCCACGCCCAGGCTGGCGGAGTTGTTGATCTTCTTGAGGGCATAACGATCCTGCAAGGCGTTGGCGAACATCGTCGCACGATGGCCACCGCCGTCTTCGGCACAGACCAGGTTGAAGCTGATTTCCATATGGGTGTCGCCGGTCTGCTGGAAGCTCTTGTGACCGCTGACCAGCTTCGGATCGCTGCTGGTGATGATGTAGCCCTGGCTGAGCAACGCCCGACGCCCGGCCTCGCAGGTCGCCGCGTCGCTCACTGGATAAGTGCGCGAGAACGTGCCGGAGTCGTCGAAACTCTCGTGCTCGTAAATGGCGGCTTTCTTCGACGAGCAACCGGCTGCGGCGGCCAGCAACAGTGCAAGCCCGACGGTGCGCATGGGAAATGATTTGAACATTGAACATCCTGAGAAAAACGGTCCGGGGCGTATTGTGCAACAGAACGCGACCCGGCAGCGTGGCTAATCTTGTTTCAAAGGGGTTACAAGTTTACTGGGGGTTGTTTGCAGGAAAAAGACGCCAACCGGATAGATCGACGAACACCCGTTTTCCAGGCAACAAGCAGATACAAAAACCTGACGGTTCGGGCTAATGCTGTCCACTTCAGCGGTCAATGAAGTTTTTTATTCCGTTTCCAGAGACGTGGTTTTATTTGGACATACACCCAAAACCTAAAACCCAAGCCCAAAAAAACGGCGCTTCCCAGTTCTGAAGAAGCGCCGTTTTCTCTAAAGCGAACAGCATTACAATCAGGCTTGGCCAAACCTCAAGCAATTAGAAACGCTTGATATCTGCCTGGCTCTCCAACTGCTTGCGATATGCCGCAAAGTCCTGCTGGCCAACACGGGACGCGAGGTAGCGGCGATATTCCGCCTTCTCTTCGTCAGTCGGTGCCGCGGCTTCGTTCACGCCATTCAAACGCACGACCATCAGGCTGCCATCAGGCAAGGTCACGCTGGTGAACGTCGGCTTGTCCTTGGACTCAGGCTTAGGCATGCGGAACAGTGCTTGCAGCACCGCCGGGTCGATGCCTTCCTGGTTGCGGGTAGCCGCCTGGGTAGCTTTCCAGCCTTGGCCTTCGACCGGCTTGTCCAGTGCAGCCTTGCCATCGCGCAGGCTGGCGATCAGCTCGTCGGCACGGGTCTTGGCTGCCGCGCTGGCATGTTCCTTGGTCAATTGAGCACGAATCGGCCCTGCCACGCTTTCCAGCGGCAGTTGCTCGGGCTTGCGGTGCTCCTTGGCACGCAGCACCACGACGGTTTCCGGGTCCAGCTCGATGGCGGTGCTGTTGGCACCCTCATCCAGCACTTCCGGACTGAACGCCGCAGTAACGACCGCACGATTGGCCGCAATCCCTTCGCCGCCTTCACGACCGAAAGGGGCCGATGTATGGACGGTCAGCTTCAGATCCTGGGCGGGTTGCGCCAGGTCGGACGCTTCGAACGAGGCATCTTCCAGTTGCTTGGTCGCCTCAACGAAACGCTGCTCCACCTGCTGAGTCTTCAGCTCGCGGGTCAGTTTGTCCTTGAGGCTGGCAAATGTAGGCACTTCAGGCGCTTCGATTCCCAGCAGCTTGATCAGGTGCAGGCCAAAATCGGTGCGTACCGGTGCCGATACCTGGTCCTTGTTCAAGGCATACAAGGCCTTTTCGAACTCCGGATCGTAGACGCCAGGACCGGCGTAGCCCAGATCGCCGCCGTTGTTAGCCGAACCCGGGTCCTGGGAAAACTCCTTCGCCAACGCTTCAAACGACTCGCCTTTGGCCAGGCGAGCCTGGATCTCTTCGATCTTCGTCTTGGCCTGGGCTTCGGTCACCTTGTCGTTCACTTCGATCAGGATGTGTGCAGCCCGACGCTGTTCGGACAGGTTGGCGATTTCTTTCTGATAGGCCGCCTGCAAGTCTTCGTCCTTGACGCTGACCTGATCGAAGAAAGAGGCCTTCTTCAGTTCGAGGTAATCGATGACCACCTGGTCAGGCGTCATGAATTCCTTGGCGTGCTGGTCGTAGTAAGCCTTGACCTCATCATCGGTCAGCTTGACGGAGGCAGGGTCCGCCTTGATGTTCAAGGTGGCGAAATCACGCGTCTGTTTTTCCAGGCGTGCAAATGCCAGCACTTGGGCATCGGTGACGAACCCGCTGCCCGCCAGGCCGGCGCGCAACTGACCGATCAGCATTTCCTGAGCCAGCATCTGGCGGAACTGCATACGGCTATAACCCAGCTGGCGGATCACCTGATCGAAACGCTCGGGGCTGAATTTGCCATCGACCTGGAACTCAGGCGTCTGCAGGATCACTTGATCAAGCGCAGCGTCGGAGAAAGCGAATTTCGCATCGTGTGCGCCTTGCAGCAACAACTTGCGGTCGATCAGGCCCTTGAGCGCCGAATCACGCAGCATTTTTTCGTCCAGCAGGGAGGCGTCGAAATCCTTGCCCAGCTGTTGCATGAGCTGACGGCGTTGCATGTCGACCGCCTGGCTCAGCTCGTTCTGACTGATGTTTTCGCCGTTGACCTTGGCCGCTTCGTTGCTGTTGGTAGTGGCTTTGAAAATGGCATCGAAACCGGTCAACGCCATCAATGCGACGATGACCCCGATGATGGTCTTGGCAATCCAGCCTTGTGAATTGTCCCTGATATTCTGCAGCATGCGTCCCCCAGAAACGGTTGAACTTCAAATTTAGGCAACCGTGGAGCGTGGGTAGAATCCGGATAGAAGAAAGGCGCATCCGAGGATGCGCCTTCTCGTAACTGGCGGAGCGGACCGGGCTCTAACCTGCAAGCCCTGGCGTGCCAGACCGGTTGCAACCGGCCGTATTACCGCTCCGCTGCCAAGCCAGGCATGACCCCGACCCGGATAAACTCAACGAAACCTTAGTTAACGGCTTCTTTCAGTGCTTTACCAGCTTTGAAGCCTGGCTTTTTGGCAGCAGCGATTTCCAGCGTCTTACCGGTCTGCGGGTTACGACCGATACGAGCAGGACGATCAGTCACGGAGAAGGTACCGAAACCAACCAGAACAACGGAGTCGCCAGCCTTCAGAGCGCCAGTGACGGATTCGATTACAGCGTCCAGCGCACGGCCAGCAGCAGCTTTCGGGATATCAGCGGATGCAGCGATAGCATCAATCAGTTCCGACTTGTTCACTCTAAGTCCCCTTATATCTATTTGAGATGATTCTAAGTTTTTTTGGTGAAAGCAAAAACGAGTGCTGAATGGCCTGCAGACACTTATAGAGCCGCTTTATAACAAGGGCTCTAAAAAACTGTCAAGGAAGCCCCCCAGGCAAATGCGTATTAATGCGTGCTAATTCTTTCCTTAGAGTCAGACTCTCGCTTTTCTTCCTTCGCGACAATCTCCGGAGCCACATCCGGCAAGGGCTCCGGCGCGTATTGCAGCGCAATTTGCAGGACCTCGTCAATCCATTTAACGGGTTTGATCTGAAGATCTTGCTTGATGTTGTCAGGAATTTCCTTCAGGTCGCGGACATTCTCTTCGGGAATGATCACGATCTTGATCCCGCCACGGTGTGCCGCCAGCAGTTTTTCCTTCAGGCCGCCAATCGCCAGGACCTGGCCACGCAACGTGATTTCACCCGTCATGGCGACGTCGGCGCGCACCGGAATACCGGTCAATGCCGAAACCAGGGCCGTGCACATGCCTACACCAGCGCTTGGGCCGTCCTTGGGCGTAGCCCCTTCAGGCATGTGGATATGCGTATCGCGCTTCTCATGGAAGTCCAGGGGAATACCCAGGCTCCGGGCGCGACTGCGAACCACCGTCAGCGCAGCGGTGATCGATTCGACCATCACGTCGCCCAGGGAACCGGTCTTGATCAGTTGCCCCTTGCCCGGCACCACGGCGGCTTCGATGGTCAGCAACTCACCACCGACCTGGGTCCAGGCCAAGCCAGTCACCTGGCCGATCTGGTCCTGTTGCTCGGCAAGGCCATAGCGGAACTTGCGTACGCCCAGGAAGTGCTCCAGCAGGTCCGCAGTGACCTTGACCGCGAAGCGTTTTTCCAGCGCATGTTCCTTGACCGCCTTGCGGCAAACCTTGGCAATCTGCCGTTCCAGGCCACGCACACCGGCTTCGCGGGTGTAGTAGCGGATGATGTCGCGAATCGCTTCCTCGTCGAATTCCAGCTCGCCTTTTTTCAGGCCGTTGGCCTGGATCTGCTTGGGCGAAAGGTATTTCACGGCGATGTTGATCTTCTCGTCCTCGGTGTAACCCGGCAGACGAATCACCTCCATCCGGTCCAGCAACGCTGGCGGAATGTTCATGGAGTTGGAGGTGCAAAGGAACATCACGTCCGACAGGTCGTAATCGACCTCCAGGTAGTGATCGTTGAAGTTGTGATTCTGCTCAGGATCGAGGACTTCGAGCAACGCAGAGGCTGGATCGCCGCGCATGTCGCTACCCATCTTGTCGATTTCGTCCAAAAGGAACAGCGGATTGCGCACGCCGACCTTTGTCATCTTTTGAATCAATCTTCCTGGCATCGAACCGATGTAGGTACGGCGATGGCCCCGAATTTCCGCCTCATCGCGCACGCCGCCAAGGGCCATGCGTACAAATTTGCGGTTGGTGGCGTGGGCAATCGACTCCGCAAGGGAGGTTTTACCGACCCCTGGAGGACCAACCAGGCACAGGACCGGGCCACGGATCTTCTTCACGCGCTTCTGCACGGCGAGGTATTCCAGGATACGTTCCTTGACCTCTTCCAGGCCGTAATGATCGGCGTCGAGGATGTCTTCGGCACGCGCCAGGTCCAGACGCACCTTGCTCTGGGCTTTCCACGGCACCTGGACCAACCAGTCGATGTAGGAGCGCACGACGGTGGCCTCGGCAGACATTGGCGACATTTGCTTGAGCTTGTTCAGCTCGGCCTGGGCCTTAGCCAGTGCATCCTTGGGCAAGCCGGCAGCATCGATGCGCTTTTTCAGCTCCTCGATTTCGTTGTGACCTTCGTCGCCATCGCCCAGCTCTTTCTGGATGGCCTTCATCTGCTCATTCAGGTAGTACTCGCGCTGGCTGCGCTCCATCTGCTTCTTGACGCGACCGCGAATGCGTTTCTCGACCTGCAACAGATCGATTTCGCCGTCGAGCAGTGCCAGCACGTGTTCGACACGGGCCGACAAATCAATGATTTCGAGAATTTCCTGCTTCTGCTCGATTTTGAGGGCCATGTGGGCCGCCATCGTATCGACCAATCGCCCAGGCTCATCGATGCTGTTAAGCGACGACAGGACCTCTGCAGGCACCTTCTTGCCCAGTTGCACGTATTGTTCGAACTGCGACAGCAGGCTGCGGACAAACACTTCTGATTCACGCTCGGGCGCATCGACCTCTTCGATCAGCGACACCTCGGCCCGGCAATGGCCGTCCACTTCGCTGAAACGCTCGATAGCACCACGCTGCTCGCCTTCGACCAGGACCTTGACGGTGCCGTCGGGCAGCTTGAGCAATTGCAGAACCGTTGCAATCGTACCTACGCGATACAGTGCGTCTTCGCCGGGATCATCGTCGGCAGGATTTCTCTGAGCCAGCAGAAGAATCTGCTTGTCACCCGTCATCGCAGCCTCAAGGGCTTCGATGGACTTCTCGCGCCCCACGAACAGCGGGATAACCATGTGCGGATACACCACGACATCGCGCAATGGCAGGAGAGGCAATTCGATGGTTGTCTTCATGATTTCGCCTCTACGGCGGCCCTCGGGCCGGAAACAGATGGAAGTAAGCTTGAAACCAAGATGGGGGCAGCCTCGAAAAAAAACAAGCGCTAAGACACGTCTAAAACGCGCAAAAAGCAAAGGGGCCCGAAGGCCCCTTCTTTGTTCCGGCAGCGGGACGCTTAAGCGTCCGGTGCGGCCTTGGCAGCCGGCTCATTGTTTTCATAGATATACAATGGCTTGGACTTGCCTTCTATGACGCTTTCATCGATCACGACTTTACTCACCTCTGACTGCGAGGGGATCTCGTACATCGTGTCGAGCAATACGCCTTCGAGGATCGAGCGCAATCCACGCGCACCGGTCTTGCGTTCCAGGGCACGTTTTGCGACCGATTTCAGCGCGTCGGAACGGAACTCCAGGTCTACACCTTCCATTTCGAACAGCTTGGCATACTGCTTGGTCAGGGCGTTTTTCGGCTCGGTCAGGATCTGCATCAACGCAGCTTCATCCAACTCGTCCAGCGTCGCCAGGACCGGCAGACGACCGACGAATTCCGGGATCAGACCGAACTTGACCAAATCGTCAGGCTCGACTTCACGCAGGGACTCACCGACCTTCTTGCCCTCTTCCTTGCTGCGCACTTCGGCGTTGAAACCAATGCCGCCACGGGTGGAACGGTTTTGAATAACCTTTTCCAGGCCGGAGAACGCACCACCGCAGATGAACAGGATGTTACGGGTGTCGACTTGCAGGAATTCCTGCTGCGGATGCTTGCGGCCACCTTGGGGCGGAACGGAAGCGACCGTACCTTCGATCAACTTGAGCAAGGCCTGCTGCACGCCCTCACCGGAAACATCCCGGGTGATGGACGGGTTGTCGGACTTGCGCGAAATCTTGTCGATTTCGTCGATGTAGACAATGCCCATCTGGGCCTTTTCCACATCGTAGTCGCACTTCTGCAACAACTTCTGAATGATGTTCTCGACGTCTTCACCTACATAACCCGCCTCGGTGAGGGTGGTTGCGTCGGCGATGGTGAACGGAACGTTCAGCAAGCGGGCCAGGGTTTCGGCAAGCAAGGTCTTACCCGAGCCTGTCGGGCCGATCAGCAGGATGTTGCTCTTGCCGAGTTCGACCTCGTCATTCTTCTTGTCACGCTGGTTCAGGCGCTTGTAGTGGTTGTACACCGCTACGGCCAGTACCTTTTTCGCACGTTCCTGACCAATCACATACTGATCAAGGATGCCGCTGATTTCTTTAGGCGAAGGCAATTTATGCGCGCTGCTCTCGGCCTGGGCTTCCTGCACCTCCTCGCGGATGATGTCATTGCACAGGTCGACGCACTCGTCGCAAATGAAGACCGAGGGGCCGGCAATCAATTTGCGCACTTCATGCTGGCTTTTGCCACAGAAGGAGCAATAAAGCAGTTTGCCGTTGTCCTCGCCGTTGCGGGTGTCAGTCATTCGATCGATCCAAATCCGATAGGCTTGCAACACAAGATGAAGGCAATTGCGGGCTTTTTCAAGCCCGCAGGCGGCCGGTCATCCCAACCACCTGCATATTGAGCGGCTTAGGCAGGCATTTGACGCTTGTTGATCACGGAGTCGATCAGGCCATATTCGGCCGCACGCTCCGCGCTCATGAAGTTGTCACGCTCGGTGTCACGCTCAATGGTTTCGAGGCTTTGGCCGGTATGATGGGCCAGCAACGAGTTCAGGCGCGAACGAATGTGAAGGATTTCCTTGGCATGGATGTCGATATCCGACGCCTGGCCCTGGAAGCCGCCCAATGGCTGGTGAATCATCATCCGCGAGTTAGGCAGGCAGTGACGCTTGCCCGCTGCGCCGCCGGCGAGCAGGAAAGCGCCCATGCTGCAGGCCTGGCCGATGCAGATGGTGGAAACGTCAGGCTTGATGAACTGCATGGTGTCGTAGATCGACATGCCCGCAGTCACCGAACCGCCAGGTGAGTTGATGTACAGATGGATATCCTTGTCCGGGTTTTCCGCTTCAAGGAACAACAGCTGCGCCGCGACCAGGTTGGCCATGTAGTCTTCAACGGGGCCGATCAGGAAGATGACGCGTTCCTTGAGCAGACGCGAGTAGATGTCATAGGCACGTTCGCCGCGGGCGGACTGCTCGATAACCATCGGGACCAGGCCGCCTGCGGCCTGGATGTCAGAGCTCTGCTGATAAAAAGAATTGCGGGACATGTCTCGCAGTCACTCCCAAATAGTTATGTCTTGAATACGCATAAGCCAGCGCGAAGGCTGGCTTATGGGTGTTTATTTCTTACCGCAGAACCATCAATCGGCTTGTGGAGCTTCCACCGGCTTGACCGCTTCTTCGTAAGAGACCGCTTTATCGGTCACGCTAGCTTTCTGCAGAACAGTATCCACAACTTGTTCTTCCAGCACAACCGAACGGACTTCGTTCAGTTGCTGGTCGTTCTTGTAGTACCAGGACACGACTTGCTCAGGCTCTTGATAGGCCGAGGCCATTTCCTGGATCAGCTCGCGAACGCGGGCTTCGTCAGGCTTGAGCTCGAACTGCTTGACCACTTCGGCGACGATCAGGCCCAGTACGACGCGGCGCTTGGCTTGTTCTTCGAACAATTCGGCAGGCAGCTGGTCCGGCTTGATGTTGCCACCGAACTGCTGAACAGCCTGCACACGCAGACGGTTCACTTCGTTGTCCAGCAGAGCCTTTGGCACTTCGATCGGGTTGGAGGCCAGCAGACCGTCCATGACCTGGTTCTTGACCTTGGACTTGATGGCCTGGCGCAGCTCACGCTCCATGTTCTTGCGAACTTCGGCGCGGAAACCTTCCAGACCGGTTTCCTTGATACCGAACTGGGCGAAGAACTCTTCGTTCAGCTCAGGCAGTTTCGGCTCGGAAACAGTGTTGACGGTCACGGTGAACTCGGCGGCTTTGCCAGCCAGGTCCAGGTTCTGGTAGTCCTCAGGGAAGGTCACATTCAGAACGCGCTCTTCACCGGCCTTGGCGCCAACCAGGCCGTCTTCGAAGCCAGGAATCATGCGACCAGAGCCCAGCACCAACTGAGTAGCCTTGGCGGAACCGCCGGCGAACACTTCACCGTCGACCTTGCCGACGAAATCGATGTTCAGTTGATCTTCGTTCTGGGCGGCACGCTCAGTCACTTCGAAACGAGTGTTCTGCTTGCGCAGGATGTCCAGCATCTTGTCCAGGTCGGCATCCGATACGTCAGCGCTCAGGCGCTCGACGGCGATGGATTCGAAACCGGCAACCGTGAACTCAGGGAACACTTCGAACGTGGCGACGAATTCCAGGTCCTTGCCTTTTTCCAACACTTTAGGCTCGACGGACGGAGCGCCGGCCGGGTTCAGCTTCTGCTCGACGACCGCTTCGTAGAACGAAGACTGGATCACGTCGCCCACGGCTTCCTGACGCGCATCAGCTTCGTAACGCTGACGGATCACGCTCATTGGCACTTTGCCTGGGCGGAAACCTGGGATTTTGGCCTTTTGGGCAGTCTGCTGCAGACGCTTGTTGACCTGAGTCTCGATGCGCTCAGCCGGCACGGTGATGCT
Organism: Pseudomonas sp. NFACC16-2; assembly: GCF_900119205.1. Lineage (NCBI taxonomy): Bacteria > Pseudomonadati > Pseudomonadota > Gammaproteobacteria > Pseudomonadales > Pseudomonadaceae > Pseudomonas > Pseudomonas sp. NFACC16-2. The sequence continues at coordinate 36,660 of NZ_FPIX01000026.1, read as the reverse complement.
CATGCGGCGCTCAAGAGCAGAAGTATTTTCAACAGAAACTTGCATGGATATTCCTCGTTGCACAGACGTTGGCCGGGCGTTTCCGACCCCAGAATCAAGGGCATGCATTCTAGTAGGTCAAACTCAAGAAGTCACCCTACTGAAAACGCGCTGGAAACAGGCGCCGGATTTAGGACGGGACAAACGCTCATGCCCCACCCGGATTGCAAATACAGTCGATTCAGCCCAAGGCTCTGCGCCAACGCTTCTATATATAGAAGCAGCTTGCCCGATCGCGCGACGCCCGCCCCCACAAGGGGACCGACGGACATGTCACGCATCATCGCGAAACACATTCGCGAAGAACCGATCGCTACGCGCAGCGCCAAAAAACCGTACCGACACCAAACACAGAACCACTGAAAACAAAAACGGCGCAGCCCTTTTCAGGTACTGCGCCGTTTTCTGCTATTTAAATAGCGACTTGTATGGTGCGGACGGAGAGACTCGAACTCTCACACCTTGCGGCGCTGGAACCTAAATCCAGTGTGTCTACCAATTCCACCACATCCGCGTATCAAGCTTTTAAAGCAAAGGCGCCAGATTGTTAGATCTGGCGCCTTTCTAGAATATGGGGTGGACGATGGGGATCGAACCCACGACAACGGGAGTCACAATCCCGTGCTCTACCAACTGAGCTACGCCCACCATATTGCCTTGCTGCCTTACTTGTGCCAAAGCTGCCTAATTGGCGCACCCGGCAGGACTCGAACCTGCGACCATCCGCTTAGAAGGCGGATGCTCTATCCAGCTGAGCTACGGGCGCCTTTTTAATCTGTATTCTTGGACGATTACAAACTAAGTGCTTTCAGTTTTGCTGAGTTTAAACAACCAACTCCGCTCCACCTTCTTAACCAGTGCTAGGCTGTGCCCGACAAGTGCGACGAATGTTATAGACGGCCCGATAGGTCGTCAACTCTTTTTTAAAAAAAATTCATTTAATTAAAGGGGTTAGGGGAATTTGCAGACCAAGCGCCTTTGCCCTCACGCCCCGGCATGCGAGAATGCGTTCTCTTTTTTTCCCCTCTCGATGGTTAACCACGCGCAATGACTGCACAACTTATCGACGGCAAATCGATCGCCGCCAGCCTGCGCCAGCAGATCGCCCAACGAGTCACCGAGCGCCGCCAGCAAGGCCTGCGCACGCCCGGCCTTGCGGTGATCCTGGTCGGCAGCGATCCTGCCTCTCAGGTTTATGTCTCGCACAAGCGTAAAGACTGTGAAGAGGTCGGCTTCCTTTCCCAGGCCTACGACCTGCCTTCCGAAACCACCCAGCAAGCGTTGGCCGATCTGATCGATCGCTTGAACGACGACCCGAACATCGACGGCGTTCTGCTCCAGCTGCCGCTGCCTGAACACCTCGACGCCTCCAAGCTGTTGGAGCGTATCCGCCCGGACAAAGACGTCGATGGCTTCCATCCTTATAACGTCGGTCGCCTGGCCCAGCGCATCCCGTTGCTTCGTCCCTGCACCCCGAAAGGCATCATGACGTTGCTGGAAAGCACTGGCGTGGACCTGTATGGCCTCGACGCCGTAGTGGTGGGTGCGTCCAACATCGTTGGTCGTCCAATGGCCATGGAGCTGCTGCTGGCCGGCTGCACCGTGACCGTGACCCATCGTTTCACCAAGGATCTGGCTGGCCATGTCGGCCGCGCGGACCTGGTGGTGGTGGCCGCCGGCAAACCCGGCCTGGTCAAAGGCGAGTGGATCAAGGAAGGCGCCATCGTCATCGACGTGGGCATCAATCGTCAGGAAGATGGCAAGCTGGTGGGCGACGTGGTCTACGAGACCGCCCTGCCCCGCGCCGGCTGGATCACGCCGGTACCTGGCGGCGTAGGCCCGATGACCCGCGCCTGCCTGCTGGAAAACACGTTGTACGCGGCTGAAACGCTGCACAGCTGATACGCGTCAACAAAAAACCTGTGGGAGCGAGCTTGCTCGCGATAGCGATGGACCAGCCAACATCCAGTTGACTGACACACCGCTATCGCGAGCAAGCTCGCTCCCGCAGATGTTTCCGGCGACGGACTTTAGCCGCCAAATTACACATTTTTCAGATTCGTTTCGCCAAAATCCCCCGCCATGAAACTTTATTTATTCATAAGCCTTGGCGGTACAGGCATATAGCGCTGCTGTCGCCCATACTCCTAAAATGCGACGTTTTTTTTTAAAAGTCGTTGCTCAACGGCACCTTCAACTCTATCGAGCCTACTCGCGTGAAAATCCGTCTTTCGATCATCAGCCTGTTCATCGCTTTCACAGGCAGTTTTATCACGCAGAATGTCGCTGCACAGGAAACCATCGCAGCCCCACGGGATACCGCCAAACTGCAAGTCGCCTCGGGCAGCGCGATGCTGTTGGACCTGCAGACCGATAAAGTCGTTTATTCGAGCAACCCGGACGTGGTGGTGCCCATCGCATCGGTGACCAAGTTGATGACCGGCCTGATCGTGCTGGATGCCAAACAGAACCTGGATGAGTACATCTCCATCACCATCGCCAACACCCCAGAGATGAAGGGCGTGTTTTCCCGGGTCAAGCTCAACAGCGAGCTGTCGCGCCGGGACGTGCTGCTGATCGCCCTGATGTCTTCGGAAAACCGCGCCGCCGCCAGCCTCGCCCACCACTATCCGGGGGGCTATGCGGCGTTCATTGCCGCCATGAACGCCAAGGCGAAGGCGCTGGGCATGACCAGCACCCATTACGTCGAACCGACGGGCCTGTCGATCCACAACGTCTCGACTGCCAGGGACCTGACCAAGCTGCTGATCGCCGCGCGCAAGTATCCGCTGCTGAGCGAACTGAGCACGACCAAGGAAAAGACCGTTACCTTCCGCAAGCCTGTGTACAGCCTGGGATTTCGCAACACCGATCATCTGGTCCACAAGGCCAACTGGGATATCCAGTTGACCAAGACTGGCTTCACCAACCAGGCCGGTCACTGCCTGGTGCTGGTGACGAAAATGGGCAATCGCCCGATGGCGCTGGTGATCCTTGACGCCTTTGGCAAGTACACGCACTTCGCCGATGCCAGCCGGATTCGTAGCTGGGTGGAAACCGGAAAAAGCGCCGCGGTACCAGCGGTGGCCCTGCAATACAAGGCCGCCAAGAATCTCAAGAGCCGCCAGAGTGGCGTGGTGGAAGCCTCCCAATAACCACAGGTTATTTATGGCTTCAAGTCACCCAGCGGATCATAGGGCTTGGGCTTGCGCTCATCCTTCTTGTCCAGGGGCGCCTTGGCCGGCCCTACCGGATCGACCTGGGGATCCTCAAGATCCGGTGAATCCGGATCGAACCCCAAGTCATCGCCGCTGGAATGCTCTGACGAATGTGGCCCCGTAGGTGTTTTCGACTGCGCCATGCGTGCCTCCTCCAATCACGGTCGGAAAATGCCCAACCCTGACGATAAGAGCCTCAGGCCTGCCAGGTTGTGCCCGGCAAGTGACGAACGGGGTGAGCGATCAATGCGCCGCTTCCAAGGTCTTGGTGGCCCGTGCCGCGGCTTGTTCCTGCCCTGCCCCGCCCAATTCGACCGCCGCCTTGAGCCACCGCTGCGAGTCGACATTGGCCGGAAGCTGTGTAGGCCGCTGGACCAGCACCGCCCAGCCACCTGCGCTCTGGAAGGCCGACTCGAAGGCACTGAAGCTCATCAATTGCCGCCGGTTCATGCCTGAGCGCAGCAATACCGTCTGCTTCTGACGGTTGTAGCCGGCGAGAATCCCATACCGAGGCTCGGCCCAGAACGCCGAACCGTCGATATAGCGCACCAGCACCGGATAGCCCGCCGCGACCTGTTCCAACAACGCGGGTAGCTTGGCGTCGAGGGGATACACCAGCAACCCGTATTCACGCGCCAGGGTCTGCATATTCAGTTGCAAACCGGCTTCGCCACCCGGCAGGTGCAACGGTTTCTCCAGCAGCCCCGGCGTGATCACCGTGCCTTGCAACGTCAGCAGGGCAGCCAGGGACTGCGGGGCACCCTGGTACATTTCGCCGCGAAAGAACGGCACGCTGTTAAGTTCCACCCGCTCGGGCAGGCGCTGGATCTGCGGCGACACGCTGCCCGCACACCCCACCAGGGCAACGAGGCAGGACAGCGTCAGGACCAGTGATCGAAAAGATGAAATAACCGGCGACATGATGACTCTCTTGTTCAGACACCCGGCATCCGGGCCAGGCTTGGGTCGACGATCATAAGGCGCGCAAAGCCCTGGGTATAGCCATAACGGCAGTTTTACGAGCGCGATAGAACGAACCGATCCGTGCCCGAACGCCACGGATCGATTACCTGCAACACTTGGACGACTAGACTGTCCATGTATTAGGTGCGTGATCCCGGACCGGGATAAAAAGGAGGCACAGATGAGCCTGACCACGACAATTCTGATGCTGATATTCGGCTGGCTGAGCGTAGCCACGGCCATGCTGTGGGGTGTGCTCCGGATCACCCGGCGCCATCATCACGCGCCACCTGCGCAGTCGGAAAAAACCAGAAAAACCGCGCGACGCCACGCCACCGCACACTGAGCATTCGCTTTTCAACCCCTCGCAAAAAAGCCACCCGGGCCTGGACCCGGGTGGCTTCTGTCTGCCTGGCATCAGGCGTTGTCGGCCAACGCCCTTTCCCTGGCCCGACGGGACAACATGTTCAACACTTCGATCGCCGCCGAGAACGCCATGGCCGCATAGATATAGCCCTTGGGCACATGGGCACCGAAGCCTTCGGCGATCAGCGTCATGCCGATCATGATCAGGAAACCCAGGGCCAGCATCACCACCGTCGGGTTGTCATTGATGAACTTGGCGAGCGGCTCGGCCGCCAGCAGCATCACCAACACCGACACAATGACCGCAATGATCATGATCGGCAAATGCTCGGTCATGCCCACAGCCGTGATGATGCTGTCGATGGAAAACACCAGGTCCAACATCAGGATCTGACCGATTGCTGCAGCAAAGCCCAGGGTCACGCCGGACGTGGCCGACTTGGGATCATTCGGTGCAGGGTCCATGCTGTGGTGGATTTCAGTGGTCGCTTTCCACAGCAGGAACAGGCCGCCGGCAATCAGGATCATGTCTTTCCAGGAGAACGCCTGGCCCAGGATTTCGATGACCGGTTCGGTCAACTGCACAATGAAGGCAATGGTGCTCAACAAGCCCAGGCGCAGGATCAGCGCCATGCCGATCCCGATCCGCCGCGCCTTGGCACGGTGCTGGGCGGGCAGCTTGTTGGTCAGAATCGAAATGAAGATCAGGTTATCGATGCCAAGCACGATTTCCATGACCACCAGAGTTGCCAGGGCGATCCACGCGGTGGGGCTGGCGGCGAGCTGTAGAAGATAATCCATGGGTCAGTCCTGACTGATGTGACGTGTTAGATGGTTTTGGTCGGGGTTTGTGTTTCGTCAGCTTCGTCCGCCGGTTTTTTCTTCGGGCTGATCAACCCGCCGGTGGCTTCGCTGATCGCCTGTTCGGCGGCCTTGTGGGTGTCATCAATGGCCTGCTTGGCGGTTTCCGCAGCCTGGCCCATCAGTTGCTGGGCACTTTTCTCAGCCTGTTCACAACCCGCCAGTGTCGTTACGGACATCACAAGCAGGGCTGCCAGCCCCAGGGATTTGTATGTCATGGAATGAATGCCTCTTGGGAGAATAAAAGGAGCACGAAAGTGGCCCACCAATGGCAAGGCATTCTAGAGACGCGAATACTTCAGGAAAATTCGTATTTTCAGCGGTTATACTTCGGTTTTTACGAAGCAACGTGATCCCATGCTCAATTATCGACAACTGCATTATTTCTGGGTGGTGGCTAAAACCGGCAGCATCGTGCGCGCCTGCGAGCAGTTGAACCTGACCCCACAGACCATCAGCGGGCAGATTTCCCTGTTCGAACAGACCTATAACATCAAGCTGTTTCGCCGCGTCGGACGGCAACTGGAACTGACCGAGGCCGGCCGCCAGACCTTGCCCTACGCCGAACACATGTTCCAGTTGGGTGGCGAGCTGGAATTGATGCTGCGAGCCCAGCCCAACGAGCAGCAAACCCTGTTTCGGGTCGGGGTGGCGGATGTGGTGCCCAAATCCATCGTCTACCGGCTGCTTGCGCCGACCATGGAGTTGAGTGAGCCGCTGCGCATCACCTGTCGCGAGGACAAGCTCGAACGGCTGCTGGCGGACTTGGCAATCCAGCGTCTGGACCTGGTGATTTCCGACAGCCCGATGCCGACCCACCTGGACATCAAGGGCTACAGCCAGAAACTGGGGGAATGCGGGATCAGCTTTTTCGCCACCGCCGCGCTGGCCGAACGCTACGGGCAGGATTTCCCCCACGGCCTGCATGACGCTCCACTGCTGATTCCCGGGCCGGAAACCGTGGTGCGCAGTCGCTTGCAACGCTGGTTCGCCGAGCAACAGATCCAGCCGCGTATCGTCGGCGAGTTCGACGACAGCGCATTGATGCAGGCCTTCGGCCAATCAGGCAGCGGGATTTTCATCGGCCCGAGCGTGATCGCCGAAGAGGTCAAGCGCCAGTACGGCGTAGAAGTGATCGGCCAGACCGATGCGGTGAGCGAATCCTTCTACGCCATTTCCGTGGAGCGCAAGGTCAGCCACCCCGGCATCGTCGCGATTGCCGAAGGCGCGCGTCGCGAGTTGTTCAGCACTTAGCAGGTAACACGAGGTTTGAAGGTCATCAGCAGCAACGCCAGCAGAATCGATACGAAGATGAACCCGGCCGCCGCAAACCCGACACTGCCCAGGCCCAGGGTATCGATGACCCGGCCACCGACCATCGCCCCCAGGCCAATCCCCAGGTTGGCCCCGGCGATGTTCAACGATGCGGCAAAGGCCGGGGCCTGCGGAGCCGCCTTCATCAGCCGCACATGACTGACCAGGAACAAGGCCGCCTGGGTTACGCCCCAGATGCCCATCGCCGCCGCCAGCGCGAGGGGCGAATGAATGCTCGGCACCAACGCCACCATGCCGCCGATCAGGAACAGGCAGAAGACCATCGATGCAATCAACGGATGCCGGTCCACCGCACGACCGCCCAGGGAATTGCCCAATAGCCCGACTGCACCAAAGCCCATCAGGCACCAGCCCACCAGGGTGCCATCGAACCCAGCGAGGCGTTCGAGGATATCCGCCAGGTAGGTGTAGGCGGTGAACATGCCGCTGAACACCAGGATCGACAACAGCACATGCCCTTGCATCAACGGGCTGCGCAGGATCTTGAATTGCGAACCAAAGCTCACCTGATGCTGGTGCAGGTTGGTTTTCGGCAAGTAGATAAACAGCAGCAAGGCCTTGGCGAAGGCGATGACCGCCAGGATCGCGAACGCACTGCGCCAGCCAAACGCATCGGAAATCAACGTGCCCACGGGGATGCCGAACACCGTGGCACAGACGATGCCAAAGCCGATTCGGGCGATGGCCCGGCCGGCCAACTGTGGCCCGACAATGTCCACCGCCGTTTCACTGGCCAGCGCCCAGAACACCGGCAGGCCCAGGGCCGGGATCAACCGGGCAACGGCCATCACCCAGATGTTGGGGGCAACGGCGGCGAGCATGTTGGCCAGACCGAACATCACCAGCACGCTGATAAACAACTTGCGCCGCTCAAAGCGGGCGAACCAGGCCGTCAGGAAAGGCCCGAACGCCGCCACCGTAAACGCGAACAACGTCACCAGTAGCCCGGCCTGGGGGATGCTGACCTGCAAGTCGCGGGCGATAGAGGGCAACAGGCCAACGATGACGAATTCCGTGGTCAGCACCGTAAAACCGGCGGCCGACAACAGGAAAATGGGTAACAACATGCAGAACTCCAGCGAAACGACGACACCAGCGTTAGCCTAAGGGCCCGCTGGCAGTAAGAAAGTGAGAACGGCAAAGCCTAACAGAATGCGCGCGTCTTACAAACGCATGCCAGGCCCCGGATAAGGGTGACGGACTGTCACAGGTCCGTCAGATTTGTTACCGGCTGTGATAAAGTCCGCGGCCTGCAAACGCCGTACTTTCCCACGGTCCGCTCATGTGGCCTGCCCGCTTGTTGCCCTGACTCGTCGACCGTCGCACACAATAAAATCAGAGATGCCGCTATGACAGCTTCGTCCGTTACCCCTATGCAACGCCTCAAACGCACCAGCCTGGTGACGCAAATCATCATCGGTCTGATCGCCGGTATTGTCCTGGCATGGCTGGCGCCCGACGTGGCCAAGTCCACCGCATTCATCGGCAAGGTCTTCGTGTCCGCGCTCAAGGCCGTAGCGCCGATCCTGGTATTCGTACTGGTCATGGCATCCATCGCCAACCACAAGCACGGCCAGGAAACCCATATCCGCCCCATCCTGTTCCTCTACCTGCTGGGCACGTTCGCCGCGGCGGTGATCGCGGTGGTTGCCAGTACACTGTTTCCGTCCAGCCTGGTGCTATCGACCCAAGACGTCGCGGTCACGGCGCCCGGGGGCATCAGCGAGGTGCTGCAAAGCCTGCTGCTGAGCGTGGTGGATAACCCGGTCCGGGCGCTGATGGACGGTAACTTCATCGGCATCCTGGCCTGGGCCATCGGCATGGGCATCGCCATTCGCCATGCAGGCCAGACCACCCGCACCGTGCTCGAAGACCTGTCCAACGGCGTGACCGTGATCGTGCGCCTGGTCATTCGCTTCGCCCCACTGGGGATCTTCGGCCTGGTAGCCTCGACGCTGGCCACTTCCGGCTTCGGCGCGCTGCTTGGTTACCTGCACCTGCTCACCGTACTGATCGGCTGCATGCTGTTCGTGGCGTTGGTGGTCAACCCACTCATCGTGTTCTGGAAACTGCGTCGCAACCCCTACCCGCTGGTATTCACCTGCCTGCGTGAGAGCGGTATCACGGCATTTTTCACGCGCAGCTCGGCGGCGAATATTCCGGTGAACCTGGAACTGAGCAAACGCCTGGGCCTGCACGAAGACACCTATTCGGTGTCGATCCCCCTGGGCGCGACCATCAACATGGCCGGCGCCGCCATCACCATCACCGTACTGACTCTGGCGGCCGTACACACCCTGGGTATTGTGGTGGACGTGCCAACGGCCGTGCTGCTGAGCGTTGTCGCGGCCATTTGCGCGTGCGGCGCATCCGGGGTGGCCGGTGGTTCGCTGTTGCTGATTCCCCTGGCGTGCAGCCTGTTCGGCATTCCCAGCGAAATCGCCATGCAAGTGGTCGCGGTGGGTTTCATCATCGGTGTCCTGCAGGACTCGGCGGAGACGGCGTTGAACTCGTCTACGGATGTGCTGTTCACCGCGGCGGCATGCCTGGGTGAGGAAGAGAAGCTCGCGCGTACGGCGTAACAACTGCGGTGGCTATTCGGTCGTCATCGTCTCCCACAGAGGCCAGCGGCGCTCACACAATAGCCGCTGCACAATAGATCCCCTGTGGGAGCGAGCTTGCTCGCGATAGCGGTGATACATCCGCCGAGGATGTGCCAGACAGCCACAAAAAAGCCCGGGAACGGCCCACACCGTCCCGGGCGTTTTCATGCCGGCGGGGTTAGAACGCGCCCATGTAGTCGCGCTTGCCCACTTCCACGCCATTGTGGCGCAGCAAGGCGTAGGCGGTGGTGACGTGGAAGAAGAACTGCGGCAGGCCGTAGGTCAGCAGGTAGTTCTGGCCGCTGAAGCGCTTTTCCTTCGGCGTGCCCGGACGGGTGACGATTTCGATGCCTTCCTTGCCATCGATCTGCGCAGGGCTGATGCCGTCGATAAAGGCCAAGACCTTGGCGATCAGGGCTTGCAGCTCGGCGAACGTAGTCTCGCTGTCCTCATACTTCGGCACCTCGACCTCGGCCAGGCGGGCGGATACACCCTTGGCGAAGTCCACCGCGATCTGCACCTGGCGCACCAGCGGGAACATGTCCGGGTACAGGCGAGCTTGCAGGAAGGCGTTCGGGTCGATGTTTTTCGCGGTGGCGTGGGCTTCGGCCTTGTTCAGAACGTCGCTCAACGCGTTGAGCATCTGCTTGAAAACCGGGACGGAAGCGGCGTACAGGGAAATAGTCATGGCGATCTCATGCAGGTGGCAGGAAAGAATGAATCAAACGGCTGCGATTATAGCCACGGCTTGTCGCACAGCTTGTCTTTTATTACGCAAGGATTAGGCTAGGCGGCTTCCACAGCATAGGGAACGCGCGATGAGCATCGAAGAACAACGCCAGGCTGAAGAACCACGGCTCAATAGCACGGAAATCCGCATCCTCGGCGCGCTGGTCGAAAAACAGGCCACCAACCCCGAGACCTACCCGCTGACGCTCAACGCCCTGGTACTGGCCTGCAACCAGAAAACCAGCCGCGAACCGGTGATGAACCTCAACCCGGGCCAGGTCGGCCAGAGCCTGCGGGCGTTGGAAGGTCGCGGCTTTACCAAACTGGTGATGGGCAGCCGCGCCGACCGCTGGGAACATCGGGTCGACAAAGCCCTGGAGCTGGTGCCAGCCCAGGTGGTCCTGATGGGTCTGCTGTTCCTGCGTGGCCCGCAAACAGTCAATGAGCTACTGACCCGCAGCGGTCGGATGCACGACTTCGAAGACGCCGAACAAGTGGTGCACCAGCTCGAACGTCTGATCGCCCGCGGTCTGGCGTTGCTGGTGCCACGCCAGGCCGGCCAGCGCGAAGACCGCTATGTACACGCCATGGGCGATCCGGCGGACATCGAAGCGATTCTCGCCGCCCGCCAGCATCCGGTGGAGCGTGGCGCCGGTGGCGCTGTCTCGCTGGAGCGCATCGAAGAACTCGAAGCCCGGATCGCAGCCCTGGAAGAACGCCTGTCGCGGCTGGAATAGCAGTGCCTACGCCGACCGGGCGAAGGTCACGGCTTTTTCAAATTGCTCCAGGTTGGGCCGCACGCCGGTGTACAGCACGAACTGTTCCAGGGCCTGGATCGCAATGACTTCCAGCCCGGTGATGACCCGCTTGCCTTCGGCGCGGGCGCGCACGATCAGTGGCGTTTCCGACGGGATCGCCACGACATCGAACACAGTCTCGGCCGCGACGATGGTCTCGGGCTCAAACGCCAACTGGTCGGCCTCCGGGCCGCCAGTCATGCCGATCGGCGTGACGTTGATCAACATCTGTGGCCGCCGGGTACCCAGGCCAGCTTGCCATTCATACCCCAGGGACTCGGCCAGGGCTCGCCCCGCGGCTTCATTGCGGGCAACGATCAGCCCGTTCTGGTAACCCCCATCGCGCAAGGCACTGGCCACAGCCTTGGCCATGCCGCCGCTGCCGCGCAAGGCAAAGGTCGAGTCCTTGGGCACCGCGTGGCTTTGTAACAACTGGGCGATGGCAATGTAGTCGGTGTTGTAGGCCTTCAGATGGCCGTTGGTATTGACGATCGTATTGATCGACTGGATCGCGGCGGCGGAAGGATCCAGCTCATCCACCAGGGCAATGCAGGCTTCCTTGAACGGCATCGACACACCGCATCCACGAATCCCCAGGGCACGGATACCGCCCACGGCTCCAGGCAAATCCTGGCTGCTAAACGCCTTGTAGTAGAAATTCAGCCCCAATTGTTCATACAGGTGATTATGAAAACGCAGGCCGAAGTTTCCGGGACGCCCCGATAGCGACATGCACAGTTGGGTGTCTTTGTTGGGATTGATCTGCATGCGTGTCTCCTTGCAATTCACTTTCGGACAGACGGAATCGCCGCTGTGAAAGGTTTTATTCGATGATGATACCGCCAGCCCAGCCCGGTCTCAGGCCCCTGGATGACGCGGCGCGGTAAAGAAAAAGCCCTACAGACCTTACACAATATTTACCCAACGGCGTCGCAAATCCTGAGAAAATCGTTGTCAGAGCAAGTATCCCCGCGACCCTCATCGGGTCTGTTGCAGACCACAGGCGCCGGGGCCGAAACGAGGAACAGCCATGAATCGTAGACTTCCCATCATCGCCCTGCTCATGGGGGCACTCGCGGTCACCGGCCAGGCATCCGCCCACGGTCGTGGTGGTTGGGAGGGGCCCGCCGTTTTTGGTGCCATCGTCGGTTCGGCCATCGTTGGCTCAGCCATCATCAACCGTGATCGGCCGGTGTATGTGCAGCAACCGGTCTATGTCCAGCCACAGCCGGTCTACTACCAGGCCCCGCCACCGGTCTACTACCAGCCGCAGCCGGTGTATGTAGAGCGACCGATCTACTATCGCCCGGCACCGGTGTATTACGGGCCACCACGGGGCTACTACTATGGTCCGCCGCGCGGTCATTACGGTCGCTGGTAACCGGCTCCCGGGCGGCACGAAAAAGCCTGTGATCAATGATCACAGGCTTTTTCATGTCCACTGGATAACCCCTGTGGCGAGGGAGCTTGCTCCCGCTGGGCTGCGCAGCAGTCCTAAAACACGGCCGCTTCGCGTCCAGCGGGAGCAAGCTCCCTCGCCACAGGGAATTGTCAGACGTGCTCGCTGCTTTTCAGACGGATCGGCGCATGCTCCGCCGCCCCGTGAACAGGCTCAGCCACCACGGGAATCTCGTTGCCATCGCAGTCGTGCAGCTTGCCATCGCTGAAGTAATCACCTTCACGTAGCGCTGCCAGGTCCTGATAGCGCAACACTCGCTCGGTGCCGGCGGCGAAAACCGACTGCTGGTCGGAGTTACCGGCGGTGAAGTGGTTGAACGCCAGGTTCAGCGCGATCGCCATGATCGCCGAAGAACTGATGCCCGAATGGAAAATGGTCGCGAACCAGCTCGGGAAATGGTCATAGAAATTCGGTGCGGCGATGGGAATCATGCCAAAACCAATGGAGGTGGCGACGATGATCAGGTTGACGTTATTCCGGTAATCGACTTTGGACAGCGTGCGGATGCCACTGGCAGCCACGGTGCCGAACAGCACGATACCGGCACCGCCCAGTACCGAGGTCGGCACCGCCGCGATCACCCGGCCCATGAACGGCAGCAGGCCGAGCACCACCAAGAAGACCCCGCCGGTCGCCACCACGAAACGGCTCTTGATCCCGGTCACCGCCACCAGCCCGACGTTCTGGGCAAAGGCGCTTTGGGTGAAGGAACCGAAGATCGGCGCGATCATGCTCGACAGCATGTCAGCCCGCAAGCCGTTACCCAGGCGCCTGGAGTCGACCTTGGTGTCGATGATCTCGCCCACCGCCAGGATGTCGGCAGAGGTTTCCACCAGGGTCACCATGATCACGATGCACATCGACAGGATCGCGGCGATGTGGAAAGTCGGCATGCCGAAATGGAACGGTGTCGGGAAGCCGAACATCGGGCCTTGGCTGACCGATGAAAAGTCCGCCATGCCAAGGAACACGGCGATGACGGTACCAATGACCATCGCCAGCAGAATCGACAACCGTGAGATGGTTGCGCTGCCCATTTTGCTCAGCAATAGCACCAGCACCAGGGTCACCGCCGCCAGGCCGATATTGGCCATGCTGCCAAAATCAGCGGCGTGGCTGTTGCCACCCATGGCCCAGCGCGCCGCTACCGGCATCAGGGTCAGGCCGATGGTGGTGATCACGATGCCGGTGACCAACGGCGGAAAGAACCGGGTAATGCGCGAAAACACCGGGGTAATCAGCAAACCAATCAGCGACGCGGCGATCACCGCGCCCAGGATGGCTTGAAAGCCGCCTTCCCCGCCGCTGCCGACAATCGCCACCATGGTCGCCACGCCCGAGAACGATACGCCCTGCACCAAGGGCAATTGGCAGCCAAAAAACGGCAGGCCGAGGGTTTGCAGCAATGTTGCCAAGCCCCCCGCGAACAATGACGCGGCAATCAACAGACCGATGTCCGCGGGCGAGAGCCCGGCCGCCTGGCCGATGATCAACGGCACGGCGACGATGCCACCGTACATGGTCAACACATGTTGCAGGCCGTAAGCCATATTCGCGCCGACGCCAAGGTTTTCGTCCTCGGGCCGTGGGAGTGAAACATGGGGCGTTTTCATGGTTCGGGGATTCCCTGTTTTTTGTTATGGGCACACTGTATTCAAAACTCAGGACAAATGTCCATATAGTTGTATACAACTTGTTGCCCTACCCAGGAACAGGTACCCCCGGCCAACAGCCTTCTTATGGCTGGAGCACCTTCACAATCGCCGGCCGCAACAGCTCGCGCGGCGGTACGCGCAGGCCAAACTCTTGTTCGAGCAAGTCAATCAATTCATCGGCATCGGCGATCACCCGGCGTTCGCTCTGCTGCCCTATCCGGTGCACCGCGTAGCTGTTGCCGTTCAGGGTCTTGCGCAACCCGTCACCGGTGCGTGCAACCATCAACCGGCCCATGAACGGGGATTCCGGGTGGCTGCTGACGTACCAATTACCGAGGGTGTAGTCGATGTCTTCCTGGCGTTGCAGATCGAACAGATACATTGGCCGCCATTCGTCGTCGACGTTGGCGCGCAGCAGGTAACCGTCCGCATGGGTTTCGATGCGGTACAGCTCATGGGGGGTGGTTTGGGCCTCACGGCTGTCCAGCAGCAACGGCGCAGTGGGCACCATGCCACCAAAGCCGACGTCGGTGATGTAGCGCACGCCGTCTAACGTCACCAGGCTCAACCGGTGGGTCCGGGCAGCCCAAGAGCCTTCAGGCGCGTTCATCACCACGCGCCCGGTGATGCCGCGGGCGTCGAAACCCAACTCCAGCAACAGCGCAAAAAATAGTTGGTTGAGTTCATAGCAATAGCCGCCGCGCCCTTGTTCGAACACTTTTCGTTCGACCGATTCAAGGTCAATGGGCACGGGTTGACGCAGCAACGTCGACAGGGTTTCAAAAGGGAACTCGGCGGTGTGGCGCCGTTGCAGTTGACGCAACGTGTCGAGGGTCGGCGCTGGGGGGGCGTCGAAACCCAGGCGCAGCAGATAGCGGGCCGTGTCGCTCAGTTGGAGGTGACTCATGAGGTGTGTCCTTTTCCAGGGTCGGCGCTGCGCTCACGACAAGCGCACCGCTGTTGGGCGCCAGGTATAAGGCATTCCCCTCACAGAGACAACAATCGACCGGGATGTTTCGCCTGGTCACCGCCGCTTGCGTGACGCCAGCCGGATCCAGGTGGGCGCATGGTCGCTGGGGTGGGGTTGGTTCCGGACCCAGGCGTCCACGCCGGCCTCGCTCAGGTACGCGCTGGCCGCCGGGTTGAGTAGCAGGTGATCGATGCGCAGCCCGGAATTTTTCTGCCAGTGCTGACGGAAATAATCCCAGAAAGTGTAGATCCGCTCATCTGGATACAGGTGGCGCAACGAATCGGTCCAGCCCTGGTCCAGCAGTCGCTGGTAGCACGCGCGGCTTTCTGGCTGCAACAGCGCATCCTTGAGCCAGGAGCGCGGGTTGTAGATGTCCATGTCGGTGGGTACGACGTTGTAGTCACCGGCCAGCACCACAGGGTGATCGCTGGCCTGCAACCCTTGGGCGTAGTCGATCAGCCGTTCGAACCACGCCAGTTTGTAGTCGAACTTGGGACCCGGTTGCGGATTGCCGTTGGGCAGGTACAGGCAACCCACCAGCACGCCATGCACCGCCGCCTCCAGATAGCGACTGTGGCTGTCGTCATCCCCACCAGGCAGGCCTCGGCGGCTCTCCAGCGGCTGCGCGTCACGGGCCAGGATCGCGACGCCGTTCCAGGATGCCTGCCCATGCCAGATCGCCCCGTACCCCACCGACTCCAGCTCCGCCGCCGGGAAATCATTGTCCACGGCCTTGAGCTCCTGCAAACAGGCAATGTCGGGTTTTTCCCGCTCCAGCCATTCCAGCAGATTGGGCAGCCGGGCCCGGATGCCATTGATATTGAAGGTCGCGATCCGAAGGTTTTTCATAGCGCCAGAACTCGAAATGCCCAGTCACAGTTGTGACCGACAACCGGACTGGGTGGTTGCAACAGGTTTTCAGGAACCCGTTTTCGGCAGGGGCAGGCTACTCTCCAGTAGGTGTGCAAAGGCTTGCTTGTCGATCGGCCGGCTGAGGAAATAACCCTGCACCTCGTGGCACTGGTCCGAGCCCAGTGAGCCGAGCTGGGCCAGGGTTTCCACGCCCTCGGCAGTCACCGTCAGCCCCATGGCCTTGCCCAGGTTGATGATCGCCTGCACCACAGCGCGGTCATTGCTGCTGTTGCTCATCGAAGCAATGAAGCGCTTGTCGATCTTGATGCCATCGAATGGATAGGTGCGCAGATAACCGAGGGACGAATAACCGGTACCGAAATCGTCCATGTTCAAGCGCACGCCCAGTTCCTTCAGGGCATTCATGACCTGCAGAGCGCCATCAACGTCGTTGAGCATCACGTTTTCAGTGATCTCCAGTTCCAGGCGACTCGCCGGGAAACGGGTTTCGATCAACACCTGTCGCACATCCTCCACCACATCGCTGCGCTCGAACTGCGCCGGTGAAAGGTTGACCGAAACCATCAATTCTCCCGGCCAGGTCAGTGCGGTTTCGCAGGCCTCGCGCAATACCCATCGCGAAAGCGGGACAATCAGGTCGGTTTGCTCGGCCAATGGAATAAAGGCGTCGGGGCTCAACAAGCCTTGGGTCGGATGCTGCCAGCGAACCAACGCCTCGACCGCCACGATCTCCCGACCATCGACGGTGTAGCGCGGTTGGAAATGCAGGACGAATTCGTTTTTCTTCACCGCCTGGCGCAGGTCGCTCTCCAGTTGGCGACGATGCTGGATCTGATCGTTCATCTGCGAAGCGAAATAGCACCAGGTTTTCTTGCCCTCGGACTTGGCCTGGTACAAGGCAATGTCGGCGCAGCGGATCAGTTCTGCGGGTATATAACCCTGGCGGCGGCTGACAGCAATGCCAATGCTCGCGCCGATGTGCAACGAATGGGTTTCGTAGAAGATCGGCTGCTGCAGGCTGTCGATCAGCCGCTCGCAGAATCGATCGATCTCAGTGGTGTGCTCCATCCCGTTGAGCACTACCACGAACTCGTCCCCTCCCAGGCGCGCCACCAGGTCTTGCTCGCGGGTGCAGTCGCGCAGTCGCTGGGCCACTTCCAGCAACACCGCGTCGCCGGCCGGGTGGCCGAGGGAGTCGTTGATCGGCTTGAAGTTGTCCAGGTCGACCATCAGCAAGGTCAGCGGCGCGGAATGCTCCTTGGCCACCAGCGCATCATCGAGGTGTCGCGCCAGCTTGTTACGGTTCGGCAGGCCGGTCAGTGCATCATGCATCGACAGGTGCTGGACCTGGGCATGGGCCGCCACTTCATCGGTGATGTCACTGGCGGTGCCGCGATAGCCCACCACCTGAGCCTTGTTAAAGATCGGGCGTGCCGAGACGCGGCAGAAACGCAATTGCCCGGAATGATCACGGTAGGAACAGCGCAAGTTGCTGGCGTTCTGTTCCTCCGTCAACTTGCCCAGCCAGAGGGCAATCGGCGTGGTGTCGCAATACAGCAGTTGTTCGATGTCCTGCCCTAGCCATTGCTGGTCGGAAAACCCGGTGACCGTATTGAAACGCCCCGACAGGTAAGTGATGCGTTGCTGCCCGTCGATTTCCCAAATCCAGTCGGAAGCCGCCTCGGCCACGGCCCGGAAGCGCTCTTCGCTGGCCTCCAGGGCATGCGCCGACTGTTCCAGGCTGTCGTAACTGGCGTCCACATGCCGTGCCGTGCGCAACGCATAGCGAGAAAAGTAGGCGGTCAGCAGTGCCAGAATCAGCAACGCGCCACCCAGCGGCGGCAACAGGGACCAGAGCAATTGCTGGCCCGGTCGCTCCAGGCGAGACACCAGGCTGAAGCCGGTACTGTCCAGTGGCACGGCCGGCTGGCCGGGCTCAAGCTCGGTGTCTTTCTTGAGATTCAAGTCGGTGAGGCCATAACTCTGGCCCAACTTGCGCAGTTTGACTGGCGTCAGTTGATCGACGAACAGCAAGACCGAGGTGCCTTTGGACTCGACCTGGGGCCGTTCGTCGTTGGGCAGGATCACCGAAGCCGTCACGATGGCCGGCCAGCCCTCGAACAAGGTGTAGCGGGTCATGGACATCGTCAGGTCGGGCTGCGCCTGGAGCTGGTCGACCAGGTCCGTCAGCGATGCATTCATATAAACCGCGGCATCACCTTGGACATTGCGCCCGCGCACCACGGCATATTTGGTGCGTTGCCGATCAATGACAAACACACCCTCGTATTCATCATTGGTGAACAGGGTCTTGCCCATGTTCTGTTCGGCGTAGGCCCATTGCACGTCGACTTCGCCGTTAAGGCGCTCGTAGCCCGTGGTCCAGTAGGCATAACTGGCAATGTAGTTTTTCGAAGCGGTGATGCGATTCTCGAGGGCACGCTCGATATAGAAATGCGTCTTGCGCACATCCTCCGCGTCCAGCTTTTGCGCAATATTGAACAACGCGGCAATCGCCACCAGAACGCCCAGGACAAATAATGCCCCGAGCGCCACAACCAGGCGACGGGTAATCGGTGTGTGACGCGCCGTGTTGGAAGGGGTATCGGCAGCGGAATCCATTGATCTGCTCCTGTCCTGTCAACGCTGGCTCCGATCGAGAACGGTGAGGATCCGCGGCCAGTCATGCTCCCAACCTTAGCACCCGCTGCCTGATCATTTGGCGAGCCCACGGTTTTTTGCGAAAGAACCTACACACCTCGTCTATGGCACCAGCGCAGTGTCTGAACAATGGACCGTGGCACGTTGCCGATGATTCCAACCGATCTCAACGATCCGAGCGCGCCAGCGTATCGAGCCCACCTTCCGTCGATAGCACCGCCACACGGTTGCGGCCGCTGTACTTGGCCTGGTAAAGCGCCGCATCGGCCCGCTGGATGAAGACTTCGATGCTGTCCAGGCTGCTGGGCACAAAGGCATAGCAGCCCAGGCTCACCGTGAGGTAGCCGGTCGGGGAGCCGGAATGGATGATGTGCTTGTCGATGACGCTGCGGCGGATCTGTTCGGCCAACGCCATGGCCCCCGAAAGATTGGTGTCGGGCAACAAAACCGCAAACTCTTCGCCGCCATACCGCACCGCCAGATCGGCCTTGCGATGGCAACAGTCCTTGAGCACCTTGGCCACTTCCGCCAGGCAATGGTCCCCGGCCACGTGCCCATAGGCGTCGTTGTAGCGCTTGAAGAAATCGATATCGAGCATGATCAGGCTCAAGGGACTGCGCTGACGGGCGCCCCGCCCGAATTCGACGTCCAAGGCCCGTTCGAACAGACGCCGGTTCGCCAGCCCGGTGAGGCTGTCATGGGTGGCAATCAGCTCCAACGCTTCCTGAGCCTTGCGCAAGTCAGCCTCGATCCGTTCGCTGTTACGTACCTGGCGCACGAATACCCAGCCGAACAAGCAAATGCCCAGCACCACCAGGCCGACAATCAGACTGGATTGGAAAGCCCTGTCATGCCACCCCGACAGGATCGCTTCTTCGGACACCGCGGCGGTGACCACCAGCGGATAAGCCTGTAAATGTTGGTGCCCATACAGCCTGACGACGCCATCGATGGCTGATCGGCTGACTGCATCGCCGGCCATCACGCTTGCCGCGTCATGCTTGAAGATATTCTCTTCACCCAGCGGATGACCGATTCGCGCCTGATCGAAAGGTCGACGCGCCAACAGTGTCCCGTCAGACAAGGCCAGGGCCATCTCGCCTTGATCATCCAGATTGAAGCTCCTGAAAAATCGGTCGAAATACGACATTTTGATGCCGGCCATCAACACGCCTTGGAAGTTGCCATCCTGATCGTTCAAGCGCCGGGAAACGGGAATGATCCACTCGCCGTTTTGCCGGCTGCGGATCGCCGGGCTGATATGAGCGATCAAGGAGGCATTCTGTTCGTGGAAAGTAAAATAATCCCGATCCGCCACCCCTGCGCCTCTGTGCAGGTTGTCAAAAGAGGTCACCACCCAGTGACCGTGCTTGTCGAACAGGAACAGGCCATGCAATTGCTCAAGGGATTGCACACGTCGGGCAAAGGTTTGCTGCAAGCGCGGCTGTACGGCGGGACCATAGCCATCGACTTGGATCCAATCTGCCAGGCTGGCCAACACCAGATCAGCTTGGAGAAAGGTGTCCTGGGCCTGCTGGGCCATGGCCCGGGTAAGCGTCGTCGAAGCGACGCGGGCCGACTCCAGATCGTGGCTGCGGGACTGCTCCAGCTGCAGGTAAAGCAAACCGCACAAGCACAGGCACACCGCCGCGATAAACGTCACCGCTGCCTTGAGCAACGGCAGGCGCTTCAAGGCACCGCCAGGGGCATGGAAAGGATCGAGAATAGGGATAGGCAAGCGAATTCCTGAAGGGGGCAAAACATGAGCGAATTCGCTCAAAGCCCCCAATATTCGTGAGCTTAGCCTACCGCTTGTGAGGCGGCAATTTGCCTGTGCAGCAGAGCCGATGGGTGGCTGCAGTGGATCCAAAAAACCGCCTGCCAGCCGATAAAAATGCCCTCTTCAGAACGAAGAAATTCCCTGTGGCGAGGGGATTTATCCCCGTCGGGCGCGCAGCGCCCCCCAAAAAACCAGGCAACTCGGTGTGCCAGGAAGATTGAGTTCACTGCTTTAGGGCTGCTACGCAGCCCAGCGGGGATAAATCCCCTCGCCACAGAGCAGGGTTGTGACTCTTATCGTACCGGGGGCACCCGGATCTCCCCGGCCCGGCATTGTGTCCTGACGCCCCTGCCACACGCGGCGAACGCCAGGTCCTTGTCCATGCACACTCGCACTTCCAACAATTGAGGTCCTCTGCAAATCACCGCAATGCCGTCGGGCGCAATGCCTGGATTGCTTTGGCGGAACAGCCGGATGATTTCATCAGCCTCGAAATAATACGAGGCGTTGAGCGGTTGCAACTGCGGTGGGATTTTCACCGCGCCCAAGGCTTTGTCGGCAACCTCCAGATAGCCCATGGCGCCCAGGCCACTGCAAGTGCCGTGCTTGGACCATTCATGCGCCATCAACTTGCGGGTGGGAAACAAGGTCAGGCCCTTCTGCTGCTCCGCCGCCGTCAACGGCACCTGGGGCGCACAGGATTGCGGCCAGCCGCCCCGGGTGTATTGCGGCCAGAGGCCATGGAGCACAAAGCCGTAACCCTTGCCGGAACACTGCGCATCCTTCTGGTGAGTCAGGCAGAACGTCGGCGACCAGGACAGCGCCAGCAAATAGTAATCGAATACCCCGGCCACGGATTGCGCCCGTGCATTGCCGGATTCGCGGGCATTGGCCGAGGCCATGGAACCCAGTGTCAGTACCATCAGCACAACAATGGCAAGACGTTGTTTCATTGACCCACTCCTTGGGGCGATTGTGCGAAAGCAAGATGATCGGGCGATGATTGTTCCAACCTTGTGTTTCAAATCTCTGAAGGGCTGTTTTTTACAAGCAAACCTTGCCGGGGGGCTATCTAAATTGCGTAACGCCCCATAACGTAGATCGCCTTTGACTTTTACGTGCCCCGTCGCCCATGAGCAAATCGACCCGAACCGATGACGAACAGCCCCTGATCCGACCCGACGCCGTCAGCCTGCGCGTGGCCTTCTGGTTCTGGCTCAAACTAGGCTTCATCAGCTTCGGCGGCCCTGCGGGGCAGATCTCGATCATGCACCAGGAGTTGGTGGAGCGCCGACGCTGGATTTCCGAACGACGATTCCTGCATGCCCTCAATTACTGCATGTTGCTGCCGGGGCCAGAAGCCCAGCAACTGGCCACGTACCTGGGCTGGCTGATGCACCGCAGTTGGGGCGGGATCATCGCCGGGGCATTGTTCGTACTGCCTTCGCTGTTCATCCTCATCACCTTGTCCTGGCTGTATGTCGCCTTTGGCGAAGTGCCGGTGGTGGCGGGCATTTTCTACGGCATCAAGCCAGCGGTAACGGCAATCGTGGTGCATGCCGCCCACCGGATCGGCTCCCGCGCACTCAAGAACAATTGGCTGTGGGCGATCGCTGCGGCGTCGTTCACCGCGATATTCGCCTTCAACGTGCCCTTCCCGCTGATCGTGCTGGGTGCCGCCGTCATCGGTTACCTGGGGGGGCGCTGGGTACCGGAAAAATTCAGTCTGGGCGGCCACGATGACAAGCACCAATCCTTCGGCCCGGCATTGATCGACGATGACACCCCGCCCCCGGACCACGTCCGGTTCAGCGCTTTCAGCCTCGCCCGCCTGGCGATCATCGGTGCCCTGTTGTGGGCGTTGCCAATGGGCCTGCTGACCGCGGTGTTCGGCTGGGAAGGCACGCTGACGCAAATGGCCTGGTTCTTCACCAAGGCTGCATTGTTGACGTTCGGCGGTGCCTATGCGGTTTTGCCCTACGTGTACCAGGGTGCTGTCGGACACTTCGGCTGGCTGACGCCGACACAAATGATCGACGGCCTGGCCCTGGGCGAAACCACGCCCGGGCCGCTGATCATGGTCGTGACCTTCGTCGGTTTCGTCGGCGGCTACGTGATGCAGGTGTTTGGTCCCGAACAGGCGTTTCTCGCCGGGGCCGTCGCGGCCACACTGGTGACCTGGTTCACGTTCCTGCCCTCATTCCTGTTCATCCTGGCCGGTGGCCCGTTGGTGGAGTCGACGCACAACGCGCTGAAATTCACCGCGCCGCTGACTGCGATTACCGCGGCGGTGGTCGGGGTGATCCTCAACCTGGCGTGCTTCTTCGGTTACCACGTACTCTGGCCCAATGGTTTTGCAGGTGCGCTGGACTGGCCGTCGGCAATCATCGCAATCGCAGCGGCCGTTGCGCTGTTTCGCTACAAGCTGGGGGTGATCCAAATGTTGATCGCGTGCGGGCTGGCTGGGCTGGTGGTGCACTTGCTGCGCTAGACGAGACGTTTGCCCAGGTAGGTCGCCGAAGCCGGGCACAAGGTTTTGAATTGGGCCGTCGCCCCGATCGAAGCAGGCGCCAGCGATCGGTCCCGCGCCTGATAGCCCTGGCCGGTAAAAAACGCGGCGGCGCTGTCAGTCAGCAGATGGAGCTGCCCTACAGCCTCACGTTTTGCAAACGCCTCGATAGCGGCCAACACCGCCGCGCCAACGCCCTTCCCCCGCTGCCCCTCGAGGACAACCAGCGAGCGCAGCAACCGGTCAGCCCCCTCCCCCTCGATGCCACCAAACGCCACAACAACATCTTGGTCGCTGAAGCTGAAGAACTGTCGACCGGGATACGCCAGATCGTCAACGGGTAGACCAGCCAGGGTGAGCGCATCGCGCAAAGGTCCCAGGTCGTTGTTACTCAGAGCTGTCATGCGCATGGTGGGTGCTCGGTCCTGTGTCCTGTCCTGATCATCGGGGCATTCCCGAATTTGGTTACAACTCACGGGGTGAATCGGAAGGCGAAGTTCAATAGGATTGCTCGAAAGTAAGCCACTGGCGTACATTAGCAATGATTGAAACTCCAATTTTTACCCGTCGGGTCAAAGAACTGATGGATGACGATGATTTCGCTGTCCTACAGAAAATACTGGTCCGTGATCCTTCCGCTGGCGATGTAATGGAAGCCACTGGAGGGATCCGAAAGATCCGCATCGCAGCCAAAGGCCATGGCAAACGGGGTGGGGCCAGGGTGATCTACTACCACTTCGTCCATGCCTCGCGGATCGCGCTGTTGATGATATACCCGAAAAATGAACAGCAAGATTTGACTGTCGATCAACGCAAAGCATTAAAAATGATTGTCGAGCACTGGAGATAACCATGAGCAAATTTTTCGATGAGCTGATGGAAAGCGTACAACAGATGGATGAAATCGTCCGAGGCGAATGCCAGCCGTCCCGGGAATTCATCGTCGATGCGTTGCAAGTGAAAGAAATACGCAAGGCTACCGGCCTGACCCAAGCCAAATTCGCAGCACTGATCGACGTCCAATTGGGCACGCTTCGCAATTGGGAGCAAGGACGACGCGAGCCAACCGGCCCCGCCAAAGCGCTGCTGCGAGCGATTCATAATGATCCGAAACACGTGATCAGCGCCTTGGCAGTTTAAGTGTTACCGAATCCCAGCCACCGCTTACATGTCGTGAAGGCGCTTGCTCCCCACTCCACCCTATGACCCAGCGCAAATGAACACCCCAGCCCATCAGCTAAGCTCAACCTATCATTACGAAAGGGAATCGACATGAGCAAGGCAGACGAGCTAGCGGCCAAACTGAGGAAAACCCAGCAAACCCGCGCCGATACCGACAACTGCGCCGACCTGGCGATCGAACACTGGCCCGCCCAGGTCTACGAACTGTATCGCCAGATCGAAATATGGCTGGCGCCCGTGTGCGAGGCGGGCCTGGACATTCGGCGCAACCCCACCCACGTCTTTGAAAGTCATTCCAGCGGTTCGACGTACAGCTACGCGATCGATCAACTGGTGATCGAAGGCAATCATCAGCGCATTTCATTCGACCCCATTGCACGTTTCTCGTCCAAGGGAGAGGGATGTATTGAAGTTCATATGAAGGGGCAGGAACACTGCATCGTGCGCAAACTTGGCGAACATGGTGAATCGCTCTGGCATATCCAGGCCCTGCGCCTGAGCGGACAACCGCGTCCAGAACCCGTCATGCTGGACGAGGACACCTTGCTCGCGCTGGTAGAGCAAGGCCTGGGGCTTTAACGCAAATGGGCGACCCTTGAGGTCGCCCTTTCAACGGTGTTTACACCAGGTCCTTCCTCGACTGACGGATATTTATCTCAACCCACCGTGCTGTAGGACGTTGCTTGTGTGGTCGATGAAGATTCCCGAACCGCTGACCGAGCAGCCAGCAACGCAAGAACAGCGGCAACGCCCAACACCGCCGCACTGGTTTCGAAGGTCGCGCGATAACCACTCAGGTCGAACAGAAGGCCGCCCACTGTCGCGCCCGCGGCGATGGCGAGCTGGACGATCGCCACCATCAGACCGCCACCGGCTTCGGCATCTTCCGGCAGCGTTCGCGAAAGCCAGGTCCACCAACCTACGGGCGCCGCCGTGGCCACCAGGCCCCAAAGGCCGAGCAGGAAGGTCGCGATCGTTACCGACCCGCCGAACCCCACCAGGGCAATGGCAATTGCCGCCATCAACAGCGGGATGACGATGAGCGTCCGATAGAGGTTGTTTTTCAAGCAGCCCCCGATCAGAAAGGTGCCCAGCAGACCCGCTACACCGATCACCAGCAGCATGAAGGACAGCATGGAAACACTCACCTGCGTCACCGTTTCAAGGAACGGGCGCAGGTAGGTGAACAACATGAACTGGCCCATGAAAAATGTGCTGACCGCCAGCATGCCCAGCGCGACCGGTGCCCGGGTCATCAACTTGAAGACATTGGTGCCGCCCCGCTTCGCCTGCGAAGGCATGGAGGGCAGGCGTAGCAGCAGCCAGACCAGGGCGATGGCGGCGACGGGCACGATACAGAAAAACGCGCCACGCCAACCGATGATCGCCCCCAGGAAGCTGCCCAGCGGCGCAGCGACCACCGTCGCCAAGGCATTGCCGCCATTGACGACGGCCAGTGCCCGAGGAACCTGAGCGTCCGGCACGAGCCGCATGGCCGTGGCCGCCGACAGCGACCAGAAGCCGCCAATCGCTACGCCGATCAACGCGCGACCGAGCATGAATACCGGGTAATTCGGTGCGAACGCCACCACGGTGCCTGAAACGATCATCAGCAAAGTCAGCCCCAGCAGAAGCCATTTGCGGTCGACCCGTGCGGCAATCGAGGCGATGAACAGGCTGGTGATCAGAGCAAAGGCGCCAGAGACGGCAATACCTTGGCCGGCCTGCCCTTCGCTGACATGAAGATCGGCCGCTACCGGCGTCAGCAAGCTGACGGGCATGAACTCCGAAGCAACGAGCACGAACGCGGCGAGCGACATGGCAAGTACCGCGCCCCAGGCGGGCGGGTCTTGTGACAATGGGTTATCGGTCATTGAATGACAATCCTGTGTTGCTTGATGGGTCTGTGGGAGCGAGCTCGCTCGCGATGACGGCGGCACATCCAACACCACCGCCTTAGGCAGATTGCTAACGCGAGCAATCCGTTGACGCGTCTATCAACCGGTCGACGTCGCGTTATCGACCGCGAAGCGATACTCGACGTCGCCCTGGAAGACGCCTTGGCGGATTGAGTGAGGGAGTATTTTCAGCGCTCGATCCAGCCGGCCGTTAACGCATTACGCTGAGATGCTTGCCTGATCCTATGAGTTCTTCCATCGCGCATAGGCAGCGCTTCGTTTAGCGCGTTAATGTTCTGCCTATAGCGCTTGAGCCGAGATGACACCCGGAGCCGACATGGCCGTCCAACGCCGATCCGTACAAGAGACAATGACCGCCGTCATTAGCGCCTGGGCACCACACCCGGGCGACTTCGAAACGCCCATTCCCGGCCTCGCCTTCTTCCGGCGCGAAGCCCCGGCGCCGCCGGTGATCTGCATGATCGAACCGAGCATCGTGCTGGTGACCCAGGGCGAGAAGCAGGTGTGGATCGGCGGCGAAGCCTATGGCTACGACACCGGGCGGTTCCTCATGACCTCCCTGGACATCCCGGCCAATTCCGAAGTGCTGCAGGCCAGCCCGGAACAGCCCTGCCTGGGCCTGGTCCTGAGGCTCGACTTGCGCATGGTGGCCGATCTGATCGCCCAAGGCAGCCTGTCGCCGCCGCGTGATCGAGCGGTCGGGATCGGCGCAGGAATCGGCACCGCGACGCCAGACTTGCTGGCGCCATTCGCACGCCTGCTGGGGTTACTGGATGAACCCGAAGCGATCCCCATACTGGCGCCGTTGATCCAGCGTGAGATTCACTACCGGCTGCTGCTCAGCGACCAGGCCGCCCGACTGCGGCAGATCGTTTCGGTCGATAGCCAGGGCTACCGGATCGCCAAGGCCATCGACTGGTTGAAATTGAACTACACCGAACCCGTGCACGTAGACGACCTCGCGGCGCGGGTGCAAATGAGTGCGCCGACGTTTCACCACCACTTCCGTCAGCTCACGGCGATGAGCCCACTGCAATACCAGAAGTGGCTGCGGTTGAACGAAGCAAAACGCTTGATGCTCAACGAGCACGTGGACGTGGCGAGTGCGGCCTTCAAGGTGGGCTATGAAAGCCCTTCCCAGTTCAGCCGCGAATACGCCCGTTTGTTTGGTGTGCCGCCCAAGCGGGACATTGCAGCGTTGCGTGGGCCGGCCAACCACACCAAGGTGGTTTGACTCATTGTGACCTGGTCCACTGATTCATTTGTGGCCTAGTTCACGGCTTCAGTCGCTTTCACGACTCTCATCGGATCTTCAGTCTTAGCGCCAACGCAACGCACCTCAACGCCAGAATCATCGTCGGATCAACCAGCGCCACCCTGTGCCCATTGATATCGAACGCCTCGCAATGCGCCAGCACCAGCGGCAACTCCGTACACCCCAGGATCAACACCCCCGCCCCCAGCTCGCACAGATGCTCGGCCGCCAGCAACAGTTGCTCCTTGCAGAGCCCCTGTGTGAAGCCGGCCTTGATACCCCGCGGTCCGTAGATGGCGTCCATGACCATCGCCTGGTAATCGACACCTGGCGTGAGGACCTGGAGCCCGGCATGGCGCGCCGCCTGGTGATAGACCTGGCTCTGCACCGTACCGGAAGTCGCCAGCAGGCCAATCGCCTTGCCCGAACCATAGGTCCGCGCGATCCACTCCACCGTCTCACTCAACATGTTCACGATGGGCACCCTCAGGTGGGCCTGGATCCGCTCGACGAAGGCATGGGCGGTGTTGCAGGGAATCGCAATGGCATTGGCGCCAGCACTTTCGAGGCGTTTGCAGGTGGCATACATCGCCATCGTCGGGTCGGTTTCATCGCGCAGCAGGCTGGCCGTCCGATCCGGTATCTGCGGGTTTTGCTCGACCACCATCTTGATGTGGTCCTGGTCCTTTCCCGCCGGGGTATTGGCCACCACCTTGGCCATGAAGTCCACTGTGGCGGCAGGCCCGACGCCTCCCACGATGCCCAGCTTGAAAGGTGGGCGCCTGGGCTGCGGGTCCAGTGTCGCGAAGTCGGCGTAGATCTCATTGATGTCCAGCACGGTGATCCCGCGACGCTGCAAATCGGCACAAACCAGGGACAGCTCGGTCATGCCGGGCAGCATCACCGTCGCACCCTGGGCCTGCAATGAGAGACACGCCCGATAGATCGCCTCAAGCGGCACGCCATCGAGATGACCGTCCTTGATGCCGTTGAGACCGTACATCGCCTCCATCAACCCCACTTGAGCGGCTGCGTCGGGGTAAACAATCCGAAAGTCTTTCCCGAAATATCGCTCGAACAATCCGCAATGGCGCACAAAGTCGGAGGCGATCACCCCCAACGTCGCCTGGGGCGGCACCGTGTGGCTGACGTGCCGGGTCAAGGCGACCATCATGTCCAGCACGGGAATGCCCAGTTCCTCCTCGATTTCAGCGCGAAAGGTATGGCTGGCGAAGCATGGGAGCATCACCGCATCGAAGCCACTGTCCTCGAACGACTTGCACACCTGGAACACATAAAACTTGCGCGACGTCATGCTCGCGCCCTGGTCCAGCGGCAGCAGCACGTCCTTGAACGGGTGCTGTTCGAACAGGAAATGGTAGCGTCCCTGATCCTCGAGCACCGCCCGGGACTTGACCAACTTGAAGAACAGATCGCCCCCGGCCAGAGACCCAAGCCCACCGACGATGCCCAACTTGCGCACCACAGAAGCCTTGTGACTCGACTTCGCTTTAGCCTTCATGAACGTATCCTCAAGCCACCGGCACCGGCTCGGATCGTGACCGAACCGGGGCACCTGCGCCCTCGTCCTCGTCGGCCTCTTCGTGGGGTTCGGACTTGGCGACAACCGCCGTCGCAATGCTGTTACCCACCACGTTGGTGGCGGTACGGGCCATGTCGAGGAACTGGTCGATGCCGATGATCAACAGCAGCCCCGCCTCGGGAAGATTGAACATCGGCAACGTGGCCGCGACCACAACCACCGAAGCCCGCGCGACACCGGCCATGCCCTTGCTGGTGACCATCAGCGTCAGAAGAATCAGCAACTGCTGCGTGAAACTCAGATCAATGTTGTAGGCCTGGGCGATGAACAGGATGGCGAACGCCTGGTACATCATCGAGCCGTCAAGATTGAATGAATAGCCCAGGGGCAACACGAAGCTGGACACACGTTTTGGCGCGCCGAACTTTTCCAGCGCCTCGATGGTTTTCGGGTAGGCGGATTCGCTGCTGGCGGTGGAAAAGGCCAGGAGAATCGGTTCGCGGATGAGCTTGCCGAGGTGGAAAACCGAGCGTCCAAGGAACAGGTAACCGGCACCGAACAGCAGCGCCCAGAGAATCAGGATTCCCAGGTAGAACTCAGCAATCAGCTTGCCGTAATCCACCAGCAGGCCAAGCCCCTGGGTGGTAATGGCCGAGGCGATCGCGGCAAACACCCCAATCGGCGCGAACGCCATCACGTAGTCGGTGATCTTGAACATCACCTTCGCCAGCTCTTCGATGCAATCGGTGATCCGGGTGTAACCCGCCCGTTTCACGCCGGCCAGTGCAAAGCCGAAGAACAACGAAAACACCACGATTTGCAGGATCTCGTTGTTGGCCATCGCTTCGGCAATGCTGCGCGGAAACACATGACCGATGAACGCCTTGAGACTGAAGTCGCCGGTGTTGACCGGCACGGCCGCCGTTGCGTGCTGGGCCACGTCCATGTTCAGCCCGGCACCGGGTTGAAACAGGTTGACCAGCCCCATGCCGATCAGCAGCGAGACGACCGAGGCGGTGACAAACCAGGCCATCGCCCGAGCCCCGATCCTGCCGACGGAACGGGAACTACCCATGCTAGCGATACCCCCGACCAGCGTCGCAAAAACCAGCGGCGCGATGATCATCTTGATCATGCGCAGGAAAATATCAGTGACCATCGAGAAGTAACTGGCGATCTCTTTGGCACTTTGCTCGCTCCCTGCGAAATGGTGACACGCCCAACCAACAAGTACGCCCAGGGCAATGCCCATGGCAATTCGACGTGGGAGCTTATTCTTCTTCACGGTGCTGTCCTCAAGTAGTTCTTGGAGTTTTTTTACTTGGCAGGATCGATTCTAAGGAGCGGATCCGGAAGGATGATGAGTAATCCTGCTAACCCCATGCGCTTTTGGAATAGTTAGCGAAAGGCTGCGCTGGGCCGGGGGATCGCGCAGTAAAATCAAGCGCTCACAACGGGGATTCCGATATGCAACTCAAATGGCTGGATGATCTTCTGGCGATTGGCGAATGGAAAAACTTCTCCCGCGCCGCCGAGGTTCGTTGCGTGACGCAATCGGCCTTGTCCCGGCGTATCCGCTCACTCGAGGAATGGGTGGGCGTCAAGCTGGTGGACCGGGGCACCTACCCTGTCCAACTCACCCCCGCGGGAGTCACCTTCTGCGATGAAAGCCGAGAGGCCCTCGCCGGACTACTGAGGTTGCGCTCGACGCTGCGCGACGTGGAACGAATGCCCGGACGCTCGATCCAGATCACCGCCGGCCACAGCCTGTCGATGACCTTCCTGCCCAAGTGGCTCTCGCAGTTCCAGCAACACAACGAACAGTTCAACGCCCGGGTGGTGGCCGCCAATATTCATGACGCCGTCATTGCACTGGAGGAAGGCAGTTGCGACTTGATGATGGTCTATCACCATCCGTTTGCCCCCATCCTGCTGGACCCCGAGCGTTTTGGCAGCCTGGTGCTCGGCCACGATGCGTTCATCCCCTTGTGCGCGCCCAACCGCAAGGGCGAACCGCTGTTCCGCCTGCCCGGCCGCGCCGGCAAACCGGTGCCCTACCTGGCCTACACGGCAACGACGTTCCTGGGGCGCGTCGCGGACATCGTCATCAACAACGGCCCTGAACCGATCACCCTGGAGCGCTGCTATGAAGCGGACATGGCGATGCTACTGATGCGCATGGCCATCGAAGGCTACGGCGTGGCCTGGCTGCCGCAGAGTGCGGTGGCCGACGAGTTGGAGCGCGGACTGTTGGTGCGGGCCGGTAGCGAGCAATGGAGCACGCGATTGGAGATTCGCTCGTACTGTGCGATTGCCAATCGCAACCCAACGATGCGTAAGCTGTGGAAGACCTTGGAAGGCGCTTCGCTGCAGCGGCCGGGCAACGCACCCACTGCGCCAGAAGGTGCGAACTGATCGGTGGAGGCTACGCGCTCAAGCCGATCCAGCCGTGGATGCCCACGTAGAGACCGACGCCGATGATCAATACACTGGACAAGTAAGGTGCCCGGCGAGCAACGGTGCCCAGCCAAGGCCAGCGATTGGAAGCCTGTCGTGCACCAATGGCCGCCGCAGCCCCCACGGTCACCAAGGTGATCGCCAGGCCGATGCTGAAGCACAGGACCAGCAGGCCACCCAGCGCGACCTCTTTGACTTGCAGGCACAGCAGCAGCACGGTAATGGCCGCGGGGCAAGGAATGAGCCCGCCCGTCAGGCCGAACACGATGATCTGGCCGGTGGTGACCTGCCGATTGTTGAAGCGCTTACGGATATCGTTGGCATGTGCCTGCTCGTGGGCATCCTGATAGCCCTCCAGCGACAGCGCCAGGCCTTTGGGTTCGGGATGCCCGTGGTCATGTTCATGGTGGTGGTGATCGTGATCGTGATCGTGATCGTGATGATGGTGGTCATGTCCCTGCTCGAACCTGAACATCCGCTCGCCACGCCAGGTACGCCACAGCATCCACAGCGCGATGGCAACGATCAGCGCAGCGGATGCCAGTTGGAAATACGGCTCGGTGGTTTCAGCGTCCAACCCCTGGCCCAGGTACATGCCGCCGAGGGCGACCAGCCACACCACGACGGTGTGGGACAGCGTCGCCGCCAGGCCTAGCAACACTGCCTGTTTGACCGAGCCCCGAATCGCCACGATAAACGCCGCCATCATGGTTTTCGAATGACCAGGCTCCAGGCCATGCAAGGCGCCCAGCAAGATAGCGCTGGGGAAATACAGCCAGGCGTGCGTGCCACCCTGTTGCAGCAGTTCAGCAAAATTGGGCATGTCGGGCCTAGAGGTACTTGGTGATTTGTTTGAAGGCTTCCAGCGGCGCGCGCTCGCCTTTATTCAACGACGAAACGGTGTCCTCCAGGCAGTGATCGATGTGATCCTGGATCAACGTCCGCTTGGCCTGGCACACCGCTTTCTCCACTGCATGCAACTGCTGGGCGATGTCGACGCACTCACGGCCCTCTTCGATCATCGTGATAATGCTGCGCAAATGACCGTCCGCGCGCTTGAGACGCTTGATGATCGCCGCATGGCTTTGGTGGGGATGTTCGTGGTCGTGCTCAGTCATGGTTTGAGCCTTGGGTTTCGATGAATTTACGCTCGCCACCCTATCCCCCTAGGGGGGATATAAGCAAACCCATCGAAACGCAGATCAACCTGTGGGAGCGAGCTTGCTCGCGATGACGGCAACACATCCAACATCGCCATCAACTGACCCACCGCTATCGCGAGCAAGCTCGCTCCGACAGGATTGCAAACTGCACAGGGTGATGAACAAGACAGTGCAGGCGACCTCGTGAGGTCGCCCACTTCTCTTACGACGCCAAGACCTGCGCCTGCAATCGCCGCCCAATCACATCCAGCAAATCACACCCATCGCGCAGGGGGATCGCTAGCACTTGGGCGAAATCATGAAGTATCACGGCGTCCGTACTAATGTCGGAACGCATGGCGAGGTTTTCCAGCAACTGAGTGACAGCGGCGATGCGGTAAGCGGCGGTGTCGTGCAGCACGTCCAACGGTGCTTCTGTGTCGATCAAGAGCGCGTGGAAATTGTTTTCGATACCGGTGATGGGCATGTAACGGGACATGAGGGGTTACTCCTGCGGGAATGGGAGGTCAGTGGCGGATTGGGATGCCGCTGGCAAAGAGAGCGAATCCGGGATCGAGATTCGGATATTTGGCAGGAGATATTCTTGGGGGACGCTAGACGAAAACCACCTTGGATTGGTTGTGGCTTTCGGAGGGTTGGGGGTGAGCTTTTTCATTGGCTTGTACCTAGGTTATGTAAAGGAACTGCCTTCACCACTTCCACCTGGTGGGTGGCAGCTGTACGCGGGTGTGGAAGACCGAGAACCTAGGACCCGGCGCACCCGAAGGCGCCCCGCGTACAGCCGCCGTAATTTAACAGCAGACCTAGGAAAAGCGTCTGCTTTTTAATTTAGCGGTGCAACGCGCTAGGTTTTTGTGAGGGCTTCCACACCCTCTCGCTGAATTTGCAGCGACGGAGAGAACTTAGCGCACGAGGTGATTGGGTGGACAGTCAGCGGGGAGCGACACAATTTGAGGGAAATTTCCGATGGGGGTGTCCGGCGATGGATTGGGCTGCGCAGCTAGGGGCGACAAGGACAAATCTCGAAACGAATGAGCGCCCAACGCCTTGGCATCATCAACCATCTACTGCGCCAGGCCTGCTATCAAAGACTGCTCACAATCTGGAATAGTCAGCCCGAAAACGGCCTCGCACAGTCAAACCTGATTCGTCCAGGCGCAACGTAGGCCACGCCAACGGGATGGGCTATAATCCGCCCACCAGCGCGATTTGAGGTCCAGTCCATGGGCAATGTCAGCCTTGAAACCAAAAAGGCCTATGCCGCCAGGACGCGTAGATCCAACTACGCGGCCAGCCTCCGTCTGGAAGGTTTCAAAACGACCTTCGCGGACGGCGAACGCAAAATGCCAACGCGTGAAGAGGTCTTGAAGGCCTTCACCCAGACCAGAACCTGATGGCTGACAAATATGGAGTCGGTGAAGACGCTTACTGCTACCCCGGCTCCGCGGTCCTTCGCAACAAACTCGATATCCGTGATGAACCGACCCTAAGCGAAGCCGAACAACAGCTCTCGGCCATCGCAGCGGACAACGTCGAATTCAGCCCTCCCCCCTACAGCCTGGCCTACCTTCAAAACATTCATCGAATCCTCTTTTCAGACCTGTTCGAATGGGCCGGCGAGTTGCGTACCGTTGGCATGTCCAAACAAGCCACCCGCTTTTGCCAACCCCAGTACATGCAAGCGGAAGCCAACAAGATCTTCATGAACATGACGGCGGCCAACTGGTTCGAGGGCATGGAGCGGGCTGAGCTGATCGTCGCCGTTGCAGAGGCCTATTCCGACATCAACGTCGTACACCCCTTCCGCGAAGGCAACGGTCGTGCGCAACGCATCCTGTTTGAACACCTCATCATGAATGCCGGGTTTGAAATCAGTTGGTGGGGGATTGAGAAGGACGAGTGGATCTTTGCCAACATTGCGGCTTATAACAGCGTCATGGGGCCTATGGAGCAGGTTTTTGAGAAATGTATCGGGCAGGCGATTCAAGCTTGACCGTACAACGTTATTCCCTCGCTCACCGACTTACGGTTTATTTCGCCAAGTGATACAGTCGCCGTCAATTAACGTCTGCTAAAGAACTGACAATGTACAGGACGAGATCTTTCCCACCCAACAAAAAAGGTCGCGACTTTGTGGTGGGCGACATCCACGGGCATTTCAAACTTCTAACAGCAGCCTTGAACAAACTAGACTTCAACACTGAGCTGGATCGCATCTTTTCCGTGGGAGACCTTATCGACCGCGGCCCCGATTCCATGGACGTATTGAACTGGCTTGAAAAGCCGTGGTTCCACGCCGTGCGCGGCAATCATGAGCAGATGCTCATTGACTGCATCTCCGGCCATGGTGACATACCCCGACATATCCGAAACGGTGGTGCTTGGCTCTACGAGTTACAACCCGATATTCAGCAAGAACTATCAAAAGCCCTGCAAGCACTTCCACTGATCATTGAGATAAATTTATCAAGTGATCAAACAATTGGAATAGTCCATGCCGAAGCTCCTGTCATCAGGAGTAATGATGGTTGGCAGGAAGCTAAAGATGCTATCACTGGAAAATCGGGGGCACAGCATCAGCGACAAGCCTTGAAGACAGCCCTGTATGCCAGAGAAAAAATCGAGCAAAACGACCACACGCCCATTAAAGGAATAGACCGACTCTATGTTGGTCATTCAACAGTACCCAGCATTATGCGCTTGGGCAATGTCGTATATATCGACACTGGCTGCGCATTTTCCGACGGTGCATTGAGCTTGGTAGACATCCAAACCGAAACCATAATCAGCATAAGCATGAGCCAGTGAGAATGGGGCAGTCTCATTTACTTTGATTCTCGATGTGAGATCAACGTCATGCTATTACCCGCAGAAATGTACCCTCGACGGCGGCGTCTGTGAGGCTTTTCAGATCTGCGCAAGAGGGAAACAATTCACGTCGAGACATACCTTGCGACGGCCTGCTGATTCAAGCGCTCGGTCAACGGCGTAAGATGCCCGAAAACGTCCACCATCAAGGCTGCCATGTCCGGCATATCGCTGAATCTGCCCGAAGACCTATCGAACTCCCTCGCCGATCTGGCCAAGACCAACGGCCAAAGTGCGAGCTACCTGGCGATGGACGTTCTTCGCGACTACATCGAACATGAAAAAGCGCTGACCACACAGATCGAACTTGCGGTAAAGGAAGCTGACCAAGGCAAATTCGCTTCCGATGACCAAGTGGCAGCGATGCGTGCCCGGCGCTGGAATCAAAACAGACGCGAGAATGGGCAGTCCCAAACGGGTCTTATCTGATTCCGTATCGCGTAGACGGTGATCGCCTCCAAATCCTGAAAAAGTGGACGGATTTATTATACCGTTACCGAGACAAAGCTAATCAGCAGGCAGCAAAAAGCCGCCTCATCGACGGCTAATTATTTTTGCGAATAATATTTGGCGACTAAGCCTTCAATTCTTCGGGTGTATGCGTTTTGAGCCAATCAGCCAAGGCGGCGTTCATCCGCGTTTGCCAGCCCGGGCCAGAAGCTCTGAATCTCTCCAGCACGTCAGCATCGAAACGAACATTGACGTGCTCTTTAGTGGCTACCGACTTGGGTCGACCACGCTTTGGCTTGAGCATTTCCTTTGCCTGAGCTTTGCCAAACAACCCAACAAGCACCTCGCTGGCTGGTTTGGCCTTGGCAAAGTCTTCGGTCGACCATTCGGGGTTTGCCGTATCGACCCTCTCAGGACTGGGTTTCTTGGTCATAATTTTTGACCTCCCGTTTGTTGGCTTTACGAAAGCTGATGATGTGGACCGCGTCACCCCGTGGGGTAAACACTACGACATGCAGCCGATCCCCTATGTATCCCATCGCCCGATAACGACACTCGCCGTAGTCGAATCGATCATCTTCCAGGATCAATGCTGTAGACCATTCAAAGTCCCGCACGAGGGCAAACGGAAGTCCACGTTCTTCGATGTTGCGAGCGTCTTTGGCTGGGTCATAGGTAATCTGCATGCAATTATCGTAGCCACAATAAATCGTTAACACAAGGTCTGCTTAGAAACCCTAAACCGAGCAGGCGCTCTTTCTGGTTGTCACGGAAGATTGAGGGCCAGGCTTGAGAACCCGCCAAGTACCTGACAAGCATCCCTGATAAACTGCGCCCCATTCGCCCCGATAACTCAGACTCCCCAATGCCCCTACAAACCGCTCCACTCACCCGCCGCTTCTCCGTCGCCCCGATGATGGATTGGACCGATTAACCGCCGCCCACGCCGCCCTACTTGCTTAGGTGCGCTATCCCCCCCCTTTCTGTAGCAATTATTTAGCAATC
>NZ_FPIX01000025.1:0-93133 GCF_900119205.1 Pseudomonas sp. NFACC16-2 | reverse complement strand
GTCGTGGCGCAAAAACTGGGCGAGAGTCATCCCTCTGTTCGATTATCCACCGGAGATCCGGAGGGTGATTTACACCACCAACGCCATCGAGTCGATCAACATGAGTCTGCGCAAGGTCACCAAAAGCAGGGCCTCATTCCCGACCGATGATGCGGTAATGAAGCTCTTTTATCTGGCGCTGAATAACATCAGCAAGAAGTGGACGATGCCAATCAGGGACTGGGCGGGGGCTCTAAACAGGTTCAGCATCCAGTTCGAAGACAGGCTTTTGCAGGATTAACAGCAACCCCGTTTACACAAAATTCAGTACACCCCCCTCAAATCCCGAAACGGCCCACCATCGCGTTTCCCGTCAACTCAGACCCACCCCAACCCCACCAACACCGCTATTTCAAGCAACTCCAGCAACGCCCCGGCTGTATCCCCGGTGCAGCCCCCGAGCCTGCGCAGCATCATCCGCCGCAAGCCAACGAACACCGCGAAAGCAATGGCCAATGCCCAAACACCGGGCCACCCCGCCACCAGCACACAGCCCAACGCACACACCAACAACACCCATCCACCTGCGCGCCGGGGCAAATGATCGGCAAGCGCTTGGCCCAACCCGCCGGCGCGCACGTAAGGTGTGCTGAGAAACAGGCCAAGCAACGCCGCACGCCCCAGCACCGGCACGATGATCAAGACCAACGCTTGCCCCTGCTCGATCAACGCCAGCAGCGCGGCGAACTTGAGCAGCAGCACCAACACCAAGGTGATCACCGCAATGGGTCCGCTGCGCGGATCCTTCATGATCAGCAGCGTGCGTTCGCGGTCACCAAAACCGCCCAGCCAGGCGTCGGCGCTGTCGGCCAGGCCATCGAGGTGCAGGCCGCCGCTGAGCAACACCCAAGCGGTCAGCAACAGCGCGGCGTGCAGCAGCGGCGGCGCGCCTGTCAGCCACGCATTGAGCAGCCACAGCAAGCCGCCGAACAACAGGCCCACCAGCGGGTAGAACAACAGCGAACGGCCCAGTTGCCCGGGCTCGGGCATGCCCGGCAGGCGAACCGGCAGGCTGCTGAGAAATTGCAGGGCGATCCAGAATGGCAGCATCTTCAGCCAACCTCTGACAGCACGGCGTCGGACGACACTTGCAGAGAAAACAACGCGCCGTGGCCGACTTCGACATTGAGCAGTTGCTCCCGAGGCAGACCCCGGGCCTGGGCCAGCAGCAAGCGCATCACGCCGCCATGGCTGACCAGCAAGACCCGCTGGCCGGCATAGGCGCTATGCAGGCGTTCGACCGCCGCCAAAACCCGCTCGGAAAACGCCAGCACTGGCTCGCCATCGGGTGGCGTGAAGCTGTAGGGATCGGCCCAGAACCGCCCCAGTGCTTCAGCGTCAGTCTCCATCAACGCCGCCGCGCTGCGACCTTCCCAAGCGCCGAAATGCAGCTCTTGCAGATCCTTGTCCAAGTGCACCGGCAGGCCGAGTCGGGCGCCGAGTTGTTCGGCGAAACGGGCGCAACGCTGCAACGGCGAACTGACCAGCCGATCCCAGGGCCCGCCTTCTATGACTGCCGCGTGCATCTGCTCCCAGCCCTTGGCGGTCAAGGCGTCGTCGAGGCTGCCGCGCAGTCCGCCGCCCAGCTCGGTTTCGCCGTGACGCAGCAGGTCCAGGCGCAAGGTCATGCCGGGCGATCCGCCACGGCGGCTTCGGCAAACGTCGCCATCTGCCCGTGAAGGTCACAGGCCAGGCGCAACAGTGGCACCGCCAACGCCGCGCCACTGCCCTCGCCCAGGCGCAGGCCGAGGTCCAGCAGCGGTTCGGCGCCGAGGGTTTCCAGCACGTGACGATGGCCCGGTTCGGCGCCGCGATGGCCGAACAGCAACCATGGCCGGCATCCGGGATTGAGGCGCACCGCCACCAGGGCCGCGACGCTGCAGATGAACCCGTCCACCAGTACGGCGACGCCTTGCTGGGCACAGGCCAGGTACGCGCCGGCCAACGCGGCGATTTCAAAACCGCCGAAGTTGAACAGGGTCTGCAACGGGTCGTCGCGTTGGGCTGCGTGCAGCGCCAGGGCCCGTTCGATCACTTGGGCCTTGTGGCTGACACCCGCCGCGTCCAGGCCGGTGCCCGGGCCGACCAGATGCGCCACCGGGCAATCGAGCAAGGCACAGGCCAGGGCGCTGGCTGCCGTGGTGTTGCCGATGCCCATCTCGCCGCCGATGAACAAGTGCGTTCCGGTTGCAACGGCACGCAGCACACTGTCGCGGCCGGCTTGCAGGGCTTGCTCGCCCTGGGCCACGGTCATCGCCGGGCCGTGGACGAAATTCGCCGTGCCGGGGCCGACGCGCAGATGCCGCACGCCGGGCAGGTCCAGCGCAGGCGTCACGGTGCCCAGGTCCACCACTTCCAGCGAAGCGCCCAGTTGCCGCGCCAGGACGCTGATGGCCGCGCCGCCGCTGACGAAGTTGAGCAGCATCTGCCCGGTCACTTCCTGGGGAAAGGCTGAGACGCCCTCCGCCACCACGCCATGGTCGCCGGCAAAAATCGCGATCCAGACGTGATCCAGACTCGGCTTGACCTGCCCTTGCAGCCCCGCCAGTTGCACCGCCACCGACTCCAGCCGCCCGAGGGAGCCAGCCGGTTTGGTCAGTTGTTGCTGACGGGCCGTGGCCTGTTCGAGGGCCTGGGTATCGAGGGGCTTGCACAGGTCCAGCCACCAACGGTGATTCATAACGCAGTACCTTTGAGAGTCAGGGGCAGGCCGGCGACGGTCAGCACGACGCGCTGACACCGTTCGGCCAAGGCTTGATGCAGCCAACCGGCTTCATCGACATAACGGCGAGTCAACTCGCCCAGGGGCACGACACCCATGCCGGTCTCGTTGCTGACAAAAATGATCTCCCCGGGCAGCGCGGCGAGGCAGTCCAGCAGCGCTTCGCGTTCTGCTTTCAGCCGCTCGGGGTCGTCGAGCATCAGCAGGTTGGTCAGCCACAGGGTCAGGCAATCCACCAGCAGGCAGTGGCCGGGGGCGGCGTTTTCTTGCAGCACCCGGGCCAGGGCCAAGGGTTCTTCCACCAGCGCCCACTCGGCCGGGCGACGGGCGCGGTGCTGGGCGACCCGTGCGTTCATCTCGCCGTCCAGGGGTTGGCTGGTGGCGATGTAGGTCACGGGTAATTGAGTGTCCGTGGCGAGTTTTTCCGCCAGGCGACTCTTGCCGGAGCGGGCGCCGCCGAGGATCAGTTGCAGCATGTGTTTTACCTTTCAAATGGCGATGAGGCCATTACAGCCAACCTAAATCCCACAGAGTTCACGCAACAACCCAGTGTCCAAATGCCGCTCCACCAGATCCGCCAACCGCTCGATGTCCCGCTCGCGCAAGCCGTGGTAATCCACCGCCTGCACATCCTGCAACCCAGCCCAGCGCAACAACGCGCTGCTGCTCTGGGAAGATTCGAACAGCCCGTGCAGGTAGGTGCCGAAAATCTGCCCATCGAGACTTTGCGCGCCGTCGCAACGGCCGTCTTCCAAGTACACCGCTGCGTGTTCCAGTGCCGGGCCGGTGGTCACCCCGGCGTGAATCTCATAGCCGCTGACCTCAGCCTCTTCCAAGGCCAATCGCCCGCGGACATTGCGCAGTTGTTTCTCGTGTTCCAGCGTCGTTTCGAAATCCAGCAGGCCCAGGCCGGCACTGGAGCCCGCTGCGCCTTCCAGCCCCAGCGGGTCGTGGACCTGCTGGCCGAGCATCTGCAAGCCGCCGCAGATGCCCAGCAGCTTGCCGCCGTAGCGCAGGTGCCGTTGGAGGGCGCTTTCCCAACCGTTGGCACGCAGGTAGGCCAGGTCACTGCGCACGCTTTTCGAACCGGGCAGGATGATCAGATCGGCCGGTGGGATGGCCTGGCCGGGGCCGATGAATTGCAGGTCGACCTGCGGGTGCAGGCGCAACGGATCGAAATCGGTGTGGTTGCTGATGCGCGGCAGCACCGGCACCACCACCTTGAGCACCTGTTCGGCCTTGTCGGCCTGGCGCTGGTCGAGGCCGTCCTCGGCTTCCAGGTGCAGGTCCATCACGTAGGGCAACACGCCCACCACCGGTTTGCCGGTGCGCGCCTCCAGCCAATCCAGGCCCGGTTGCAACAAGGCGATGTCACCGCGAAAACGGTTGATGACGAAACCCTTGACCCGCGCCTGCTCACTGGGGGAAAGCAACTCCAGCGTACCGACCAGATGGGCGAATACTCCGCCGCGATTGATGTCGGCGATCAGCAGCACCGGGCAGTCCACCGCCTCGGCAAAGCCCATGTTGGCAATGTCGCCAGCACGCAGGTTGATCTCCGCTGGCGAGCCCGCGCCCTCCACCATCACTACCGGATAGGTCGCGCTCAAGCGCGCGTGGGAGGCCAGCACCGCTTGCATCGCGATGGCTTTGTAATCGTGATAGGCCACGGCGTTCATGGTGGTCACGGCGCGACCGTGGATGATCACCTGGGCGCCCGTGTCGCTGTTAGGCTTGAGCAGCACCGGGTTCATGTCGGTATGCGGTTCGAGGCCGGCGGCCTGGGCCTGCACCGCCTGGGCGCGGCCGATTTCGCCGCCGTCAGCGGTCACGGCGCTGTTGAGCGCCATGTTCTGCGGCTTGAACGGCACCACGCTGACACCCTGGCGGCGGACCCAGCGGCACAACGCCGTGACCAAGGTACTTTTGCCGGCATCGGACGTGGTGCCTTGCACCATCACAGTGGTCATCGAATGTCCTTGGTGTAGGCCTCGAAAGCCTGTTCGAGGCGCAGGAATTCGCTGTCGTCGGCTGGCAGTCCGAAGCGCAGGCTGCTGGTGTTGGTAAACAAGCGCAGGAGAATGCCGCGATGGGCCATGAAATCATGAAGCCCCAGGGCGTGTTCGGTGACCAGCCATTGGAACAACCCGCAGCCGCCCTGCGGCTTGAAGCCGTGGCGTTCGAGCATCAGCGCCAGGCGTTGGCTGGTGGCTTCGCAGCGTTGGCGCTGGTAGGCGTGGGCATCAGTGTCCAGCAAGCACGCCTGCCCCAGCACCCGGGTCGGCCCGCTGACCACCCACGGCCCGACCTGTTCGGCGAGCAACTTGAGCAAGCGGCGCTCGGCCAGTACAAACCCCAGGCGAACCCCGGCCAGGCCAAAGAACTTGCCAAACGAGCGCAGCACGATCAACCCGACCAGATGGGTGTGCGCTGCCAGACTCCGCGTCGGCGTGACGTCCATGAAGGCTTCATCCACCACCAGCCAGCCACCGCGCTGGGCCAGGCGCGCATGCCAGTCCAGCAAGCGCTCGGGTGCAAGGCTCCGGCCCGTGGGATTGTTCGGATTGACCACCACCAGCACGTCGAGGCTGTCGAGAAAGAAATCCACCTCCGACTCCAGCACTTCGCGCACGATGTAGCCGCTGCGGCGCCAGGCTTCGGCGTGCTCGGCGTAACACGGCGAGAGCACGCCGACCTTGCCGGCCCGGCGCAGGCGCGGCAACAGCTGGATGGCCATTTGCGAACCGGCCACCGGCAACACATCCAACGCACCGTAGTAGTCGCAGGCGGCCTGTTCCAGGCCGTCATCGGTTTCCGGCAGGCGCGCCCAGGCCCGCAGGGGAATCGCCGGAACTTCGAACGGCCAAGGCGCCAGGCCGCTGGACAAATCCAGCCAGTTAGCCTCGGCGATCCCGTATTGCCGGGCTGCGTTACGCAAGCGCCCACCGTGCTCAAGCATAAAACTCAGCTCCCAGGCAGAGAATCAGCAGCCATAACCATACCCCGCGCTGGACCAATTGCCAGCCGCGATCAATGG
The DNA here is from genome assembly GCF_900119205.1 of Pseudomonas sp. NFACC16-2. Lineage (NCBI taxonomy): Bacteria > Pseudomonadati > Pseudomonadota > Gammaproteobacteria > Pseudomonadales > Pseudomonadaceae > Pseudomonas > Pseudomonas sp. NFACC16-2. The sequence goes on along the minus strand of NZ_FPIX01000025.1, from coordinate 87,335 downwards.
AATCCGCGCTCGCCGGCACGCCTTCGCCCAGCGGCGGACGTTGGTGCAGTTCACCGTGATAAACCGCCGCCCCGCCCAACTCCACACCCAGCGCACCGGCACCGGCGGCCATCACCGGCCCGGCATTGGGGCTGTCCCAGGTCGGGCCCTGGCTGCGCCAGCATTTGAGTGCCAGGCGGGTCTTGCCGAGCAGCGCGTAGGTCAACGCCACCAGGCGCGCCGGAATGTAGTTGAGTACATCGTCGATCTTTGCCGCCGCCCAGCCGAAGCGCTCGAAGCGCTCGTTGCGATAGCCCCACATGGCATCGAGGGTATTGCTCAGGCGGTACAACACCACGCCAGGCGCACCGGCCACGGCGAACCAGAACAGCGCGGCGAACACCGCGTCGCTGCCGTTCTCCAGCACCGACTCGGTGGCGGCGCGAGCCACGGCGGTTTCATCCAATTCCCGAGTTTCGCGGCTGACTAGGTAGCCCACCCGCTGGCGCGCGGCGTCCAGATCGCCACTGCGCAGCGCCTGGGCCACCGGCTCGACATGTTCGCCGAGGCTGCGCAGGCCGAGGGCGCAGTACAGCGCAAGGATGTCCACCAGCCAGCCAACCATGGGCGCCCAGGACAGGGCCGTGGCGAGCAAGGTCAAGGGCACCACGGCGATGATCCACGCCGTCACCCCATGGCTGCGCCAACCGCGCCCACCGGAGTTGAAACGTTGTTCGATCCGCGAGGCAAAACCGCCGAACGCCACCAGCGGATGCCAACGCCGGGGCTCGCCCAGCAGCGCATCCAGCGCCACCGCGGCGACCGTGAGCAAGGCCACGCTCATGGGCGCACGCCCCACTGGTTTTCATAGAGCAGTTCATTCAGCGAACGCGGTTGCGCCCAGCCTTCCAGGGCGAGCATCGGCGCCGGGTAAAAAGCCTCGACCGGCCCCAGGCAGAGTATCGCCAACGGCTTGGCGCCCGCTGGCAGGCCCAGCATATCGGCCAAAGCCTGGGGGTCGAACAACGACACCCAGCCCATCCCCAGGCCTTCGGCGCGGGCCGCCAGCCACAGGTTCTGGATCGCACAGGACAGCGAGGCCAGGTCCATTTCCGGCAAGGTCCGGCGACCGAAGATGTGCCGCTCGCGATCCTCCATCAACGCCGCCACCAGCACTTCGGCGCAGTCATTGATGCCTTCGACCTTGAGTTTCATGAACTCATCGCTGCGCTCGCCGAGGGCCTCGGCGGTGCGGATGCGTTCTTCTTCCACCAATTGCTGGATGTTCCCGCGCAAGGCGCGGTCGCTGATGCGGATGAACCGCCACGGCTGCATCAGGCCGACGCTGGGCGCCTGGTGCGCGGCTTCCAGTAGGCGGCGCAGCAAGGCCGGTTCGACCGTGCCGCCGCTGAAGTGGCGCATGTCACGGCGCTCGGCGATGGCGCGGTAGACCGCATCGCGTTCGGCCTGGGAGAAAGCGTTGTCGGTCATGGCCTTTTCGCGGCCTCAAGGTCAGGCGCAAACAGCGCGGCAATCGCCCTCGGATTCGACGGAAAATAAAAATGAACATAGGAAGCCGTCATCCGCCCTTGCCGGAACACCGCTTCTGCCCCACGCCCGCCGTTGGGGCTATGGCCACGGGCAATCGGTTCAAGTTCGGTGCTGGTCAGCGAATGATGATAGGTATGCCCACGCAAGATGCCTTCCGGCAAGTCTACTGATTGCAGCGCCAGGGCCGCCAGGCGCGTTTGCATCTGCGCCTCACCCGCCAGCAAACCCAGCAGCTCGGCGCGCACGCCTTCGACATCGGTCAATGAATCGAGCAGATACAACATGCCGCCACATTCGGCGAGCAACGGCTTACCAGCTGCGTGGTGGGCACGGATCGCCGCCAGCATCGGCGTATTCCGGGCCAACGCAACGTGGTGCAGCTCTGGATAACCGCCGGGCAGATACAGGCTGTCCGCCTCGGGCAATTCGCTGTCATGAATCGGCGAAAAAAAGCTCAACTGCGCGCCCATGGCCCGCAACAGATCCAGGCTCGCGCCATAGGTGAAGGCAAACGCTTCGTCCCGGGCCACGGCGATGCGCACACCGTCGAGCCATGGCTGCGGGTCGATCACCTCAGGCGCGGCGAACTCGACCGCCGGCGGCAGCGCCACTTCGCAACTTCCGGCCAAGGCCTCTGCTGCCGCGTCGAGGCGCAGGTCGAGGTCATTCAACTCGCTGGCCTGGACCAGCCCGAGGTGGCGGCTGGGCAACTCGATGCCGGTTTCCCGGGACAGCGCGCCGTACCAGCGCAGGCCTTCGGTCAGGCTGCCTTCGAGCAACTGCGCGTGGCGCAAGGTGCCAACCCGGTTAGCCAATACGCCAGCGAACGGCAAGTCCGCTTGATAACGCGCCAGGCCCAGGGCCAGGGCGCCGAAGGTCTGGGCCATGGCCGTGCCATCGATCACCGCCAGCACCGGTACACCAAAATGTCGCGCCAGGTCGGCGCTGGACGGGGTGCCGTCGAACAGCCCCATCACCCCTTCGATCAGGATCAGGTCCGCTTCGGCGGCGGCTTCCCACAACAACCGGCGACTTTCCTGCTCGCCGACCATCCACATGTCCAACTGATAGACCGGCGCGCCGCTGGCCCGCTCAAGGATCATCGGGTCGAGAAAGTCCGGACCACACTTGAAGACGCGCACCTTGCGCCCCTGGTTGCGATGCAAACGGGCCAGGGCAGCGGTGACGGTGGTCTTGCCTTGACCCGAAGCCGGAGCGGCGATCAGCACCGCCGGGCAATGGCGACTCGTCATGGACGTGTCACTCACAGCTCGACGCCTTTCTGCGCCTTGATGCCGGCCTGGAACGCGTGCTTGACCATGCCCATCTCGGTGACGGTGTCGGCCAGTTCGATCATTTCCGGCTTGGCGCCACGACCGGTCACCACCACGTGTTGCATCGGCGGGCGGGCCTGGAGGTCGCTGAGCACCTGATCGAGGTCGAGGTAACCGTGCTTGAGGGCGATGTTGAGTTCATCGAGCACCACCAGGCCAACGGAAGGATCGCCGAGCAACTGGCGCGATACCGCCCAGGCCGCTTCGGCGGCGGCGATGTCGCGCTGGCGGTCCTGGGTTTCCCAAGTGAAGCCTTCGCCCATGACATGAAAACGCACCTGCTCCGGGAAGCGGCGGAAAAACAATTCTTCGCCCGTGCTGTTGCGCCCCTTGATGAACTGCACCACGCCGCACTGCATGCCGTGGCCCATGGCCCGGGCGAGCATGCCGAACGCCGAACTGCTCTTGCCCTTGCCGTTGCCGGTCAGCACCAGCAGCAGGCCACACTCGTTCGGCGAATTGGCGATACGCTCGTCGATCACGGCTTTCTTGCGCAGCATGCGCGCCAGGTGGCGTTCGTCGCGATCCGGGGTGTCGGTCATGGGGGAGCTCTCCGTTGGGCTTGGATAACGGCGGGCGGGCACAAAAAAGACGGCAACAAGCCTGGCATCGCCCACCGTGATGCCGTTGGATGAATCAGGCCGGTCTCCGGGCTCATGAGCGGCGTGATGCCGGGCTGCGCGCCTTCCCATGTCCATGGACACAGTGGCCTGTAGGCAACCTTGACTCATTTACCGTTGCGGGGGCAGCGCCGGGTTCGTGTGCACTCACCGGCTTCCCTGTTTCACTCTGTCGGCCACGGCCACAGAGCACCTGAAACAAGCGGCGAAGGTTAGAGGGTTGGGGGTGGAGCGTCAATTAAAGCCGCCACGGGTCCAGCGCTGTTTATTGGCAGAGATCAAAGAAATGACGTCAATCTTGTGTCACGCCGAGGGAAGTGATATCAAAGCGGCATCACGACCCGATATCACAAGAACAAGAGGGCAATGTATGCAAGGCATGATCATCAGCAATCCAAAACTGGAATTCCTGCGTCCGGTGCTGGAACGTTGGTTTGACTGTATCGACCGCTACAACGCCGTGCGCGGCGATAACGACACGCCTTACTGGTTCGATGAACGGGCCAACCTGGGCCTGCTGTCGGCCGCGGCCTGGATGGCCGAGATGGTCACGCTGCAGAATGCCCCGACCCGCAAGCAGAATGAAGAAGGCGAACGCAATGTCAGCGCCGATCTGTTTATCGCCAGTACCGAGGAGCGCGCCTTCATCCAGGCCACCCAACGCTGGCCCAAGGTCAACAACCTGAACCTGACCCAGCCGCTGCAGGAGGCCGCCAGCGATGCCAAGCGCATCAGCTATGCCAGCGACCTGAAGTTGGGTTGCCTGTTCGTCTCGCCGCAAAAAGCCCAGCAGAGCGCCACGCCCGAAGAATTGCAGGACATGATCGACGACCTGCAAAAGGAAAACACCTGCGCCGTGGCCTGGTACTTCCCCTACGCCTACCGCAAGTTGCGCAATGAAGCCGGCTTCTATCACCCCGGCATCGCCGTGCTATTCAAACAGGCCCACGGCTGACCGGTTGAACCATCGCGCGTCTACGCTTCTCTATGAATAACCACATGCATTCATAGGGAAGCCAGCATGCTCAAGCCACCTCATCTCCTGATCGTCGCCCTTGCCGCCGGGCTTGTCGCTTGTGGCGAGTCGTCCACCCTGCAAGTGTCCGACGGCACCGGTCCCGCGCCGAAACTGCCTGAACCGAACAAGACCCTGGTGCCTACCGTCAACATCGCCGAAGCCGTCGGCTGGGCCAGCGGCGCCAAACCCACCCCGGCCCCAGGCCTGCAAGTGGTCGCCTTCGCCGAAGGACTGGACCATCCGCGCTGGCTCTATGTGTTGCCCAACGGCGATGTGCTGGTGGCCGAAACCAACGCCCCACCCAAACCGGACGATTCCAAGGGCATCCGCGGCTGGGTGATGAAAAAGGTCATGGGCCGCGCCGGTGCCGGCGTGCCCAGCCCCAATCGCATCACGCTGCTACGCGACGCCAATCACGACGGCGTTGCCGAAACCCGTACGGTGTTCCTGGAAAACCTCAACTCGCCGTTCGGCATGACCCTGGTGGGCAATGACCTGTACGTGGCCGACACCGACCGGCTGATCCGCTTCCCCTACAAGGACGGTGACACGCAGATCAAGGCACAACCGACCAAAGTCGTCGATTTGCCGGGCGGCACGCTCAATCATCACTGGACCAAAAACGTGATCGCCAGCCGGGACGGCAGCAAGCTGTACGTCACCACTGGCTCGAACAGCAACGTCGCGGAAAACGGCATGGAGGCCGAGGAAGGTCGCGCCGCCATCTGGGAAGTGGACCGAGCCAGCGGCAATCACCGCATATTTGCCTCGGGCCTGCGCAACCCCAACGGCCTGACCTGGGAACCCCGCAGCGGTGCCCTGTGGACGGCCGTGAACGAGCGGGATGAAATCGGCAGCGACCTGGTGCCGGACTACATCACTTCGGTCAAGGACGGCGCGTTCTATGGCTGGCCCTACAGCTATTACGGGCAGCATGTCGATACCCGGGTCGAACCGCAGAACCCGGACCTGGTGGCCAAGGCCATCGCCCCGGACTATGCCGTCGGCCCTCACACCGCATCGCTAGGCCTGACCTTCGCCGAAGGCAGCCGCTTGCCGGCACCGTTCACCGAAGGGGCGTTCATCGGGCAGCACGGTTCCTGGAACCGTAAGCCCCACAGTGGTTATAAAGTGATTTTTGTACCGTTCACTGGCGGCAAACCCGTGGGCCAACCCGTGGATGTGCTCACCGGTTTCCTGAACGCCGACGAAAAAGCCCAGGGCCGGCCGGTGGGCGTGGTGATCGATCAACAGGGCGGGTTGCTGGTGGCTGATGATGTGGGGAACAAGGTTTGGCGGGTGTCGAGTCAATAGTACCGGTCACACCCATATCCTTGTGGCGAGGGGATTTATCCCCGCTGGGCTGCGAAGCAGCCCCAAAAAGCGGTTTGGATGCGATCGGCCTGAAGATTCGGGATTTCAGGCTTTAGGGCTGCTGCGCAGCCCAGCGGGGATAAATCCCCTCGCCACAGATTTGCGCTGGCCTGAACCTTCGCATCAGGGATTGCGCGCCAGATGCTCCGACTGCAGCACCCGCTTGGCGCCCAGGTAAGCCTTCTGCCAATAGGCCTTGGACAAGCTGTCGAGCTTGACCGTGCCACCGGTGGCCGGTGCATGGACGAAACGGCCCTCGCCCACATAGATCCCGGCATGGCTGACCTGGGAGCCGCCGTTGGTGGCGAAGAAAATCAAATCACCTGTCTGCAAGGCCTCCTTGCCCACATCCGGAGCGCGCATGCCGATCATCTCGCGGGTAGAACGCGGTAGGGATATGCCGGCGGCATCGCGGTAGACGTAACCAATCAAGCCGCTGCAATCGAAACCCGAATCCGGCGTATTACCGCCCCAGCGATACGGCGTCCCCACCAAACCCAATGCCCGGAACAGCACATCTTCGGCAGCCGGGGAAAAGGTTTGCGAGGGGGCAAAGACCACTGGAGCCCGCACGGGAGCTGGCGGTGGAGTGCGGCTGGCGCAGGCGCTGAGTAGCGCGGCGAGGAACATGAGAGCGAGGCGGGCCGACGTCGACATATGCAGAACAATCCTGATCTGGATGCGGCTTTTCTGCCGTGGGCATGAAAACAAATCCGCCTGCGGAGTACGCAGGCGGATTGCCATCAATCAATGATCAAGGATTCTAGCGGCTATGCAGCAAACTTCAAGTAAGACTTTAAGTTTGCCTTACAAACTGTGTGCTTACTTGCGGGCAGTGACCACAGTCGGTGCCATGGCAAGGGCGCGCTTGGCTTCGATGAAGGTCTTGCTCCAGTAGCTGTCGCCCAGGCTGTCGATGCGCACGCCACCGCTGCGGCGGCTGCTGGAATGGATGAACTGGTTGTCGCCCAGGTAGATACCGGCGTGGCTGACGCGACCGCGGCGACCGTTGGTGCTGAAGAACAGCAGGTCACCGGGCTCCAGTTGGTTGCGCGCAACCAGTGGGGCATTCACGTTGATCATTTCGCGGGTGGAGCGCGGCAGGTTCATGCCGGCCTCTTCGCGGAACAGATAACCGATGAAACCGCTGCAATCGAAGCCAGCTTCAGAGGTGCCGCCAAAACGGTAGCGGGTACCGATCAACGACATCCCACGTTCCAGGATGCTGTCAGCCAATACTGGAAGCTGGTAAGGCTTGCTGCCGGCGAAAGCTGCGAGCTCTTTGTCGGAGGCCATTTCTTCCTGGAACGCAACGGAGGAAGACTGGGCGGTAACGGAGTTCTTGACCTGTGGTTGTTGCTCTTGCTGGGACACTGGGGAGTGGGCAGCGCAACCAAACAACAGGGTAACGAGTGCGAGAGGCACGAGGGGTGCGAAGCGATTTAGCATGGGCACGACCGTGGCTGAAGTAGTAAAGATGGCGAGACTATGCCTTCTATCAACCTCATTTGCAAATTCAATCGATGCAAATGTGACTTCTCGGTTTTACGTTTACATCTAAGCGCTTAAGCCCATTTTTAACGTCACGTGGCCTGCAGCCCAGCAGGACCGCGGGTTTCGCCGCGCCCAGAGCAGGCGAAGAGCCACTACTTGCAACGGTTCTACCAGCCCAAAGTTTCTTTCAAAAAAGGAATGGTCAGCTTGCGCTGGGCCTGGAGGGAGGCCTGGTCGAGGCGCTCGAGCAGTTCGAACAACGCGCTCATGCTGCGGGTGCCACGGGTGAGGATGAAATGCCCCACTTCGTCGGTCAGGTGCAGGCCACGCCGGGACGCGCGCAGCTGCAAGGCACGAAGTTTGTCTTCGTCGGAAAGCGGACGCATCTGGAAAATCAGCGCCAGGGTAAGACGGGACTTGAGGTCCGCCAGCTTCACCGGCAGCTCCCGTGGCGACGTCGACGCGGCGATCAACAAGCGCCGACCGCTGTCGCGCAACCGATTGAACAGATGAAACAGCGCCTCTTCCCAATCAGCCTTGCCAGCCACGGCCTGGAGATCGTCCAGGCAGACCAGTTCGTATTGCTCAAGGTTGTCGAGGATCTCAACACCGCGGTCAAGCAATTCGGCCAACGGCAGGTACACCGCAGGTTCGCCCAATTGTTCGAACCGCAGGCACGCGGCCTGCAACAGATGCGTGCGCCCTACCCCGTCCTTGCCCCACAGGTAGATCAGGCTTTCGGTCCAGCCGGCGTCGGCTTCGCAAAGCCGCTCGACATAGCCGAGTGCAGCGGCATTGGCGCCTGGGTAGTAATTGATAAAGGTGGCGTCATCACGCAGACGCACACCTAGGGGCAGCTGAATCGGTTTCATGCTGACTGAACAGTTCCAAAGGAACCGTTAGTGGCCTCTGTGTAAAGTTCGCAAAGTTTATACCCGTGACACGGACCGCACAATGCGCCGGACCACGAGCAAAATCAAAGGTTTGCAGCGGCAAGAGAACAGAGCGTCGGTTTCCCTGACGCTCCGCCAACGATTTGCCCTACAAGTCGGGGTCTTCAGCGCCGCTATAAATGTCCGAATCCTTGTACAAATCATGCATATGGCGCACCAGCACCATGATCACCGCTGCCACCGGCAGCGCCAACAGAATCCCGGTGAAGCCGAACAACTCTCCCCCAGCCAGGATCGCGAAGATCACCGCTACCGGATGCAGGCCAATACGATCGCCCACCAGCAGCGGCGTCAGCACCATGCCCTCCAGCGCCTGACCGACCATGAACACCGCGACGATGCCCACCATCGGGTACAGGTCGCCGCCGAACTGGAACAACCCGGCGATCAATGCCGCGCCAATACCAATCACAAACCCCATGTACGGCACGATGGCGGCCAGGCCGGCGATCAGGCCAATCAACAGGCCCAGTTCCAGTCCTACCAGCATCAGCCCTGCGGCATAGATGAAACCCAGGGCCACCATCACCAGCAGTTGCCCGCGCACGAACGCCCCCAGCACTTCGTGGCATTCGAAGGTCAAGGTCATGATGCGTTCTTCACGGTGACGCGGCAGCAGGCTGCGGATCTTGGCCATCATCAAGTCCCAATCCCGCAGCAGATAAAAGGCCACCACCGGAATCAGCACCAGGTTCGCCAGCCAGCCGATCAACGCCAGGCCCGAGGCCGTGGCCTGGCTCAACACCACGCCAACGATGTCGGTGGTCTGGCCCATGTGCTCGCTGATGGCCGCCTTGACCTTGTCGAACTTCCAGAAACCGTCCGCCAACCCCAGCTTCGATTGCACCCACGGCATCGCGCTGTGCTGCAACCAATCGAGCATCTGCGGCGCCAATTCGTACAGGCGCAACAGTTGCTTGGCGAGCATCGGTATCAGCACCAGCAACAACGCGCTCACAATCAAGGTGAACAGTGCAAATACCGCCACCACGCCCCATGTGCGCGACAGGCCGAGTTTTTCCAGGCGATCCACCACCGGATCGAACAGATAGGCCAGCAGCAGCGCAACCAGGAACGGCGTCAGGATCGGATGCAGCAAATAGATAAGGGCGAACAGCAGGGCAACCCCACCCAACCAGAACCAACGCCGCGTATCGCCCATGAACCACTCCTAGCTATATAAAGAAAGAAAACCTACCAGCGGAACCGCAGATTGGCTGCCGGCGCCGGCACAGGTGCTGCAACCGGGGCCGAGCCATCGGCGGCGGGAGGCGCCACTGGCACTGGCGCGACGGCCTCGCCGGACGGAATCTCCTGAAGTTTCGCCAGGGCCAGTTGCGCCTTCAATTGCTCGGCGCTGCCATTGACTCGATAGACGATCCGATCGCCCTCAACCTGCTGCAACTGCCCACCAAATGGTTCGAGCAAACGCCCAAGCGCCGCATACCGCTCAAGGTTCATGCCCTGCACCTCCAGCAACTGTTCAGTCGCCACGCCCGGCTTGGCGACGAAGCGCGGCGCCAGGCGCTGGTTCACCGCCAACATCACCGCGTCAGCCAATGCGGCCGGATCGGCGCCCTGGGCTGTGCCCTGCTCACGCTGATCGCCCAGCCACAGGCGCCAGGCCCCATGCCACTGCCCGCCCTCCTCCTTGGCGTGGACCGCCAGCAAGGCGTCTGTCGCGTAGCGCTCCGAGGCGTCGCGCAAAGGCGCCGGGTCGCTGCCTTCCAGGTTTGGTGCGGTGGCAACAATCTGCTCGCTCAAGTCCGCCAGCGGCAGGTGCAATGCCAGCCCCCGATGCTGGGCGGCACGTCGCAATGGCGTGGCGCTGGCCTGGCCATCGCCCACCAGGCTGGAGCCCTCGGCTGAATCGTTCAGCCACCAACCCAGGATCGACGGGCGATTGGCGCCCCACAACGACAAGCCTGCCGAGCGCAATGCCCGGTCGGTACTCGCCGGGTCGAAGTCCACCTTGAGGCTTTCCGGCGGGCCGGCGTCGTAGCCATATTGAAGAATGATCTGTTGCGGGTCCTTGCGGATCGCCGCCAGGCCAGGATTCTGGGCAGCCTTGGCGTCGCCGGTCAGGCGCAGCACCAACGTGTCCAGCGCACGCAGAGTCGCCTGGTTACGCTCTTCCGGGGTCTGGCTGCTAACCGGTTCGAGCACTTGATACAGGCCATTGACGGTTTCGGCATGGCTCGCCAGGCTGATCAGCGCCAGGCAGCCCATAGACAAGAATTTGAACAAACGCATGGAAGATTCCCGGACATAACGGCTGGAACAGGCCGTGTGAAGAAGATTGAGCATGGCTGTGACCACAACACCCGGCAAAACATTCACACGCCCGATGGAAGTTTCGCATGGTCATCACCATAGCCGGTTACCGCTACACCTTATACAGACGCGCTACGCAGTACCAATATAAGAAATATCGGTTTTTTTCCGTGGATATGTCCCTGCCCGTCGGCGCGAGGATGGCCGCTGCCCCTCAAGCCTGATAAAATCGCGCGCCTTCGCAGACCGGCAATGGCTGGGCTCCCGGAATAATTCGTACAACGGTTATTCGATGGCCCCGGCGTCGGTCGTTACCCAGAAATCCCCCCTAAAGGCCTGGATCATGAGCAAGCAACCCTCCCTGAGCTACAAGGACGCCGGTGTAGACATCGACGCCGGTGAAGCATTGGTCGAACGCATCAAGAGCGTCGCCAAGCGCACTGCGCGTCCGGAAGTCATGGGCGGCCTGGGCGGTTTCGGCGCCCTCTGCGAGATCCCGGCCGGCTACAAGCAACCGGTCCTGGTCTCGGGCACCGACGGTGTCGGCACCAAGCTGCGCCTGGCCCTGAACCTGAACAAGCACGACAGCATCGGCATCGACCTGGTGGCCATGTGCGTGAACGACCTGGTGGTCTGCGGCGCCGAGCCGCTGTTCTTCCTCGACTACTACGCCACCGGCAAACTGAACGTCGATACCGCCGCTCAGGTGGTGACCGGCATCGGTGCCGGCTGTGAACTGTCCGGCTGCTCCCTGGTCGGTGGCGAAACCGCTGAAATGCCTGGCATGTACGAAGGCGAAGACTACGACCTGGCCGGCTTCTGCGTCGGCGTGGTAGAGAAAGCCGAGATCATCGACGGCTCGAAAGTCGCCGCTGGCGATGCCCTGCTCGCCCTGCCGTCCTCCGGCCCGCACTCCAACGGCTACTCGCTGATCCGCAAGATCATCGAAGTCTCCGGTGCCGACATCGAAAACACCCAGCTCGACGGCAAGCCACTGGCCGACCTGCTGATGGCCCCGACTCGCATCTACGTCAAGCCACTGCTCAAGTTGATCAAGGACACCGGCGCCGTCAAGGCCATGGCCCACATCACCGGTGGTGGCTTGCTGGACAACATCCCGCGCGTGTTGCCAAAAGGCGCCCAGGCCGTGGTCGACGTGGCGAGCTGGACCCGCCCGGCGGTGTTCGACTGGCTGCAAGAGAAAGGCAATGTCGATGAAACCGAAATGCACCGCGTGCTGAACTGCGGCGTGGGCATGGTCATCTGCGTGGCCCAGGAGCACGTCGAGACAGCCCTGAACGTATTGCGTGAAGCTGGCGAGCAGCCTTGGGTCATCGGCCAGATCGCTACCGCGGCCGAAGGCGCTGCACAGGTCGAGCTGAAAAACCTTAAGGCGCATTGATGTCCGCAACCTGTGACGTGGTGGTGCTGCTGTCCGGCACCGGCAGTAATTTGCAGGCCCTGATCGACAGCACCCGGACCGGCGACAGCCCGGTCCGTATCCGCGCGGTAATCTCCAACCGCGCCGATGCCTATGGCCTGCAACGCGCCAAGGACGCGGGGATCGACACCCGCATCCTGGATCACAAGGCGTTCGAGGGCCGCGAAGCCTTCGACGCCGCGTTGATCGAACAGATCGACACCTTCAATCCGCAACTGGTGGTCCTCGCTGGCTTCATGCGCATCCTCAGCGCCGGCTTCGTGCGTCACTACCAGGGCCGCCTATTCAATATCCATCCTTCGCTGCTACCCAAATACAAAGGGTTACACACTCACCAGCGGGCGCTGGAGGCCGGAGACACGGAGCATGGCTGCTCGGTGCACTTTGTCACCGAGGAACTCGATGGCGGACCACTGGTCGTACAGGCAGTAATACCGGTAGAGTTGCACGACACGCCGCACAGCCTGGCGCAACGGGTTCACGCCCGCGAGCACCAGATCTACCCGATGGCCGTGCGTTGGTTTGCCGAAGGAAGGCTGACCCTCGACGATCGCGGAGCCTCACTGGACGGCCAGTTGCTCGCCGCCAGCGGCCATTTGATTCGATACTAGGAGATTTTATGCGTCGCGCCCTGCTCTTCGCTTGCGCTCTGCTTGCCCTGCCCCTGGCACAGGCTGCGGAACTACAACCGTTCTCCGCCAGCTATACCGCCGATTGGAAACAATTGCCCATGAGCGGCACCGCCGAGCGCAGCCTGACCAAGGAAGCCAACGGCACCTGGAAGCTGAGCTTCAAGGCTTCGATGATGATCGCCAGCCTGACCGAAGAAAGCACCCTGACCCTGGACAAGGACACGCTGCTGCCACAGTCCTACCACTTCGAACGCGGTGGCCTGGGCAAAGCCAAGAAGGCCGACCTGGACTTCGATTGGAACACCAAGATGGTCACCGGCACCGATCGCGGCGACGCGGTCAAGCTACCGCTCAACCGTGGCATGGTCGATAAATCCACCTATCAACTGGCCCTGCAGCACGACGTGGCGGCCGGCAAGAAAAGCATGAGCTATCAGGTCGTCGATGATGGCGAGGTCGATACTTATGACTTCCGCGTGCTGGGCTCGGAAAAAGTCGACACCAAGGCCGGCCAGATCGACGCGATCAAGGTCGAGCGCGTGCGCGACCCGACGCAAAGCAAGCGCATCACCGTGCTCTGGTTCGCCAAGGACTGGGACTACCTGCTGGTGCGCCTGCAACAGGTCGAGACCGACGGCAAGGAGTACAACATCATGCTCCTGGACGGTACGGTCAACGGCAAGGCTGTGAAAGGCAGCTGATCGAGGCGAACACCGAGAAGCCCCGCAAATGCGGGGCTTTTTAATACCCGGATTTCAAGCCCACCACATACCCTCTGTGGGAGCGAGCTTGCTCGCGATAGCGGTGTGTCAGTCAGCATTTTTATCGCGGATAAACCGCCATCGCGAGCAAGCTCGCTCCCACAAGGTTTGTGTTCATGGAGGATTACCACTGCAACATGAAATCTTCTTCATGAAAAACACCTGCGACCGAATGCCGCGCACCACCTGGCCTGCAGGATTATTGCGCTTTCCGTGAAAACTTCTTAACGAACCGGGGCATTTACTTAGCACGCTATCCAAATCTATAACAAAGTCCTGCACACGCCTTGCTGCAGATAACAGAGATTGGAGCTTGCAAGATGACTGTGAAAGTAACTGAACGCGACGACGCCCACATGTCCCACGAAGGCATTGCCGCCGGTATCCGGATCTGGGATGTGCATCAACAGGATTTGCTGGTGGGGATGTTCCATTCGGAGACGGACGCCCATAGCTACAAGGCTGAGCTGGAGCGCGAGGAACGGCTGCGCTCGCGAGAAATGGCGGAATCCTGAACGACACGGGGACCCTGTGGCGAGGGAGCTTGCTCCCGCTGGGCTGCGTAGCAGCCCTTTCTTGTGAGCGCTTCGCACTCAAGCGGGAGCAAGCGCCCTCGCCACGGGTCGTTTTTTCAGGTTGCCGGCTTTACCACATCAAATCATCCGGAATCTGATACGCCGCGTACGGATCATCGGCATCCACTTCTTCGGTCTGGGTGTTGAGCTGGACGATGCGCTTGGGATCGCGTTCCTGGATCTTCAGGGCCGCCTCGCGCGGGATCACTTCGTAGCTGCCGGCATGGTGGACGATCGCCAGCGAGCCACTGCTCAGCTTGTTGCGCATCAGGGTGTTGACCGAGATGCGCTTGACCTTCTTGTCGTCGACGAAGTTGTAGTAATCCTCGGTGGTCAGCTTCGGCAGGCGCGAGACTTCGATCAATTGCTTGATCTGCGCGGCCCGGGCCTTCTGCTCGGCCTTTTCCTGCTGCTGCCGGTTGAGTTCCTGGTCGCGCTTGACCTTCTCGGCCATGGCCTCCTGGGCGGCACGCTGCTGGGAATCATCCAGTTCGATCTGGCCTTTGTGGGCCAGGCGTTGCTGCTTCTGTTTCTCTTTGCCGACCTGCTTGGCCTGCTTTTGGTTGACCAGCCCTGCTTTGAGCAACTGGTCGCGAAGGGAAAGGCTCATGGTGCTTACTCACTTAGGCAACGGCCTCAGCCACAGCTGGGCAAATTCTTTTCCTGACGTTTGGCTTCGCCCCATAAGGCGTCCAACTCTTCGAGGGTGCAATCTTCCATGGGACGGTGGGTGTCGCGCAATGCCTGTTCGATAAATCGGAACCGCCGCTCGAACTTTCCATTGGCGCCACGCAGGGCGATTTCCGGGTCGACCTTGAGGTGGCGAGCCAGGTTCACCACGCTGAACAGCAGGTCGCCGATCTCGTCGCTGATAGCCACCGGATCGTTGTCGGCCATGGCTTCAAGCACTTCGTCCAGCTCCTCCCGGACTTTGTCGAGCACCGGCAACGGGCCTGGCCAGTCGAAACCGACCTGCGCCGCGCGCTTTTGCAACTTCGCCGAACGGGACAACGCCGGCAGCGCCCCCGGCACATCGTCGAGCAACGACAACTGTTCGGGCGCCGCTGCTTTCTCGGCCCTCTCCTCTGCCTTGATCTCTTCCCAGCGCTGCTTGACCTGCTCTTCACTCAGGCGCGGGATGTCCACTGGCGCGTAAAGGTCCCCGGTAGGAAACACATGGGGATGGCGGCGGATCAGCTTGCGGGTGATGCTGTCGACCACGCCGGCAAATTCGAAGCGGTTCTCTTCCCGAGCCAGTTGGCTGTAATACACCACTTGGAACAACAGATCGCCCAGCTCGCCCTGCAAATGATCGAAGTCGCCGCGCTCGATTGCATCGGCCACTTCGTAGGCTTCTTCCAGGGTATGGGGGACGATGGTCGCGTAGGTTTGCTGGATGTCCCACGGGCAGCCGTACTGCGGGTCCCGCAGGCGGTTCATCAGGTGGAGCAGGTCTTCGAGGCTATACATCAATCCATCTCATCACAAAATAACCCTGTGGGAGCGAGCTTGCTCGCGATTGCGGGACATCAATCAACATTTCTGTCACTGATAGACCGCTATCGCGAGCAAGCTTGCTCCCACATGTTTGGACTGCGCTTAACCCGGCGTCCGGTTACGCCGAGTCTCGATGATGTTCGGCAACTGGGAAATCCGCCCCAGCAACCGCCCCAGCGCATCCAGCCCCGGGATTTCGATGGTCAGCGACATCAGCGCGGTGTTGTCTTCCTTGTTCGAACGGGTGTTGACCGCCAGCACGTTGATCCGCTCGTTCAGCAACACCTGGGACACGTCGCGCAGCAGGCCGGAGCGGTCGTAGGCGCGGATGACGATGTCCACCGGGTAGGTGAGCACCGGCACCGGCCCCCAACTGACCTGGATGATCCGCTCCGGTTCGCGTCCGGCCAGTTGCAGCACCGAGGCGCAGTCCTGGCGGTGAATGCTCACGCCACGGCCCTGGGTGATGTAGCCGACGATCGCATCCCCCGGCAACGGCTGGCAGCAGCCGGCCATCTGGGTCATCAGGTTGCCCACGCCCTGGATCTGGATATCGCCGCGCTTGCCGGGCTTGTAGCCAGTGGCCTTGCGCGGGATCAGTTCCAGCTGTTCGTTGCCGCGTTCCGGCTCCACCAGTTGCTGGGCCAGGTTGACCAGTTGCGCCAAGCGCAGATCGCCGGCGCCGAGGGCGGCGAACATGTCCTCGGCGGTCTTCATGTTGGCCCGTTCGGCCAGCTTGTCGAAGTCCACCTGCGGCAGGCCCAGGCGACTAAGCTCGCGCTCGATCAAGGTCTTGCCAGCGGCGACGTTCTGGTCGCGGGCCTGCAACTTGAACCAGTGGACGATTTTCGCCCGCGCCCGCGACGTGGTGATGTAGCCCAGGTTCGGGTTCAACCAGTCGCGGCTCGGCGTACCGTGCTTGCTGGTGATGATCTCGACCTGTTCACCGGTCTGCAGGCTGTAGTTGAGCGGCACGATCCGCCCGTTGATCTTGGCGCCACGGCAGTTGTGGCCGATCTCGGTGTGGACCCGGTAGGCGAAGTCCAGCGGCGTCGCGCCCTTGGGCAGGTCGATGGCGTGGCCGTCGGGGGTGAAGATATAGACCCGGTCCGGCTCGATATCGACCCGCAGCTGTTCGGCCAGGCCGCCGATGTCACCCAGTTCCTCATGCCACTCGAGCACCTGACGCAGCCAGGAGATTTTCTCTTCGTAGTGATTAGACCCGGACTTGACGTCAGTGCCCTTGTATTTCCAGTGGGCGCAGACGCCCAGCTCGGCCTCCTCGTGCATCGCATGGGTGCGAATCTGCACTTCCAGTACCTTGCCCTCGGGGCCGATCACTGCGGTGTGCAACGAGCGATAGCCGTTTTCCTTGGGGTTGGCGATGTAGTCGTCGAACTCCTTCGGAATGTGCCGCCACAAGGTGTGGACGATCCCCAGCGCGGTGTAGCAGTCGCGCATTTCCGGGACCAGGACGCGAACGGCGCGAACGTCGTAGATCTGGCTGAATTCCAGGCCCTTGCGCTGCATTTTTCGCCAGATCGAATAGATGTGCTTGGCCCGACCACTGATGTCCGCTTCGACGCCGGTGGCCTGCAACTCTTCGCGCAACTGGGTCATCACATCGGTGATAAAACGCTCGCGATCCAGGCGCCGCTCATGCAACAGCTTGGCGATCTGTTTGTATTGATCCGGCTCCAGGTAGCGGAAGGACAGGTCCTCCAGCTCCCACTTGATGTGACCGATACCGAGACGATGGGCCAGGGGGGCATAGATGTCGAACACCTCCCGGGCGACGCGATTGCGTTTTTCGTCATCGGCGGACTTCACGGCGCGGATGGCGCAGGTACGTTCGGCCAGCTTGATCAGCGCGACGCGCACGTCGTCAACCATCGCCACCAGCATCTTGCGCAGGTTTTCCACCTGGCCCTGGGTGCCCAGCACCATGGACTGGCGCGGGCTGAGGCTGGCGCTGATAGCGGCCATGCGCAGCACGCCGTCGATCAGCTTGGCGACCACGGTGCCGAAGCGCTGGCTGACCACCGGTAGCTGGATCTGCCCTTCGCGCACGCCGCGGTACAACACCGCCGCCACCAGGGAGTCCTGGTCGAGCTTGAGATCAGCGAGAATTTCGGCGATCTCCAGGCCCGTCTGGAAACTCGAGGTGCCTTCGGACCACAGGTTCTTCGCTGCGTTATGTTGCTGCTCCGCCTCACGAGCGAACTCGCAGGCGGCCTTCAAGGCTTCGCGATCCAGAGCCATGTCGACGCTGACCGCATGATCGAGCCAAGCCTCGAGATTGATACTGCCGTCGGTGTTGATCGGCTGGTGTGCTCTCACCTGTACCATCTTTACTTACCTTCCCTACGACGCAGATTCAATGCGTCAACTTCGCTGACCTTCGCTGCCCGTGTTTCCGCCCAGGGCTGTGGCGGGTTGGCACGAACGGGTCAGTCGGACAAGCCATCCTGGCTCGCTTCAAATAACGCCATGGCCTCGACATGCGCCGTTTGAGGAAACATATCGAGAATCCCGGCACGTTTTAACCGGTAGCCCTGCTTGATCAGTTCGACCGTATCCCGGGCCAAAGTTGCCGGGTTGCACGATACATAGACCAACCGTTTGGCACCCAGGGACGACAGTTTGCGCACCACCTCGAAAGCACCGTCACGGGGTGGGTCCAAGAGTACCGCAGAAAAGCCTTCGCCGATCCATTGGGCATCAGCCAGAGGCTGGGATAAATCGGCCTGAAAAAAGGCCGTGTTATTCAAATTGTTACTGACGGCATTGGCCGCCGCACGATCCACCATGGTCTGCACGCCTTCGACAGCCACCACCTGGCGCACGCTTTTGGCCAGCGGCAAGGCAAAGTTACCCAGGCCGCAGAACAGATCCAGCACCCGTTCCTCGGCTCGCGGTGCCAGCCATTGCAGGGCCTGGGCGATCATCGCCTCGTTGACCCCGGCGTTCACCTGGATGAAATCCCCCGGTCGGTAAGCCAGCTCAAGGTCCCAGGCATCCAGGCGAAACCCTAGAGCTTGCCCGGGCTCGACCGGTTGCGGCTCACCTTCACCGTGCAGCCACAACTGGGCTTCATGGAACGCGCAGAAGTCCTTGAGGATCGTCAGGTCGGCCTCCGACAGCGGCGCCATGTGGCGCAGCAATACCGCGAGGGACGAACCGGCGAACAATTCCACATGCCCCAACGCCTGGGGTTTGCTCAAGCGACGCAGCATCTCCGGCAGGCGGCTCATGATCGGCTGCAAGGGCTGTACCAGCACCGGGCAATCACCGATGGCGACGATGTCCTGGCTGCCGACGGCGCGGAAACCGACTTCGAGTTTTTTCGCCTTCTGGTCCCAACGCACCGCCACGCGGGCGCGACGCCGGTAACCGAATTCCGGCCCGCTCAAGGGCGCGGCCCATTCCTCTGGCACCACCCCGGCCACCCGCGACAACTGCTCGGCGAGCATGCGCTGTTTCAGGGCGAGTTGTTCGTCATGGGGCAAATGTTGGACGCTGCAACCGCCGCAGCGACCAGCATGGACGCACGGCGCCGCACGTCGCAGTTCACTGGGCAGGAACACGCGCTCGGTACGGGCCTCGACCACTTTGCCATGGGCACCGAGCACCCGCGCCTCGACTTCTTCGCCGGCCAGGGCGCCTATGACAAACCAGGTGCGCCCTTCAATAAAGGCGATGCCCCGACCGTCGTTGGCCAGGCGCTCGATGGTCAAGCGCTGCTTCTTGCCGGTGGGCACTTGCGGGGCCCGGCTTCCGCCGCTGGGCTGGAAGCGCAGGCCTCTCTCTTGCTTGGCCATCAGTTGGGCGCGTCGAAAATGCCGGTCGACAGGTAACGGTCGCCACGGTCACAGATGATCGCGACGATCACCGCGTTTTCAACTTCCTTGGACAGGCGCAGCATCCCCGCCACGGCACCGCCCGAAGACACGCCGCAGAAGATGCCCTCCTCGCGCGCCAGGCGACGGGTGGTGTCCTCGGCTTCGCTCTGGGCCATGTCGATGATGCGATCAACGCGGTCGGCCTGGTAGATCTTCGGCAGATATTCCTCGGGCCAGCGACGAATGCCGGGGATGGCCGAGCCTTCCATCGGTTGCAGGCCAATGATCTGCACGTTCGGGTTCTGTTCTTTCAGGTAGCGCGAGGTGCCCATGATGGTGCCGGTGGTGCCCATCGAGCTGACGAAATGGGTGATGGTGCCGTCTGTCTGGCGCCAGATCTCAGGGCCGGTGGAGGTGTAGTGGGCCTCTGGATTGTCGCCGTTGGCGAACTGGTCCAGCACTTTGCCACGACCCTCGGCCTGCATGCGCTCGGCCAGGTCCCGGGCGCCTTCCATGCCCTGCTCCTGAGTCACCAGGATCAACTCGGCACCGTAGGCTGTCATCGCTGCCTTGCGCTCGGCGCTGGAGTTGTCGGGCATGATCAGGATCATCTTGTAGCCCTTGATCGCCGCCGCCATCGCCAGGGCAATACCGGTGTTGCCGGAGGTCGCCTCGATCAGCGTATCGCCAGGCCGGATCTGCCCGCGCAATTCGCCACGGGTGATCATCGACAGCGCCGGCCGGTCCTTGACCGAACCCGCCGGGTTATTCCCTTCGAGCTTGAGCAAAAGCGTATTAGTGGTCACGCCGGGCAAGCGTTGCAAACGGACCAGCGGAGTGTTGCCGACGCAATCGGCGATGGTTGGGTACTGCAGAGTCATGGCGTATTCGCAATCCGGACTGCGGGGGCGCCTATCATACCGGCAAACCTGGCGCGGCCATATCACGCAAAGTAAGGGGGTTATGGCTTATGGGAATAAGCGAGCCAAGATGTGACGAGTGAGCTTGCTTCCGCCTGCCGGCGTAGCGGCCTCAAGCTATTTTCTGAGTGGCAGGGGCGAGGAGGCTGCACATCGGCTGAAACTCATCGCTAACGTCGCGAACATGAACAGTGAACGAAGTCTGATGGGGGGACCTTACACATGGAGGCGCCCCCCTACCCTCAACATCCAAACCTATACCCTCTGGACGTCAAATATCCCATCGACTTTTTGGTGATCCGAGGTCTTCACATCAAAATGACCTCTGTACTTGCTTTTCGTCTCGATGGTGTCAAGGGTCAAGGCTCCGGTTGCCGCCTCCCCCTGGAAACCGTAGAACGACATATATATCCAGATACCATGTTCCTTGATCTCATAGGTACCAGGTGCTGTCAGTGAGCTGAACTGCACGATGACAATACCCTCCCCTATGAGCCCCACAATGGAGTGACCGGGTTGATCCAGGATATGAACATCCTCGGTTTTCGTAACCTGTCCATTAAGCGAGATAGTTATTGAGCCTTTCGCATCAAGTCGGGGTGCAATCTTTACAGCTTTCAATCTTTCTTCTGCATGCTTGGTATTCATGTTGTTCTCCCGTTGTTTCTATGCAGTTCAACGAGACCGAGCTTAAACAGAAGAACAAAAACAACACCTGTCAACGTTGACAGGCCCGACCGAAGGTCCGATGGGCGAGTCTGAGCGGACACAGGCCCGGAGGTTGCTTGCCAGGTCATTACAGGACTGGCAGTACGGATGCGCGGGCAGGCATGATTTTTACGAAGATTGCCCGCCCGCAAATCGCTACACTGCGCAGGTATTGCATGCCGGATGCGTGCAAGTTCAATCAAACCCGCTGGATGCAGGAGACAAGTGTGCTCAAGAAACTGGGAATCAAAGGCCGTGTGCTGTTGCTGACCCTGTTGCCGACCAGCCTGATGGCGCTGGTCCTGGGCGGCTATTTCACCTGGATGCAGCAATCGGAGCTGCATGCCCAGTTGTTGCAACGCGGTGAAATGATTGCCGAACAACTTGCTCCGCTGGTCGCCCCAGCCATGAGCCGCCAGGACATCGATCTACTGGAGCGCATCGCCACCCAGTCCCTCGAACAGGCGGACGTGCGCGCCGTCACCTTCCTCGCCCCCGACCGCGTACCACTGGCCCACGCCGGCCCGACCATGCTCAACCGGGCGCCGGAGGGCAACAGCACGCAGCTACTGCAACGCACTGGCAACGACGCCACGCGCTACTTGCTGCCGGTATTCGGCAAGCACCGCAACCTGGCGGGCGAACTGATTCCCGAAGAAGCCGACCGCCTGTTGGGCTGGGTCGAGTTGGAGTTGTCCCACAGCGGTATGTTGCTGCGCGGCTATCGCAGCCTGTTCGCCAGCCTGCTGCTGATCGCCGCAGGCCTGTGCCTGACCGGCTTGCTGGCCCTGCGCATGGGCCGCACGATCAACCGCCCACTGAGCCAGATCAAGCAGGCCGTGGCACAACTCAAGGACGGTCACCTGGAAACCCGCCTGCCGCCGCTGGGCAGCCAGGAGCTGGACGAACTGGCCTCGGGCATCAACCGCATGGCCAGTACCTTGCAGAACGCCCAGGAAGAATTGCAGCACAGCATCGACCAGGCCACCGAGGACGTGCGCCAGAACCTGGAAACCATCGAGATCCAGAACATCGAGCTGGACCTGGCCCGCAAGGAAGCCCTGGAAGCGAGCCGGATCAAATCCGAGTTCCTGGCGAACATGAGCCATGAAATCCGCACGCCGCTCAACGGTATCCTCGGCTTTACCCACCTGTTGCAGAAAAGCGAACTGACCCCGCGCCAGCTCGACTACCTGGGCACCATTGAAAAATCCGCCGACAGCCTGCTGGGGATCATCAACGAGATCCTCGACTTTTCGAAGATCGAGGCCGGCAAGCTGGTGCTCGACAGCATTCCGTTCAACTTGCGCGACCTGCTGCAGGACACCCTGACCATCCTCGCCCCCGCCGCCCATGCCAAGCAGTTGGAACTGGTGAGCCTGGTCTACCGGGACACGCCACTGTCGCTGGTGGGCGATCCACTGCGCCTCAAGCAGATCCTCACCAACCTGGTGAGCAACGCCATCAAGTTCACCCGCGAGGGCACCATCGTCGCCCGGGCCATGCTCGAAGACGAGCACGAAGACAGCGTGCAGTTGCGCATCAGCATCCAGGACACCGGCATCGGCCTGTCCAACCAGGATGTGCGGGCGCTGTTCCAGGCGTTCAGCCAGGCTGACAACTCGCTGTCGCGGCAACCGGGGGGCACCGGCTTGGGCCTGGTGATTTCCAAGCGCCTGGTGGAACAGATGGGCGGGGAAATCGGCGTCGACAGCACACCGGGCGAAGGCTCGGAGTTCTGGATCAGCCTGCGCCTGCCCAAGACCCGTGACGATGCCGAGGACCTGCCCGGCCCACCGCTGCTGGGCCGGCGTGTAGCGGTGCTGGAGAATCACGAACTGGCCCGCCAGGCCTTGCAGCACCAGCTCGAAGACTGTGGCCTGCAAGTGACGCCGTTCAACACCCTGGAAAGCTTGACCAACGGCATCACCATCGCCCACCAGACCGATCAGGCGATCGACCTGGCCGTGCTGGGCATCACCAGCAACGACATGCCACCGGAGCGCCTCAACCAACACATCTGGGACCTTGAGCACCTGGGCTGCAAAGTACTCGTGCTGTGCCCCACCACCGAACAGACCCTGTACCACCTCTCGGTGCCCAACCCTCACAGCCAGCTCCAGGCCAAGCCGGCCTGCACCCGCAAGTTGCGCCGCGCGCTTTCCGACCTGGTCAACCCGCGCCCGACCCGCAGCGACCCCCACGAACCGGTTTCCAGCCGCGCCCCGAAAGTGCTGTGCGTGGACGACAACCCGGCCAACCTGCTGCTGGTGCAGACCCTGCTCGAAGACATGGGCGCCAAGGTGCTGGCCGTGGAAAGCGGTTATGCGGCGGTCAAGGCCGTGCAGAAGGAAACCTTCGATCTGGTCTTGATGGACGTGCAGATGCCCGGCATGGACGGTCGCCAGAGCACCGAGGCGGTCCGCCAGTGGGAAAGCGAGCGGCACTGTACGCCGCTGCCGATCGTCGCCCTCACCGCCCACGCCATGGCCAACGAAAAGCGCGCCCTGCTGCAAAGTGGCATGGATGATTACCTGACCAAACCCATCAGCGAGCGGCAACTGGCCCAGGTGGTGCTCAAATGGACTGGCCTGGCCCTGCGCAACCAGTCACCGGAGCGCAGCGGCGATGCCCCGGGCGGCAGCGAACTGTTGGTGCTCGATCACGAAGAAGGCCTTCGCCTGGCCGCCGGCAAGGCTGACCTGGCGGCGGACATGCTGGCGATGCTGCTGGCCTCCCTGGAAGCCGACCGCGAAGCGATCCGCCAGGCCATCGAGGCCAACGATCACAACGCACTGATCGAACGCGTCCACCGCCTGCACGGCGCCACCCGCTACTGCGGCGTACCGCAATTGCGGGCGGCCTGCCAGCGCAGCGAAACCCTGCTCAAGCAACAGGATCCCAAGGCCGCCGACGCCCTGGAAGAATTGGAGCGGGCCATCAACCGCCTGGCCAGCGAGGCGCGTATCAGCGCCTGATCCAGGGCAATGGCGACCGGAGCGATGGCGGTTAAGCTGGGTCTATTCCAATGCCAGGAGGCCGCCATGCGCGTGATTTTTTTCAGCAGCCAGACCTACGACCGCGACAGTTTCACCAAGGCCCCGACGCCCGCGGGCCTTCAATTGCAATTCCAGCCCGCCCGCCTGAACCTCGACACCGTGGCCCTGGCCGAACGGCATGAAGTGGTGTGTGCCTTCATCAACGATGACCTCAGCGCCCCGGTGCTGGAGCAACTGGCCGAAGGCGGCACGCGGCTGATTGCCCTGCGCTCGGCCGGCTACAACCATGTCGACCTGCTCGCCGCCCAGCGCCTGGGCTTGAGCATCGTCCGGGTGCCGGCCTACTCGCCCCACGCCGTGGCCGAACATGCCGTGGCATTGATCATGGCCCTCAATCGCTGCCTGCACCGCGCTTACAACCGCACCCGGGACGGCAATTTCAGCCTTCATGGGCTGACCGGGTTCGATCTGGTGGGCAAGACCGTGGGCGTGATCGGCACCGGGCAGATCGGCGCGACGTTCGCACGGATCATGGCAGGCTTCGGCTGCCAGTTGCTGGCCTACGACCCCTACCCCAACCCGCAGGTCGAAGCCTTGGGCGCCCGCTACCTGCCCTTGGCCGAGCTGCTCGCGCAGGCGCAGATCATCAGCCTGCATTGCCCGCTCAATGAACAAAGCCGACACCTGATCAATGCCCAATCGCTTGCTGCGATGCAACGCGGCGCCATGCTGATCAATACCGGGCGCGGCGGCCTGGTGGACACACCGGCCTTGATCGAGGCGTTGAAAAGCGGCCAGTTGGGCTATCTGGGCCTGGATGTCTACGAGGAAGAAGCCCAGCTGTTTTTCAAGGACCGCTCCGACCTGCCCTTGCAGGACGACGTGCTGGCCCGGCTGTTGACCTTCCCCAACGTGATCGTCACCGCCCACCAGGCATTCCTGACCCATGAAGCCTTGGCGGCGATTGCCATGACCACCCTGGACAACATCGCCGCCTGGGCAGCCGGCACGCCGCAAAACCTGGTGGATGGCTGATCCGCTCTAGCCAGTCCCCCCCTGTAGGAGCTCGCTCCCACAGGGACTTTGGTCGAGCTCCAATTTCGGCTTCACACAAACCCAATGTGGGTTGTCTGGGCTGACGCCATCGCGAGCTCGCTCCCACAGGGATGGAGTTTCGTCGGTCAGATCCCTTATGGAGCATCCAAAGCCATGCCCCGTGCTAGCATGTCGCGCCTATTTGGAGGACCCATGGCCGAACACGATTTCCGCTACACCCTGATGAACCCGCAGCACACCTTGACCGAAGTCCGCGCACTGGCGCCGGGCCGCTACCAGGTCACCGGCAATGGCGGTTCGATCCAGGCCAACGATGTGTTGCTCGTCACGCTCAAGGGCAGCAAGGACTTGTCCATGCGCCTGACCGTGGACACCGTGCGGCACCTGCTCAAGCCCATGGGCCAATGGACCGCCATGACCACCGGCCCGGTGTTCGGTGAACTGGCGATCCACACCTGGCAGGTCAACTGCGACGGCTGCGCCAAGGAACTGAGCTTCGAATTCGCCGTCGATGCCAAGCTCGGCGTCAAGGCCGAAAAACCGGCCGCCACTGCACGGATCGCCGAACTGGGCTGGATCACCGTGGGTGAAAAACACCTGTGCCCGAAATGCCAGGAAGCCGCCTGATGAAACGTTTGGCCCTGTCCGCGTTGATCGGCATGAGCCTGATGGGCTGTGCCGCTGAACCTGTACAGCTGCAACATAACCGCAGCTACATCCTGGAGTGGATCGGCGAACGGCCATTGATGGACTACAGCCACCTAACCATCACCCTTGGGGATGACGGTCGCGCCTATGGCAATGGCGGCTGCAACCACTGGTTCGCGCCCTATACCCTGGAAGGCCATCGTCTGAGCTTCGGCAAGATCGGCAGCACGCGCAAACTCTGCGCCCCGGCACTGATGGAGCAGGAGAAGCGCTTCTTGCAGGCGCTGGAGAAGGTCGAACGCTGGGACATCTCGCCCATCGAGCAAATACGCTTCTGGCCGGCCCAGGGCAAGCCGCTGCGGTGGTGGTTGGAAGAGGGCTGAGGCCTCCAGGGAAAGATCCTGAATCTGGCATGGATCCCCTGTGGCGAGGGGATTCATCCCCGCTGGGCTGCGCAGCAGCCCCCTGCGTCCCGTCTGACAAACTGCAGCAGCAAATAGATCTGGGGCCGCTTCGCAGCCCAACGGGGATGAATCCCCTCGCCACAAGGGATCCCACCGGTCAAAACAAGGGTTATTTGAACGCCTGCAACGCTTCAAGCTTGGCCATCACCCCCGCCGCCGTCTGCTCCCCCAGCAACTGCTCGCGCACCTTGCCCTTGTTATCGATGATGTACGTCACCGGTAGCCCTTCGCTGCGAGGAAGGTCGAAGATCTCGGCTGGATCCCGGGCCAGCACCGTGAAGCGAATCCCCATCTTGTCGCTGGCGCTCTTGAGTTCTTCGCCCTGCACCTGGTCGAAGTTGACCCCGAATACACCGACGTTGCGCCCCTTGAGCTGTTCGGCCAAGGCATTGAATTCCGGGATTTCGGTACGGCACGGCGCACACCATTCGGCCCAGTAGTTGAGCACCACCCATTGTTTGTCCAGCCGCTGCGAGGCGATGGCCTGGCCGTTCTGGTCCACGCCGTAGTCGTTCCCGCAGCCGGCGAGCAACAAAATGCCGATAAATGTCAGTGCCGCCGTCAATCGCCTTGCCATGTGCCAATCCTTGTCTGAATGTGAACGCTGCTGCGACCCGTCGCCTCTCTCAGGTGCTAGGGGCTTCGCGGCACAGTAGAATAGCCGCCACCTTACGCAAGATGCGACCCACTCATGACCGATCTGACGCTTTATCACAACCCGCGCTGCTCGAAATCCCGCGGTGCGCTGGAACTGTTGGAGGCCCGTGGCCTGACGCCCACCGTGGTCCGCTACCTGGAAACCCCACTCGACGCCACCCAGCTTGAACGCCTGCTGGGCAAGCTCGGCACCACCGCCCGGCAATTGCTGCGCACCGGCGAGGACGAATACAAAGACTTGAACCTGGCCGACGAAAGCCTGAGCCAGGCCCAGTTGATCGCAGCCATCGCCGCGCACCCGAAACTCATGGAACGGCCGATTCTGGAAGCCGGGGAAAAGGCCGTGATCGGCCGTCCGCCGGAGAAGATCCTGGAGATCCTGCCGTGACCACGCCGTACATCCTGGTGTTGTATTACAGCCGCAGTGGCGCCACCAACGAAATGGCCCGGCAAATCGCCCGTGGTGTCGAGCAAGCCGGGCTGGAAGCCAGGCTGCGTACGGTGCCGGCCATTTCCGCCGAGTGCGAAGCGGTTTCGCCAGACATTCCAGAACAAGGCCCGCTCTACGCCAGCCTCGATGACCTGAAGAACTGCGCTGGCCTGGCCTTGGGCAGCCCGACCCGTTTCGGCAACATGGCCGCGCCGCTCAAGTACTTTCTCGACGGCACCAGCAACCTGTGGCTGACCGGCGCGCTGGTGGGCAAACCGGCCGGGGTGTTCACCTCCACCGCGAGCCTGCACGGTGGCCAGGAAACCACCCTGCTGTCGATGATGCTGCCGCTGCTGCACCACGGCATGCTGATCACCGGCCTGCCCTACAGCGAATCGGCCCTGATCGACACCCAGGGCGGTGGCACGCCCTACGGCCCGAGCCATCACGCCGGAGCCGACGGTAAAAGCGGCTTGAACGAACATGAGATTGCCCTGTGCCGCGCCTTGGGTTTGCGCCTGGCGAAAACCGCCCTGTTGCTGGAGAACGGCCGTGGCTAAGAAGCCGAAGATCCTGCCTTCGATCCAATGGCTGGAACCGCGCGTACGCCTGGCTCGCGTTCTCAGCCTGCTGTGCTTTTTCGTCCTGGTGGGGCTGCTCAGCGCCTACTACCTGCTGATCGCCGACCTGCACGGCGCGCGGCCCTGGGTGATTCTGCTGATCGAACTGGTACCGCTGCTGATACTCGCCCCCGGCATGCTCACTGGCAGCGCCCGCGGACACTCGTGGATGTGCTTCGTGGTGAACCTGTATTTCATCAAGGGCGCACTGGCAGCCTATGACCCGAACCGGCAACTGTTCGGCGTGCTGGAAATGGCGGCGAGCGTGGCGGTGTTCTGCTCGGCGTTGTTGTATGTGCGCTGGCGGTTCCAGTTGAACCGACGGTTGGCTGGCGAGGGAGATGTCTCCGTCGCCTGATAAACCGCTATCGCGAGCAAGCTCGCTCCCACAGGGTGCCATCGAGTCCCTGTGGGCGAGCTTGCTCGCGATGGCCGCAATACGGTCTCAATGATTCACGGTATACGCCAGCATCATCGATATCTGGCTCATGGGCCTTCCCCCGCTCTCTTCATGCCACTGGTTGAAGGCATTCTGCACCGTCGCCAGGTCCCGCTGGCTGGTGGGGACTTTGTCGATGATCTTCTGGGCATTGAGCGCCGCCACGACGTCATAACTGGACGTGAAGGTGTCCTTGCCCATCATCCGCAGGTAGCGCGGCGCTGAATGGCCGCCCAACTGATGGCCGTGTTTCTTCAGGTAGGTCCACAGCCCGACGATGTCAGTCACCGGCCAGTCGGCGACCAGCGCGCCGAAGCTGCCCTTTTCATGGGCCACATCCAAGATCATTTGCGCATTGCGTGGCACGCTCTTGAGCTTGCCCAGGTGGCGGATAATCCGCGTGTCCTGCATCAGTCGCTCCAGATGTTCTGCGCCCATCAGCACGACTTTTTCCGGGTCGAACTTGAAGAATACTTCCTCGAACGCTGGCCACTTGGCATCCACCAGGCTGTGCTTGAGCCCGGCGCGGAAGACTCGCAGCGCCATGGTCGAGAGGTAGCGGTCGTCGCTGATCTTGCGCAATTGCGCCGGGGTATTGGGAACCGGCAGATGGGCTTCCAGTTCAGCCGCCGAACCGAAGCGATTCAGACAGTACTCGTGCAGCCACTTGTAGTCGCGCATGCCCTCTCCTGGGGTTGGAACTGAAAACGGCGCCCGCGAGCGCCGTGAATAAAAACCCTGCCCTCGTCAGAGGTTCACCACATTGACGAACCGCGGCGTGGCGTTTTCATCGATACGCAGGTTGGTGAAGTCGAACAGGTTGCGGTCCGCCAGTTGCGACGGGATGACGTTCTGCAGGCCACGGAAAATGCTCTCGGTACGGCCCGGAGTCTTGCGTTCCCATTCCTGGAGCATCTCCTTGACCACCTGGCGTTGCAGGTTTTCCTGGGAGCCGCACAGGTTGCAGGGGATGATCGGGAATTGCTTGAAATCCGAATAGGCCTGGATGTCTTTCTCGCTGCAATAGGCCAATGGCCGGATCACCACGTTGCGCCCGTCATCGGCCCGCAGCTTGGGCGGCATGGCCTTGAGCGAGCCGTTGTAGAACATGTTCAGGAAAAAGGTCTCGACGATGTCGTCGCGGTGGTGCCCCAGGGCCATCTTGGTTGCGCCGATCTCGTCGGCGAAGGTGTAGAGCGTTCCGCGCCGCAGGCGTGAGCACAGCGAACAGGTGGTCTTGCCTTCGGGAATCAGTTCCTTGACCACCGAATAGGTGTCTTTCTCGACGATGTGATATTCCACACCCAGCGACTCAAGGTAGGCCGGCAGCACATGCTCGGGGAACCCGGGCTGCTTCTGGTCCATGTTTACCGCGACGATGTCGAACTTGATCGGCGCAACCTTCTGCAGATGCATCAGCACATCGAGCAAGGTATAGCTGTCCTTGCCGCCAGACAGGCAGACCATGACCTTGTCGCCGTCCTCGATCATGTTGAAATCGGCGACCGCCTCACCGGCCAGGCGGCGCAGGCGCTTTTGCAGTTTGTTCTGGTTGACCGTAAGAGTGCCCATGACGCGAAATCCGTGAGGTGTGACGAAAGGGCGGCATTTTACGCAAAAAACCCACTTTCGGCGAAGGCTCATGACGAACCCTATTGTGGCGAGGGGATTTATCCCCGTTGGGCTGCGCAGCAGCCCCTTCATCAGGGCTGACCTACTGGGAACCAATGGATTGGGGGCGCTTCGCGCCCCAACGGGGATAAATCCCCTCGCCACAGACTTATCGGCGATTAACGTTCCCTTCTACAGCGCGATTTGCTCTAAGCCCCCCATCCCCCTTGGGGTGACTCCTTTCTATACTGCGACATAAGGTCGCACACACTTACAGACCTTTACTTACCCGGCCATTTGGCCCGTAGGCGCTCCGTTGGGGGGCGATGGCAATAACAAAGGAGTGACTGACTATGATCCATCACGTCGTGGGGCTCTTTACCCACCCTGATCAAGAATGGAAAGAAATCCGTGGCGATCAGGAGGAAAGCATCAGCCACATGTACCTCACCCACACGCTGATCCTGGCGGCCATTCCCGCGGTATCGGCATTCATCGGCACCACGCAGGTGGGATGGGTCATCGGCAATCGTGCACCGGTCATGCTTACCCAGGAAAGTGCGCTGTGGATGACCGTCATGTCGTACCTGGCCATGTTGGGCGGTGTTGCAGTGATGGGCGCCTTCATCCACTGGATGGCCCGAACCTATGACGCCAACCCGAGCCTGGCCCGTTGCGTCGCGTTCGCCACCTACACCGCGACACCGTTGTTCATCGGCGGCCTGGCGGCGCTCTACCCGCACATGTGGCTGGGGATGATCGTCGGCACGGCGGCGATCTGCTACACGGTCTACCTGCTGTATGTGGGCTTGCCGACGTTCATGAACATTCCCCAGGACGAAGGTTTTCTGTTTTCCAGTTCGGTGCTTGCCGTAGGCCTGGTGGTGCTGGTAGCCATCATGGCGTTCACGGTGATTGTCTGGGGGCTCGGCGTCGGCCCGGTCTATACCAATTGAAGGATTGAAACGGTCCCGATAGTACCCTCCAATAAAAACAGGATCTGCCGACACAGGCCGCCGCAAGGCGGCCTTCCTGTGTTTGAGCCGCTCGAAACGACCGCTGGGCGCCTGGACGATTCGCAACGGTCGACGCTTGCGGCATACTCGGGCTTCTGGAGACCCGTAAAGCATGCTCGAGCAACTCAATACCCGCGTCGAAGAGTGTTACCAACAAGCCGAATCCTTTTTCAAACGTCCTTTCAAACGCCCGGTGGTCAGCTTCAAATTGCGTGGCCAGAAGGCCGGCGTTGCGCACCTGCATGAGAATCTGCTGCGCTTCAATCCACAGTTGTACCGGGAAAACGCCGAAGACTTCCTCAAGCAGACCGTCGCCCATGAAGTCGCGCACCTGATCGCCCATCAACTGTTTGGCGAACGCATCCAGCCCCATGGCGAAGAATGGCAACTGATCATGCGTGGGGTGTACGAACTGCCGCCCAACCGCTGCCACACCTACGAAATCAAACGCCGCAGCGTGACCCGCTACATCTACAAATGCCCCTGCGACGGCAGCGACTTCCCGTTCTCGGCCCAGCGCCACAGCCTGGTGCGCCAGGGGCGGCGGTATTTGTGCCGTAGCTGTCGCAATACCTTGGTGTTCAGTGGAGAAACCCGGGTCGAGTAGTCAAGCTTCGTGGTGTCTGGGCTTGCTCGCGAAGAGGCCCTAAAGGGCACTACAAAATCACCTTGGCATCTCGCAATTGAGCGATCCGCTGCGCACTAAACCCCAACTCCCCCAACACCTGATCCGTATGCGCCCCCAGCCTCGCGCCAATATGCCGAGGCTCGGGCAACCCTTCGGAAAATCTCAACGGACACGCCATCTGCGCCTGGCTCGAACCATCGCCCCGGGGCACCTGCATCACCAGCTCCCGAGCCTGTAACTGCGGATGCCGAACAGCTTCCTCCAGGCTCAGGACCGGCTCGACGCAGGCATCGATTCCTGCAAACAGGCTGCACAGTTCGGCAAAATCGTGTTTTTCAAACTCGGCTTGCAGCGCCTGCTTAAGAGCGTGTTGCTGTTCAGGCTTGGGCGACAACCCCAGGGCCGCCAGTTCCGGCCGTCCCAAGGCCTCGCACAACGCCTGCATGAACACCGGTTCCAGGCTACCCACCGACATCCAGCGACCATCGCGGGTGCGGTAATAGTCATAGAAGCTGCCGCCGTTGAGCATCTGTTTTTCCCGCCCCGGCTCGACACCGCAGGCCAGGTAACCGGCACCGGCCATGGCGTTGAGGCTGAACACACAGTCAGTCATGCTCACGTCAAGATGCTGCCCCTGACCGGTTTGCTGGCGGGCGATGACCGCCGCCAACAGCCCGATCACCCCATGCAACGAACCTCCGGCGATGTCCGCCGCCTGGATCCCCAGCGGCAACGGACCGCTGTCGGCGCGGCCGGTGTGGCTGGCGAGCCCCGCCAGGGCCAGGTAATTGATGTCGTGACCAGCGCGATCCTTATAAGGGCCGGTCTGGCCGTAGCCGGTGATCGACACGTAGATCAGCCGCGGATTGATGGCTTTCAAGGCGTCGTATCCCAGGCCCAGTCGCTCCATCACGCCGGGGCGGAACTGTTCCAGCAGGATGTCGTAGTCCTCCAGCAATTGCGTGACCACCGCCAACGCTTCCGGTTGTTTGAGGTCCAGGGCCAGGCTGCGCTTGTTGCGGTTGAGGTAGGCGTGGCTGGCCGAGGTGCCCTGATCGTGGGGCGGCAGCACCCGCAGCAGGTCCTGGCGGGTCGGCGACTCGATTCGCAACACCTCGGCCCCCATGTCCGCCAGCAACAGCGAGGCGAACGGGCCAGGCAGCAGGGTCGAGAAGTCCAGAACCTTGAGCGATGCCAATGGGCCTTGCATAGCGATCTCCGGTGGGTGATGGACTCAAGACTAGGCAGGGGTTGGTGGTAGGGCAATTACCGCAGGTGTCACTGGGGATGACCATTGCGCTCACGGCTGGCACTGATCCCTTTGTGGCGAGGGGATTTATCCCTGTGGGGCTGCGCGGCAACCCTCTTCGTCCCGCCCGAAAAACCCACAGGCAGATAATCCTGGAGGCTGCTGCGCAGCCTATCGGGGATAAATCCCCTCGCCACAAAAACAGATTCTTTCCTGAATAATTCAGCTCAATAAAAAACCCGCCGAAGCGGGTTTTTCATTACAGCCTGAAGATTACTTCACAGTGACTGGAGCAGAGGACTCAGCCGCTGCAATCTGCGCCGCCGCGATCTGCTCGTCATCTTCACGGACATCGGCGATACCACGACCACCGGAAGCCAGCTCGGTGTGCAACTGATCTTCGTCCAGTTCCTTGACCCACTTGGCCACCACGATGGTGGCGACGGCGTTGCCCACCAAGTTGGTCAGGGCGCGGGCTTCGGACATGAAGCGGTCGATGCCCAGGATCAGCGCCAGGCCGGCCACCGGCAGGTGACCTACGGCCGACAGGGTGGCCGCCAGTACGATGAAGCCGCTACCGGTCACGCCGGCCGCGCCTTTGGACGACAGCAACAGCACCAGCAGCAGGGTGATCTGGTGAGTCAGGTCCATCGGGGTATCGGTGGCCTGGGCGATGAACACCGCCGCCATGGTCAGGTAGATCGAAGTACCGTCGAGGTTGAACGAGTAGCCCGTCGGGATCACCAGGCCTACGACAGATTTCTTGGCGCCCAGGCGCTCCATCTTGATCAGCATGCGTGGCAGGGCCGATTCCGAGGAGGAAGTACCCAGCACGATCAGCAGTTCTTCACGGATGTAGCGGATCAGCTTGATCACGCTGAAGCCGTGGGCGCGGCAGATGGCGCCCAGCACCACCAGCACGAACACCACACAGGTGATGTAGAAGCAGATCATCAACTGGCCCAGTTGCACCAGCGAACCGACACCGTAGGCACCGATGGTGAAGGCCATGGCACCGAATGCACCCAGTGGAGCCAGCTTCATGATCATGTTGATGATGATGAACATGACGTGGGCGAAGCGATCGATGAAGTCCAGCACCGGCTTGCCGTAGGCACCCAGGCGATGCAGGGCGAAGCCGAAGAGCACCGAGAACATCAGCACTTGCAGGATGTCGCCGTTGGCGAACGCGCCGACGATGGTGTTCGGGATCACGTTGAGGATGAAGGCAATGATGCTCTGGTCTTTACCGGCCGAGATGAAACCGGCGATCTTGCTGGTGTCCAGGGTCGACACGTCGATGTGCATGCCGTTGCCCGGCTGCACGACGTTGACCACGACCAGGCCGATCAGCAGGGCGATGGTGGAGACGATTTCGAAGTACAGCAGCGCGTAACCGCCGGTCTTGCCGACCGACTTCATGTTCTGCATGCCCGCGATACCGCTGACGACAGTGCAGAAGATGATCGGGGCGATGACCATTTTGATCAGTTTGATGAACCCGTCACCGAACGGCTTGAGGGCAACACCAGTCTGCGGGTAGAAGTGGCCGAGCAAAATGCCGATGGCAATGGCTACGATCACCTGGAAATACAGGGATTTGTACAGTGGCTGACGAGTCGTCATGGCAAACCTTCCTCAAGAGTCCCGTTTGACGACTTCCACCTGTCGTCCACGGCACCTCAATTGCGAACCCTCCTGCACTGGAGGGATTTGTTTTTTGTCGGCTGCACACGGCAGACCTGTGTGCTGTATCGCAAGGCTCGTGCCATTTTTCAGAAAACCCCTACAAGCGCTGTAGCAGAAGGGTTCTGGAATTATTCACGAGTTAAACACGGGCGTTGAATGTGGCGGATTTCCGCCCACGGGACGTTTATCACTCCGGGATTTGGCGGATATCCGCCTTGTCGGGCCGCAGTGCCCTGCTACCATCGCCCGCTTAACGGACGGATTCCAGCCATGCGCCAACGCACGATCGCCAGCCACTTCGCCCGCGCAGCCTTGGGCGGCGCGCGCCGGCAAGGCTTCGACTATGTTCCTGTGCTGCAACAGCTGGGCATCAGCCCAGAACTGTTGGACGAGCCGCGCGCGCGGATTGCGCCTGAGCAGTTCGCGCGCCTGTTGCAGGCGCTGTGGCTGGCACTGGGGGACGAGTACCTGGGATTCGGTAGGGCTGCGAGTAAACCCGGGACGTTTGCCATGATGTGTCACGCGTTGATCCACTGTCGGACCCTGGGCAAGGCCCTTCAACGCGGCTTGCTGTTCTACAGCCTGTTCCCCGACGCGCCGAGCCTGACCCTGGAAGCCGAAGGTGAGCGAGTGCGGCTGGTGCTGGACGATTCGACGCTGTGGGACCCGGATCATTTCCTGACTGAAAGCTTGCTGGTAGTCTGGCATCGCCTGGCCAGTTGGCTGATCGGCCAGCGTATCGGCCTGGAACAGGCGACTTTCGGCTACACCAAACCCGCCCACGGTGCCGAATACGACTTACTTTTCCCCTGCCCGCTGGTGTTCGAAGCGCGCCGCAGCAGCCTGTTGTTCCACAGCCGTTACCTGGACATGCCACTGCTGCAGGACGAACGCACCCTCAAGCATTTCCTCGAACGCTCCCCCGCCGACCTGCTGTCGCGCCCGGATGATGGGCACAGCCTGAGCAGCCAACTGCGCCGCCTGCTCAGCCGCGACACCGCCCGCTGGCCCGACCTGGACACCGTCGCCGGCCATCTGCACATCAGCCCGCAGACCTTGCGCCGGCATTTGCGTGAGGAAGGCACCAGCTTTCAGGAACTCAAGGATCAGCTGCGGCGGGATATCGCCATCTATCACTTGGGGCGGGCGGACTTGTCGTTGCAGCAGATTGCCGAGCAGTTGGGGTTCTCAGAGCCATCGGCGTTTCACCGGGCGTTCAAGAAGTGGACAGGGCTGACGCCGGGGGCTTATCGGGAGCAGGAGAACTGAGTGGTGACATCCAAATCCTGTGGGGAGCCCGCCCCACCGAAAATATTCCAGTCAAGCCACCGAAAAATGAATCCTGAACGCCGCCCCGCCCAACTCTGAATCCCCCAGGGTCAACTTGGCGCCGTAGCTCTCGATGATGTCTTTCACCACCGCCAGTCCGATCCCCTGCCCCGGATGCTGGCGATCCAGTCGCTCGCCCCGCTGGAGAATCCGCGCACGTTGATCCGGTGGCACGCCCGGCCCGTCGTCCTCGACACTCAACTCCATACCGCCGAGGGTCTGGTGCACGCTGACGCGCACCTCGCCCAGGCACAGCCGATAGGCGTTTTCCAGCAGGTTGCCGAGCATCTCCAGCAAGGCGCCCTGTTCGATCGGCACCTGGCAGTGCTCCGGCAGATCGAAACTGACATTGACTCGTTTGTCGCGATAGACCTTGTCCAGGGTGTCACACAGGCTTTGCAGCACCGGGCGCAAGCGCACCTGATGGCGCACCAGTCCGCTTTTGCGCAGGCTGGCGCGCTGCAACTGGTAGCCGATCTGCTGGCTCATGCGCTCGATCTGGGATTGCAGCACCCAAGCCTGTCCACGGTCCTCCGGGCGTCGGGCCATGTCTTCGCTGACGCCCTGCAACACCGCCAACGGGGTCTTCAAGCTGTGGGCCAGGTCATCGAGGGAATCGCGATAACGGCTGCGTTGCTCCCGCTCGCTGTACAGCAGGCGGTTGAGGGAACCGGTCAGGCGCAACAGTTCCCGGGGATGTTCAGTACTGAGGCTTTCCCGGGCCCCGCTTTCGATTTCGTCCAGCTCCTGGCTCAGGCGCCGCAGCGCCCGGAGGCCCCAAGTCAGGCCGATCCACAACAGCGCCAGCAACACCAGCAGGGCCGCGCCAAAGCCCAGGTACAGATTATCCCGCAGCCCTTGCAGGGTCACTTCGTAATCACGCACCGGCTGCAGGGTGACGATGCTGAACGCCGCGTTCTGGCCGCCGAGCAGCTTGATCTCGACGTCATAGACAAAAAACTCCTGGCCGTCGTTCTCGCGAATGCGCGCGAACTGGTTGCCCTGGCCGTCATAGCGTGGCGTGTAATTGATGTTTTCTTCCTGGGTGGCCTTCGAGCGCCAGACCAACCGCCCCTCGCGATCATAGATGTAGCCCAGCAGGCGAGCATCGGCGAGGTTGAAGCGCTCATCGGGCAACTGCGCCGGCATCCTCAAGCGGTTGTTTTCCACTCGGGCGGCGGAAATCAGCGTGGTCACGTCCGAAGCCAGGCGTTGCTCGATGGATTCCTGCAGCGCCAGGCTGAACGCGCCTTGCATGGCCGGCAACAAGGCCAGCATGAACAGCACCGCCAGGGTCATGGCGGCCAGCATCAACCGCAGGCGAAGCGAACGAATCACTGGCAGCGCTCGTTGAACAGGTAGCCCAGGCCGCGCACGGTATCGATCGGCTTGAAGCCAGCCGGCGCTTCCAGCTTACGGCGCAGGCGCCCGACCAGCACTTCGATGACATTGGGATCACGCTCGTCGTCATCGGGGTAAAGCTGCTCCATCAAGCGGTCCTTGGCCACCACTTGCTGGTGATGGCGCATGAGGTATTCGAGGATGCGGTACTCGTAGGCAGTCAACGCCAGCGGCTCCTCATCGAGGGATGCCTGCTTGCGGTTGAGGTCGAGCAGCAACGGACCGGCGACGATGGTCGATTGGGTAAAACCACTGGAGCGGCGCAACAGGGCGTTCAGCCGGGCCTCCAGCTCTTCGAACTGAAACGGCTTGACCACGTAGTCGTCGGCGCCGGCGGCCAGGCCTTCGACCTTGTCCTGCCAGTTGCCGCGGGCGGTGAGGATCAGGATCGGAAACGTCTTGTCCTGCGAGCGCAGCCGACGGATCAGTTCCAGCCCGCTGATGCCCGGCAAGCCCAGGTCGATCACCGCCAGGTCATGGTTGAATTCCCGGACCTGGTACAAGGCCTCTTCGGCATTGGCCACGGCCTGCACCACATGGCCGCTGTCGGTGAGACGGGTCTGCAGGTGGTGACGCAACAGCGCTTCGTCTTCGACGACCAGTAATTTCATGGAGCCTCTCCCCAGGCAAATCAAACAATCCAGTGCGGCGCACTTCAACCAAAGGCGCCGGATCGTCTTCGACCGATCCGGCTGGATACGCTCACCATCAACCGCTTAGAACGTGTAGTTGGCGGACAGGTAGGTCTGGGCGCTGCTGGTCAGGTCCAGCGAACCGACCTTGTCACCACCGTGCGGGCTCATCTCGGTGCTGGCGTTGCTGCGCAGGTAACGGTAACCCAGTTCAACCGAGGTGTTTTGCGAAATTTGTTGCAGCACGCCCCCTTGCAAGCCCACTGCGTAGCCAATGTCGCTGTCGCGGCTGAAGCCGGGAGAATCCTGGGTCAGCTTGGTCAGGCCCGCCGTGCCGCCACCGAACAGCTTGGTGCTGCTGGTGACCGGATAGAACACATCGTAGCTGCCCAGCAGGTTTTCCTGGCGCAGCTTGATGCCGTTGTGGGTGCCCGAGACGTTGTCGTAGGTGGCGTAGTAGCGGCCCTGGTCGTTTTGCTTGCCCAGTCGCAAGCCATACGTGGTGTCCTTGCCGATGACGCCGTCGGCGTTCGGGTTGTTCAGGGCAGTGTCCAAGGCGTTGGATTTCTTCACCTTGTCGCTGGTCTGGCCGAGGGTCAGGCTGGCGAAGTTGTCATCGGCGTGGGCCAGGGCGCTGGCGCCCAGCACGGTGAAAGCCAACAGCAGTTTTTTCATAGCAGTCATGATCGAGTTCCTTTGCAGCGTGGGTGAATTGTGAAGTCGCCGTCACCTTAACCAGCGCTCCCTGAACACCCCTTGAACGTTCTCTGAACCTGCGCTGAATGAATCGGCTAGAGTGTCCTGTCTCAATACTTTTTAAGGAGATCCATCATGCGCAGGCTGCTTGCGGTTGTACTTCTGGCTTTTAGCGGTGCGAGCCACGCCGCCATCCAGACCCAGGAGCTCCCCTACACCAGTGCCGACGGCACCAAGCTGATCGGCTATTACGCGTATGACGACACCGTCAAGGGCCCGCGCCCAGGTGTGGTGGTGGTGCATGAATGGTGGGGGTTGAACGACTACGCCAAGCGCCGTGCCCGTGACCTCGCCGGCCTGGGCTATAGCGCCCTGGCCATCGACATGTACGGCGACGGCAAGAACACCGAGCACCCCAACGACGCCATGGCCTTCATGCAGGCGGCGCTCAAGGACGGCGCGGCGGCCAGTGCCCGCTTCCAGGCCGGTCTCGACCTGCTGAAGAAACAACCCCAGACCGATCCGGACAAACTCGCTGCCATCGGCTACTGCTTCGGCGGCAAGGTGGTACTCGATGCGGCGCGCCAGGGTGTGCCGCTGGCCGGCGTGGTGAGTTTCCACGGTGCGCTGGTGACCAACACCCCGGCAACACCTGGCAGCGTCAAGGCCAAGGTGCTGGTCGAGCATGGCGCCCTGGACAGCATGGTCACCCAGGACAACGTCACCGCGTTCAAGAGCGAGATGGACAAGGCCGGCGCCGACTATAAATTCGTCAGCCTCGAAGGCGCCAAGCACGGCTTCAGCAACCCCGATGCCGACCGCTTGAGCCACGGCGAACATGGCGGGCCGGACATTGGCTACAACAAGGAAGCCGATGAGAAGTCGTGGGCGGATATGCAGAAGTTTTTCAAGAAAGTTTTTGACTGACGCATAACCCTGTGGTGAGGGGATTTATCCCCGTTGGGGCGCGAAGCGGCCCTGAATTGGGGCTGCTTCGCAGCCCAGCGGGGATAAATCCCCTCGCCACAACAGTGTTCGCAACGCCAGACCAGCGGGAGCAAGCTCCCTCGCCACCAAAGCCCTCTCCCTTCTATCCATGAAGCGCGTCCCACTACCCAGCCTCCCGTCAACCCGGCAAAATGCCGGGCATGAAGACACTCCCCACCCTGCCCGCCTGTTGCTCGCCCCTGGATGAACACTGGCTTTTGCCCGGTGCGCTGCCCGATACGGTGCTGCTGAGCACCCGCTTCGACCCGTTGCTGCTGGTAGGCTCCGACTTCCCCAACAGCGCCATCGAACCACCGGCGAGCATCCAGCGATCGGTGGCCAAGCGTCAGGCTGAGTTCCTGGCCGGACGGATCTGCGCCCGAGCAGCCCTTCGCCAGCTGGACGGCCAGACCTGCGTGCCGGCCATTGGCGAGGACCGCGCGCCCGTGTGGCCGGCCCATGTCAGCGGCTCGATCACCCACAGCACCGGTCGGGCCGCGGCCATTGTCGCCAAGCGGGATCACTGGCAAGGCTTGGGCATGGACCTGGAAAACCTGCTCAACCCCGAACGCGCCGAGCGCCTGGCCGGTGAAATCCTCACCCCGCCGGAGCTGCAACGCATGACCAAGGTCGCCCGCGATGACCGGCCCTTGCTGGTCACCCTGACCTTTTCAGTGAAGGAAAGCCTGTTCAAGGCGCTGTACCCGATCGTTGGGCAACGCTTTTATTTCGAGCATGCCGAAGTGCTGGAATGGACACACGACGGACAGGTGCGACTGCGGTTGCTGACGGACCTGTCGGCCGAGTGGCGTCATGGCAGCGAACTGCAGGCGCAGTTTGGGGTGAAGGATGGGCAGTTGTTGAGCCTGGTGGGGATCAGCGCCTGAGGTTTTTGGTGTCTGGGCGGGCCTCATCGCGAGCAAGCTCGCTCCCACATGGGCATGCGTTCAACCTGTGGGAGCGAGCTTGCTCGCGATGAGGCCAGTACAGGCAGCCCTTCTATCAAGACCTGTCCTGATGCCTCGGCCAACTCAAACTGAAGCACGCCCCGCCCAGGCTCTTGCTCTTGCCGATCAGCGCCCGACCGTCATGCCAGTGGATAATCCGCCGCACGATCGACAGCCCCAGCCCATGGCCGCCCGACGCCCGGGCGCGGCTGTCATCCAGACGCAGGAAGGGCTTGAAGATCCGCTCCCATGCCGCCTCCGGCACACCAGGCCCGTCGTCCTCCACATCCACCCGACAGCGCAACTGGCCCACCTGATAGCTGACGGTGACCCGGGAACTGGCGTGACGCATGGCGTTGCCCACCAGATTCTGCAGGGCCCGATGCAGAAAGCGTGGCTCGGCCTCGACCCAGGCGCCGTCGCAATCGGCGGCTGACAGGCATAGACCGCGTTCGACCGTGATCCCGGCCCGCAACGGCCCCAGTTCATCGATCACTTGATTGACCAGCGCATCCAGGTCCACCCGCTGGAAATTCAGGGCCGGTGAGCCCTGTTCCAGCCGCGCATAGGTGAGCATTTCGTCCACCAGCCGATCCAGGTCTTCGATGTCGTGGTCCATGCCCGCCAGGTATTTGTCCCGCGCCTGGGGCGTGGTGGCGCTGCCGAGCATTTCCAGGCCGAAGCGCAGGCGCGCCACCGGGGTACGCAATTCGTGGGACACCGCCCGCACCAGCTCGCGCTGGATGGCCAACAATTGCTGCAAGTGCTCGGCCATGCCGTTGAACGCAGCGGCTAGCCGTCCCACCGAGTCGGCACCTCGGGCCGATACCCGGGTTTCCAAACTGCCCTGGGCGATCTGGGTCGCGGCCGACTCCAGGCCGCGCAAGCGCCGCTCCAACTGGCGCACCAACAGGTAGACGATCAAGCCGATCAGGCTCAAGCCCAGCGCGGCGATCAGCACCAGCCATTGCGGCGGATAGGGATTCATCTGGTACAGCGGGCCGATCTCCAACACCCACGGCGTGCCGACCATGCCGGCGAAGACCCGGATGGAGTCGCCGCCCTTGCCCAACGCCATCACCGTATCGCCCTCGGATACACGACGGCGCTGGTCTTCATCCATGTCCGCCTGCTCGGCGGTCATGAGTCGCAAATCGAAACCAAAACCTTTTTCCTGCCCCAGTTGCGCCAGCCGCTTGGGTTGCTCGGCCACCGGGTAACGCACCAGCTCGTCGGCCAACAGATAGATGGTCGCGCGGGCCAGTTGTTCGCTGATCTGCTGGACTTCACCCACCAGCATCAACTGTTCGCCATCGCTGACCAGCCGGTAGACCTTCGCCGCATGGGGTCCGGTCTGCTCCACCAATGCCTGGCCACGCAGTACGCGGGTGCGCTGGCCGAGGTCGAGGTCGGTCTGGGCAAAGGTCTGCAACGCCAGGGGAATGCCCAGCAGGCGCTCCCATACCAGCAGCGCCCGCCGCCGTTCGGTGTCGTTCATCGGCCGCAGGTTGTCGGCCATCAACGAAAACGTGCCGTGGGCCAGGCGCTCGCGGTATTGCTCGCTGCGGGTCTGGTTGAGCAGGTGCAGGGCCAGTACGCCGAGGACCGCCACCAGCACCAGTGCGGCACACATGCCGCCGTAAATGCGCAGGAAGATCGAGTTCACGGCGCGGCGTCTACACAAGCTTCGGGAACGAACAGGTAGCCTTTGCTGCGAATGGTCTTGATCAGTCGTGGATGGTCCGGGTCGTCGCCGATCTTGGGGCGGATACGCGAAATGCGCACGTCGATGGAACGGTCCTGGCCGTCATAACCGATGCCGCGCAAAGCGGTGAAGATTTCTTCCCGGGACAGGATGCGCCCGGCATTGGACACCAGCAGCCACAGCAGGTCGAATTCGGCGCTGGTCAGCTCGATACCGTTGCCCTGCAACCAGGCTTCGCGCAGGGCGTCGTCGACCACCAGCGGGCCGAATTGCAGGCGTCGCTGCTTCTGCGCGACGCTCGGCTCCGGTTCGCTGCGCCGCAGCAGGGCCTGGATACGCGCCAAGAGCAAACGCGGGCGAACCGGCTTGCAGACATAATCATCGGCGCCCAAGTCCAGGCCCTGGATCTGATCGGTGTCGTCGGTGCGGGCGGTGAGCATCAGAATCGGCCCGTCATAATGCCCGCGCACCTTGCGACAGATGCTCAGGCCGTCTTCGCCGGGCAGCATCAGGTCGAGGATCACCAGGTCCGGCTGCTCGGCAATGATCCGCGCCGCCGCCACCGCGCCGTCGCCTTCGATGGCGACACGCAACCCGTTGCTTTCGAGGTACTCCCGGGTCAGCTCGGCCAGACGCTGGTCATCCTCGACGATCAATACCTGCCAGGCTTCTTGTTCCACGGGGGCCTCGTCTTGCTGTGAATATAAAAGGAAGGATGGCCACAATCCTGTGGCGAGGGGATTTATCCCCGCTGGGCTGCGTAGCAGCCCCCAAAAATGCTCACTGTTGTAGTCAGACAGAATGCAGGGGCCGCTTCGCGCGCCAACGGGGATAAATCCCCTCGCCACAAGTAGCCGCTCACCCCGGGCATTCGAATACAGCCTCCTCTTTTTGTCATATCAAAGGAGGATAAACATGCCAGCACACCGGTCGATTGTATAAACGTCGCCCCCCTAGAAAACAAGCGGACAAATGCGTTCGGTCGAAGCAGGTTTTATGTGGTAACGTCCGCGCCCGCAAAAAACCATCGGGCAGTTTTCAGACCGTCGAAACCGATGAAAAAAGGTCCACTCCAGCTAGGTCGCGGCCTACAGAGCAGTTCCACGTTTCGCACACAAATTACGCACAGGCTTATCCACAGGTAGTACGTTGCATACCCCCCAAAAACGCATTATCTTGTAGCCCGCCGCGCAAAAAACCCTACATGTAGGGTTTCAGGCCAAAAACCAAACACAAGTCGGGCAGAGAATTCAAGCGCTTTTCTTGCTTCTGTCCAGCTGAAACACCGTATTTCCCCAAGCCCAGACCGCCCCTGCGGATGGCAACTGTTTCCAGGTCGAAAACGACCGAAACGGTACGGGTGTTGCAGTCAATTGCTGCCACCCCGGCAACCCGGTTTCGAGCCCCGCTCGCAACCTGAGAACTTCGGATGGAAGCGGCATTAAACGCCTGCTTCCTACTGTCCCGAAGTTGTTATGCCCGGCGCCAGTCGGTTGTAGTGCTTCAGGACGGAACGGTGGGCACCGTGATGGTGCCCAAACAAACATAGAGAACGTGGAGACACCCATGCACACCGACACAACTCGCGAGAACCCGCAGGGCACCGCGCCGCTGGCCGCCGATTCGAACCCGGATCTGTCCGCCACCGCGCCGGGCCAACTGCGTGTGATCA
Organism: Pseudomonas sp. NFACC16-2; assembly: GCF_900119205.1. Lineage (NCBI taxonomy): Bacteria > Pseudomonadati > Pseudomonadota > Gammaproteobacteria > Pseudomonadales > Pseudomonadaceae > Pseudomonas > Pseudomonas sp. NFACC16-2. The sequence goes on along the minus strand of NZ_FPIX01000025.1, from coordinate 43,487 downwards.
AGCGTAACGGCACTGTCGTTCCTTACACCGATGACAAGATCACCGTCGCCATCACCAAAGCGTTCCTCGCAGTTGAAGGCGGCACCGCTGCCGCTTCGTCGCGAATCCACGACACCGTGGCCCGCCTGACCGAACAGGTCACCGCGACCTTCAAGCGTCGCATGCCCTCGGGCGGCACCATCCACATCGAAGAAATCCAGGACCAGGTCGAACTGGCCCTGATGCGTGCCGGCGAGCAGAAAGTGGCGCGCGACTACGTGATCTACCGTGACTCCCGCGCCAAGGAACGTGCGACCCGCTCCCCGGCCGACGCACCGGTCCAGGCCCACCCTTCGATCCGCATCGCCCGCGCCGACGGCAGCCTGGCGCCGCTGGACATGGGCCGCCTGAACACCATCGTCACCGAGGCCTGCGAAGGCCTGGAAGAAGTCGATGGCGACTTGATCCAGCGCGAAACCCTGAAGAACCTCTATGACGGCGTTGCACTCAAGGACGTCAACACGGCCCTGGTGATGACCGCGCGGACCCTGGTGGAGCGCGAGCCGAACTACTCCTTCGTGACCGCCCGCCTGCTGATGGACACCCTGCGTGCCGAAGGCCTGAGCTTCCTGGAAGTCGCCGAGAGCGCGACCCACCACGAAATGGTCGACCTGTACGCCAAGGCGCTGCCAGCCTATGTGGCCAAGGGTATCGAGTTCGAATTGCTGAACCCGGTCCTGGCCGAATTCGATCTGGAAAAACTTGGCAAGGCGATCAACCACGAGCGCGACCAGCAGTTCACCTACCTGGGCCTGCAAACCCTGTATGACCGTTACTTCATCCACAAGGATGGCGTGCGTTTCGAACTGCCGCAGATCTTCTTCATGCGCGTGGCCATGGGCCTGGCGATCGAAGAGAAGCAGCGCGAAGACCGTGCGATCGAGTTCTACAACCTGTTGTCGTCCTTCGACTACATGGCCTCGACCCCGACCCTGTTCAACGCCGGTACCCTGCGTCCACAGCTGTCGAGCTGCTACCTGACCACCGTTCCGGATGACCTGTCGGGCATCTACGGCGCGATCCACGACAACGCCATGCTGTCGAAATTCGCCGGTGGCCTGGGCAACGACTGGACCCCGGTTCGCGCATTGGGCTCGTACATCAAGGGCACCAACGGCAAATCCCAGGGCGTGGTGCCGTTCCTCAAAGTGGTCAACGACACCGCGGTCGCGGTCAACCAGGGCGGCAAGCGCAAGGGCGCGGTCTGTGCCTACCTGGAAACCTGGCACATGGACATCGAAGAGTTCATCGAGCTGCGCAAGAACACCGGTGATGACCGTCGTCGTACCCACGACATGAACACCGCCAACTGGATCCCCGACCTGTTCATGAAGCGTGTCTTCGATGACGGCAAGTGGACCCTGTTCTCGCCGTCCGAAGTACCGGACCTGCACGACCTGACCGGCAAGGCTTTCGAAGAGCGCTACGAGTACTACGAAGCCCTGACCGAGTACAACAAGATCAAGCTGTTCAAAGTCGTCCAGGCCAAAGACCTGTGGCGCAAGATGCTGTCGATGCTGTTCGAAACCGGCCACCCATGGCTGACCTTCAAGGACCCGTGCAACCTGCGCAGCCCGCAGCAGCACGTGGGCGTGGTCCACAGCTCGAACCTGTGCACCGAGATCACCCTGAACACCAACAAGGATGAGATCGCGGTCTGCAACCTGGGCTCGATCAACCTGCCGAACCACATCGTCGACGGCAAGCTGGACACCGCCAAGCTGCAACGCACCGTGAACACTGCCGTGCGCATGCTCGACAACGTGATCGACATCAACTACTACTCGGTGCCACAGGCGAAGAACTCCAACTTCAAGCACCGTCCGGTCGGCCTGGGCATCATGGGCTTCCAGGACGCGCTGTACCTGCAGCACATCCCGTACGGTTCCGATGCCGCGGTCGAATTCGCCGACAAGTCCATGGAAGCGGTCAGCTACTACGCGATCCAGGCTTCCTGCGACCTGGCCGACGAGCGTGGCGCCTACGAGACGTTCCAGGGTTCGCTGTGGTCCCAGGGCATTCTGCCGCTGGACTCGCAACAGATCCTGATCGCCCAGCGCGGCCAGAAGTACATCGATGTCGACCTGAACGAATCCCTGGACTGGGCACCGGTTCGCGCCCGTGTGCAGAAAGGCATCCGTAACTCCAACATCATGGCCATCGCACCGACCGCCACCATCGCCAACATTACCGGCGTGTCGCAGTCGATCGAACCGACCTACCAGAACCTGTATGTGAAATCGAACCTCTCGGGCGAGTTCACCGTGATCAACCCGTACCTGGTTCGCGACCTCAAGGCCCGCGGCCTCTGGGACTCGGTCATGATCAACGACCTGAAGTACTACGACGGTTCGGTGCAGCAGATCGAACGCATCCCGCAAGAGCTCAAAGCGCTCTACGCCACCGCGTTCGAAGTGGACACCAAGTGGATCGTCGACGCCGCCAGCCGTCGCCAGAAGTGGATCGACCAGGCTCAATCGCTGAACCTGTACATCGCCGGCGCTTCGGGCAAGAAGCTGGACGTGACCTACCGCATGGCTTGGTACCGTGGCCTGAAAACCACTTACTACCTCCGTGCCCTGGCCGCGACCAGCACCGAGAAGTCAACCATCAACACCGGCAAGCTGAACGCTGTTTCCAGCGGCGGCAACCACGGTGACGATTCGGTCCTGGCTGCTCCAGCAGGCCCTGCGCCAGTGCCAAAGGCCTGCGCGATCGACGAGCCGGATTGCGAAGCTTGCCAATAAGCTGAGCCAGTGGGCATTGCGAAACGCCCACTGAAACAAGAAACCCCCGATAGACCCTTGGTTTATTGGGGGTTTTCTTTTGCCCTGGAAACGACGTTGCCTGGGCTGCCCTCATCCATATTCAGGGTGACATTCATTGTGGCGAGGGGATTTATCCCCGCTGGGGCGCGGAGCGGCCCTGAATGCCAGCGACCCGGTGAGTCAGGCAGGTCGTATTGACTGCTTGTGGAGGGGGCTGCTGCGCAGCCCAGCGGGGATAAATCCCCTCGCCACAAAGGGAAACCTGGCATGAGGACGGGCTCTAGCGGGTATGAAAAAGCCCCTCTTGCGAGGGGCTCCGTGTGCAGCGTCAAGCAACCATCGACATCAAGCCATCTGAATGATGGTCTGCATAATGGTGCTCTGGGTGGAGATGGTCTTGGCGTTCGCCTGATAGTTGCTCTGGGCCTTGATCAGCTCGACCAGTTCGTTGGTCAGGTTGACGTTGGACTCTTCCAGGGAGTTGGAGACGATCGAACCCAAAGTGCCGGTTTCCGGAGCATCGTAGCCCGGGATGCCCGACGCGAAGGTTTCTTTCCAGCTGGTGCCGCCTACCGGCTGCAGGCCTTGCTCGTTGGTGAAGCTGGCGAGTGCGAGCTGGCCGATCGGCTTGGTCTGGTTGTTGCTGAAGTTGGCCAGCAATACGCCGCTGCCGTCGATGGTCAGGTTGGTGATCTGGCCGGTGGCGTAGCCGTTCTGGGCTGGAATCGAGCGGGCGGTGTCGGCGTTGAATTGGGTGGTGTTGGCCATGGAGATCGTAATAGTCGACGAGCCCGCGCCATTAGCAGTCCATGTACCATTAGTCACAGTGCCTGGGACCCAGCCAACCAGGTTCAGATCATTGCTGATGGTTGGCGCAGGTGTCGGAACAGTCGGCGGAACGGTCGGCGGAACCGGAGTGCTGACCTGGGTTAGTCTGCCGTTCGAGTCGAACGTCATTGTGGAAGGAACCGGAGCGTTCGGAGCAACCGGCGCGCTGCCATTGAGGTTACGACCATCGATCAAGGTATAGACGTCCCAGGTATTACCGGCAGTCTTGACCATGTACTGGTCCATGGAGTGCTGGTTGCCCTGGGTATCATAGACCGGGGTAGTGAATTGCTTGGTGAATGTGGCCGTGTCGGTCGGGTTGAACGCAACGGTGATCGGCGTCGCCGTGGAGTTCAGGTTGATCGTCGAAGAAACCAGGCTAGTGGCTTGCGGCGGCAGGTTCGAGGTATCGATGCGCAGGTCGGTCAGGATCCCGTTCTGGATCTTGCCGTTGGCATCCACGCCATAGCCTTGCAGGCGCGAAGTGCCGTCACTGTTGGTGATGTAGCCTTCCTTGTCGGTCTTGAAGGTACCGGCACGGGTGTAGCTCAGGGAGCCGTCGTTGCTCAGGACAAAGAAGCCCTGGCCCTGGATACCCATGTCCAGCACGTTGCCGGTGTTGTTGACGTCACCCTGGCCGAACTGCTGGGAAACGTTGGCCAGGCGCACGCCGTTGCCGACAGTCTTGCTACCCGAGCCCAGCTTGGTGGCCGAGTAGACGTCTTCGAATTCCGCGCGGGACGATTTGAAACCGGTGGTCGCCACGTTGGCGATGTTGTTGCCGGTCACGTCCAGCTGTTTGTTGGCTGCATAGAGACCGCTAAGGCCGATGTTGAAAGACATGTTGACTCCTTTTGCCGGTTAGTCGGCTCTACATACCAATAGTTTGTACTTTGGACAGGGCAATGCTGCCCAGCCCGGCCAGGTTGAGCATCAGCTCACCGCCCGTCTGGCTGATCGTCACGCTGCTGACCGTGGCCGGCAGGTTGGTGATCAACGACGTGGCCTTGCCGTCGATGGTGGTCGAGGCCGCGAAGGTGTAAGTGCCCGATTCAACGACCGTGCCCGCATCGTTCTTGCCATCCCAGATGAACGCGGAATTGCCGGCGTTCTGGCTGCCCAAGTCGATGGTGCGAACGGTCTTGCCGTCCTTGTCCACGATCTTGACCGCGACGGAGGACACCGAGGTTGGCACCACCACCGTGCCGTTGAGACTCTTGGAGGTATCGACCACAGCCTTGTCGCCTGGAGCAATGACCGAGCGACCAACCAGTGACGAGGCCTGCAGGGCCTGGGACGAGTTGTAGTTGCCGGCGATGCCGCTGACGGTCTCGTTGAGGGTGGTGATGCCTTCCAGGCTGCTGAACTGCGCCAATTGGGCTACGAATTCACCGTTGTCCTGGGGCTCCAGCGGGTTCTGGTTCTTCAGCTGGGTAACGAGCAGTTGCAGGAACGCATCCTTGCCCAGTTCCTTCTTGCCGGTCGCCGCACCTGTCATTGCCCCGAGGGTATCGGAGGTGTTGTTGGTCTTGACCGAGGAATTGGCCAGAATCTCGTTCAGGCTCAAACCGCTGGTAGTGTTGGTAACGCTCATGTGACTCGCCCCTTATCACTGACCGAGGGTCAGGACCTTCTGCATCATGGTTTTGGCGGTGTTCATCATTTCGGCGTTGGTCTGGAACGAACGACTGGCGGAAATCATGTCGGCCATTTCTTCGACAACATTGACGTTCGGGTAGTAGACATAACCCTTGGCATCAGCGGCCGGATGGTTCGGCTCATAACGGGCTTCGAGGTTGCTCTGGTCTTCGACTACGCCAAGCACCTGTACGCCCTGCCCGGCCGCGTCCTGCTCCTGGAACAGCGAGTCGCTGCCGCCGGACTGGCCGCCCTGGAACATGGTGGCGAATACCGGGTGGCGGGCGCGGTAGGTCTGGTCGATGCTCGACGAAACGGTCTCGGCGTTGGCGATGTTACTGGCGACGGTGTTCAGGCGAGTGGTCTGGGCACTCATGGCACTGCCGGCAATGTTGAATACGCTCGCGATCGACATGGCTTACTCTCCACGCAGGGCCGATACCAGCCCTTTGAATTTGCTGTTGAGCAGGGTGAAGCTGGCCTGGAAGTTCACGGAGTTTTCCGCGTAGTTGGACTGTTCCAGTTGAGCGTCCACGGTGTTCTGGTCGATCGAAGGCTGCATCGGCGTGCGATACATCAGCGATTCGTCGCCATTGCCCAGGCCTTCGGCTTCGATATGACGGCTGTTGGTCATGTTCAAGGCAAAGTGGCCGTTCTTGGCCTTCTCGTTCTGCTCGGCGAGCACTTTGGAGAAGTCCAGGTCCCGAGCCTTGTAGTTCGGGGTGTCGGCGTTGGCGATGTTGTTGGCCAGGACTTCGGCACGCTGGGCGCGGAAGCTCAGGGCCTGTTCGTGGATACCGAGCGCTTTATCGAAGCTGATGCTCATGTCGGAAACCTTTGGGTGACCAGAATGTACGTACGCTGGCTATAGCAAGCGGCGTGCCACTTTCCAAAGCCCCATAAACCGGGGCTTTGCGGGCATCGGCAAGGCGGCAATGCCAGAAAAGCGGCAACTGGCTTCCGCAAGCTGCCGCTTTTCTGCCGCTTTCATCCAGGCAACAGAGGTTAAAAATGTGGGAGCGAGCTTGCTCGCTCCCACAGGGATAAGGGTGATAGGGAGCGAATTAGCGGGCATAAAAAAACGGGAGCCCATGGGGACTCCCGTTTTTTTTGACAACCCAAGCCAATCACTTCGCCTGGTAAATGATCCCCGGGCTGCACTGGACCATCTGGTAATGATCCGGCAAACCGTTCAACGCCTCGGAGGCGCCGAGGAACAGGTAGCCACCCGGCTTGAGCGTGCCGTGGATGCGCAGCAGGATGTCTTTCTTCACTTCGGCGGAGAAGTAGATCAGTACGTTGCGGCAGAACACGATGTCGAACTTGCCCAGGCTGGCATAGCTGTCCAGCAGGTTGAACGAGCGGAACTCCACCCGGCTCTTGATCGGCGCCTTGACCACCCACTTGCCCGGCCCTTTCGGGTCGAAGTAGCGTTGCAGGCGGTCCGGCGACAAACCACGGCCGATGGCCAGGCTGTCGTACTCGCCAGTCTTGCAGTTATTGAGCATGGTCCCGGACAGGTCGGTGGCGACGATCTGCACGCCGCCTTTCAACTGGCCGAGGTTGGAGCGTTCGAACTCATCGATGGACATCGACAGCGAATAGGGTTCCTGCCCCGACGAACAGGCCGCCGACCAGATCCGCAGGCGCTGGCCCGGGCTGGCCTTGATGGCGGCCGGCAGCACTTTGTTCTTCAGCACTTCGAACGGATAGGTGTCGCGAAACCACAGGGTTTCGTTGGTAGTCATCGCGTCCACCACCATCTCGCGCAAACCACTGCGCGGTTGGGTCTGGATACGCTGCACAAGCTCGCCCAATGACTTGAGGCCCTGTTGCTCCATCAATTTATTGAGACGGCTCGACACCAGGTATTGCTTGTTTTCACCAAGCAAGATGCCACAGGCTTTTTCCAGGAAGACCCGGAACTGTTCGAAATCCAAATTACCCGTAGACAAGATACCGCCTCTTTCATTGTGTTGACTTGCCGGGCGCACAACGCGCCCGACCTTTACTTTATTCTGCTGCCTTGATCCGCTCGACGACCCGGGACGCCAGGTCATCGGGACGGAATTTCGCCAGGAAATCGTCGGCACCGACCTTCTTGACCATCGCCTGGTTGAAAACACCGGACAACGAAGTATGCAAGATGATGTGCAGCTTTTGCATGCGCGGGTCGTTGCGAATTTCCGACGTCAGGGTGTACCCGTCCATCTCCGGCATTTCAATGTCGGAGATCATCATCAGGAATTCTTCCTCAGGCTTCTTGCCCTCGTCGACCAGCTTGCGCAGGTAATCCAGCGCCTGTCGCCCGTCGTTCAACGCCACCACCTCGACGCCAACCGTTTGCAGGCAACGGGTCACCTGCTTGCGGGCCACCGAAGAGTCATCGACGGTCAACACCCGCAACGAAATCGCCTTGTGCTGGGTTTCGGCATCCACCACTCCCACGGAGATCGCTTCCGGCGTGGGCGCTACTTCGGCGAGGATTTTTTCCACGTCGATGATTTCCACCAACTGGTTATCGACCCGGGTCACTGCCGTGAGGTAGTGATCGCGGCCGGTACCCTTGGGCGGCGGATGGATCTCTTCCCAGTTCATGTTGACGATGCGCTCCACCGAGCGGACCAGGAACCCCTGGGTCTTGGTGTTGTACTCGGTGATGATCACAAACGGATTGCTCTGGTCCAGCAGCCGACCGGAACCGGTCGCCATCGCCAGGTCGAGAATCGGGATGGTCGCTCCCCGAATATTGGCCACACCGCACACGACGGGGCTGGACTTGGGCATCAGGGTCAGCTTGGGGCATTGCAGCACCTCGCGGACCTTGAATACGTTGATCCCATACATTTGTTGGCCGTCGAGACGGAACAACAACAGCTCCAGGCGATTCTGACCGACCAGCTGAGTGCGCTGGTTCACCGAATCCATTACTCCCGCCATGCCCTGACTCCTACCTAACGCTAATGTGTCCGACGCGCATTCATCACTAAACGGCACGGGGCTTGCTATTGAACCGGCATGAACGCACAAACGACATTTTCTCGACGCCTGACCACTCACTGCCGCCACTGGCTCGGTGCACTGCTGGCTGTCTGCCTGTTCACTTCGGGCGGTCCTGCCCTTGCTGCTGTTCCGGTTACCTTGCCTGATCTCCTTATCGGCGTCACTCAGGGCTTTCTTGAATTCACCGTAGAAGACTATCTGGCTACCAGTCAAACCGAAGGTCGCTACGAAATCGAAGTCAACCAACTCGACCCGCGCCTGCGCATGCCAATGTGCGACAAGGAATTGACTGCTTCGCTGGAAAGTCCCGCTCGCCCTCTGGGCCGCGTCACGGTGAAGGTTCGTTGCGACAGCGCCGCGCCCTGGACGGTGTTCGTGCCCGCTCAAGTGCGCCTGTTTCGGGAAATTGTCACCACCACGCGTCCGCTCAAGCGGGCCGGGATCGTCGAGCCCCAGGACGTGATGCTGCGTGAACGGGACATCAGCCAGATCACCCAGGGCTTCCTGACCTCCGTCGATCAGGCCATCGGGCAGAAACTTGTCCGACCAATGGTCGCCGATCAGGTCGTGACGCTGGTGCACCTGGAGCAGGCCGAAGTGGTCCGCAAGGGCGACCAGGTGGTCATCACCGCCCGCAGCGGCTCCCTGGCCGTGCGGATGCCCGGCGAAGCCCTGTCCAACGGCGGCATGCGTGAACAGATACGGGTAAAAAACCTCAATTCCCAGCGCGTCATCAAGGCGCAAGTGATGGCTCCAGGCCAAGTGGAAGTGGCGATGTAATGACCCGGTAGAGGAGGTAGAAAGCTGGCGCTTGATCCCGGTGTTCCCTAGACTGTGCCTTACGCAAAGGCAAGCGCAGACGTGCGCACGTTCATTGAATAAATGAGCCTAAAGTTTTTTTGGGAATGGCCGAAAACATGGCAAGCGTCCAAATACCCAGAGGTTTTTTACCATGGTCATCGATTTCAATCGTTTAAACAGCTCTTCACCGCTGACAGGCACTACGCGTACCAGCGCTACCAAGGAAACCGCCGAAGCCGGCAAATCCGCGCCGCTGTCTACACCAGCCGACCAGGTCAGCAATGGGGAGTCGGTACACCTCAGCAATGAGGCTCAGCAGTTGCAGAAGGTCACTGACAAGCTGCGCGATCAACCTGTCGTCGACAACGCCCGCGTGGCCGAGTTGAAAGCAGCAATCGCCGATGGCAGCTACAAAGTCGACAGCAACCGCGTAGCCAGCAAACTGCTCAACTTCGAAGCCCAGCGCTAGGCCGCCGCCTGCGCCAGGCTTTTGGACGCTAAGACCCAAGGCCAGCCATGCACGACACTCATTTATTGCAATTGATCATCGACGACTTCGTTCCAGCGCAACAGCTACTGGAATTGTTGCAGGCCGAATCCGTGGCACTGCACGGTCGTGACATGCCTCTGCTGGAGAATATCCTGGCGCAGAAACAGGCATTGATCATCTTGCTTGACCAGCATGGCCGCAAACGCAGCGAGATCCTCGCCAGCCTCAACCTGCCTGCCAGCCATGACGGCCTCGAGCAACTGGCCAGCCAGTCGACGATCGGCGATCAGCTGCGCTCCCAGAGCAAAGTACTCAACGACCTGCTCGCCCAATGCCAGGCAACCAACGCCCGCAACGGCCAGTCGATCCTGATGCAGCAGGCCGCCACCGCCAACCAGTTGCGCATTCTCAACGGTGGCGAGATCCCGACGCTGTATGACGCTAGCGGTTCAACGGCCAGAATGGTCAAGCACCGCCCGCTCAGCCAGGCATGAAACGAACAATGCCTTCGCTCTATCAACGCGCGATACATGCTGGCAAAATGCCGGCCATTCGTAGTCGTATTTTGCCTGGAGATTGACTCACCGTGTTCAATGCATCAAACGCGGATGATGCTCCGCAGCCCCCCAAGGTCCTCACCACGCCCCTGGAAATCTCCGGCAACCTGCGGATGCTGCAAGAGAGCCACGACCCACTGATCATCACCTTCCACGAACGTAGCCAGCGCTTCCAGAGCTATCTGGTCAACGTCGATCGCGAGACCAACTCCATCGCCCTGGATGAAATGATCCCCCGGGACGGCGAGCGTTTCCTGCTGGCTGGCGAGCCGTTTCGTGTCGAGGGTTTTCATGACGGCGTGCGTATCGCCTGGGATGGCAAGGGTCCACTGACCATCGATGAATCCAGCGACGGTCGCTGCTATCGCGGCGCCCTGCCCGACGAAGTGGTCTACCACCAACGTCGCAACGCCTTCCGCGCCGCCCTGAAACTGGCACAACTGGTAAGCGTTGAACTGGGCGGCGACAAGCTCAAGTCCCCCGTAGATGGCAAGTTGCTGGACATCTCCGCCACCGGTTGCAAATTGCGCTTTGACGGCGACATCACGGAGCGTCTGCAATTGGGCCAGGTGTATGAGCGTTTCATCGCGGCCCTGCCTTTTGGCAACATGACCGCGCCAGTCGAGCTGCGTTACCTGCATTTCGAAGAAAGGATCAACACCACGTTCGCCGGTGTACGCTTCCATAACATCAGTGGCTTGGTGCAACGGCAGGTCGAGCGGTTCGTCTACCAGCTCCAACGAGAAGCCCGGCGCTTCGATAAAGACGACCTCTGATTTTTCGAGGCATGAAAAACGGGCAGTCCCTTACGGCGACTGCCCGTTTTTTTATGCCTGCTTCAAGGCCTGGCCTGGGTAAAACTCGGTGTCTCGGGCGCCTCGGTTTCAGTTTCAGCCTCGGCCGCAGCCTCAGTGGCCGGCTCGGGCTCCACGTCCGGATTGGCCGGCGCCTGCATCTGCTCCTGCACCACCTGCTCATCCACCCGCGGATCAAGACACGCCACCAAAGGCGAACTCGACATGCTGTCCGGCATCGCCACGTGATGCAGCGGTGCGTCATCGACCTGATGCAGGTTGGTCACCGCTTTCGGTCGGATCCGCCACACCAGTACCAAGGCGAAGAAAGCGAAAAAGCCGTAGAGCATCTGGCTGCCGAACATTTTCATCAACACGCCGGCCACCAGCGGCCCGATGCTGGCTCCCACGCCGTAGGTCACCAGCAGCATCGCGGTCAGGGACACCCTTCGATCAGCTTCGACGTGGTCGTTGGAGAACGCTACCGCCAGCGGATACAGGCAGAACTGCACCAGCGAACAGAAGAACCCCGCGACGAACAGCACCTCCAGCGGCACCGTCGGAAGAATCGCCAATGGCAGCGCACAGATCGTCAGGACCAGCGCAAAGCAGCGGATCAGCAGCGCCCGGTCATATCGATCGGACAGCCAGCCCAGGGGCCACTGCACCAGCAGTCCGGCGAAGATGCAGCTACCCATGAACAGACCGACCTGCTCGGTCGACAGACCCTGCTGAGAGGCATACAGCGGCGCCAGACCATAGAACGAGCCGACGATCAATCCGGAGCCCAGCACCGTACTCAATGACTGTGGCACACGCTTGATGAAGAAGCGCGGCTCCATGGGCGCCGGATGCAGCGCCGCCGGGTGAATCCGCCGGGTCAGTGTCACCGGCACCAGGCACAAGGCGAAGCACAGCGCCACCAGCATCAACAGCTCAGGCCCCAGGGCCGGGTGCATGACCAGGATCAACTGCCCCAGCACCAACCCCAGGTACGAGGCGATCATATAGCCACTGAACACCACCCCACGCTGCTTGGCATCGGCTTGCTCGTTGAGCCAGCTCTCGATGACCATGTACTGGCACATCATCCCGAGGCCGACAATCATCCGCAGCACGACCCAGGCCGGCAGCCAGTCCACCAAGCCATGACCCAGCACGGCCGCCCCGACAATCCCGGCGCAGGCCGAATAGGCGCGGATGTGCCCGACGCGGGCGATCAGCCGATGGCCGATCTTGCCCCCCAGCACCAGGCCGAAATAGTTGGCGGCCATCAGCGCACCGACCCAGAGACTGTCCACATGGTCGGCGGCCAGGCGCAAGGCCAGGTAAGTACTCAAGAGGCCCGAGCCGATCAACATCATCAGCGAAGCGAAATAAAGCGCTCGAAAAGGTTTCCAGATTTGGCGCATCGGCGTTCCGAGCGGCTCCTTGAGGTGAGTAAGGGCTACCTGTTGAAGATAGCCCGAATGCGACGGTTCGTTATGCCTGGGCCGCGAGGACACGTCGCTCCCAAGGCGTGATTTCATCGAAGAAGCTGGTCAGCTCCAGGGTCTTGGAGGCGATGTAGCCTTCGATGAACTCCGTACCAAACAGTTCCTTCGCCAGATGACTACGCTTCAGACGCTCCAAGGCGGCATGCAAGGTACATGGCAGCGACAGATTATCCGGCACTTCGAATTCACCCTGGATCGCCGCGCTCGGCTCCAGCCGATGTTCAATCCCATACAGCCCGGCGGCCAGGCTGGCGGCAATCGCCAGGTAGGGGTTGGCATCGGCTCCCGGCAAGCGGTTCTCGACCCGCCGGGCCACCGGCGAGCTGGCAGGAATCCGCAACCCGGCCGAACGGTTGTCATGGGACCAGCAGGCATTGTTCGGCGAGGCGAACGGGTGGCACAGGCGCTGGTAGGAATTCACGTTCGGCGCGAACAATGCGGTGAAATCCGCCAGGCACGCCTGTTGCCCACCGATGAAATGTCGGAAAGTCGCCGTCGGCTCGCCCGCTTCGTCGCTGAAGACGTTGCGGCCGCTGTCCGCCTCGACGACGCTCTGGTGGATGTGCATCGAACTGCCCGGTGTGTGGGCCAGAGGCTTGGCCATGCAGACCACGGTCAGGCCGTGCTTGAGGGCCACTTCCTTGAGCAGGTGCTTGAACAGGAACGTCTGGTCGGCCAGCAACAGCGGATCGCCGTGCAGCAGATTGATCTCGAACTGGCTTACGCCCATTTCATGCATGAAGGTGTCACGAGGCAGGCCCAGCGCCGCCATGCAGGCATAGACTTCACTGAAGAACGGGCGCAGGCCATTGTTGGAGCTGACGCTGAACGCCGAATGGCCGTCTTCGCGACGCCCATCCAGGCCCATCGGCGGCTGGAACGGCTGGGTCGGGTCCGGATTGGGGGCGAACACGAAAAATTCCAGTTCGGTGGCCACCACCGGCGCCAGGCCAAGGGCTGCATAGCGAGCGACAACGGCCTTGAGCTGGCCGCGCGTCGAGAGCCGGGAGCTTTCACCGGTCAACTCGTCGGCATCGCAGATCGCCAGGGCACGGGGCTGCTGGCTCCAAGGCAGGCGATGAATCTGTTTCGGATCGGCCACCAGCGCCAGGTCGCCGTCGTCGCTGCCGTAGAAACGCGACGGCGGATAACCGCCCATGATGCATTGCAGCAGCACGCCCCGCGCCAACTGCAACCGCCGGCCTTCGAGGAAACCCTCAGCGGTCATTACCTTGCCCCGCGGCACGCCATTCAAATCCGGCGTGACACATTCAATCTCATCAATGCCCGTCAGTCGCTGCGCGAGTGAACGCTGGCCATCGGTCGTCATGACGCAATCCTTGTTATGTGCGAGCCGCGAACGGCAACCCGTACAAAATAGGCTTCGGCTGTTCGGGATATCAAGCACCCACAGACAATAAACATCGAGCGCGGGGATGTGAGATTCAGTGTGGGGATTTGTGGGGGCTGCGTATTTATGAGCGCACGTTCAAGGCAAGTAAAGCCGGAACACCCCACCACCCAACACACCGCCATTGGCAATCTCGGTACGCCCGCTCACGCCGCCGCGCTGGTGCAGCCTGGCGATCCGCGCGGCGAAGTACAGACCCAGCCCGGTGCTGCCGCTGCTGTGGTTGATGCCCTGCACGTACTCGGCCTGACGCTCGATCATCTCAGGCGGGTAACCTTCGCCGTCGTCATTGAGGGTCAGCACCAACTGCCCGGCCTCGTCGCTCACACTGATCAGCAGCGCCTGGCGCGCATGACGAATGGCATTATTGATGCAATTGTCGAGCACCGAAGCAATCAGTTCACGGTCGAAAAAACCCAAGGGGCTGAGCGGATCGACTTCATAGGTGACCATGATCCCACGACTGCGGAACACATCCTGATGGCCGGCCAGTTGCGCCTCGATGAAATCGTCCAGCTCGTGGTAGGCCGGGTGCAGCGGCAACTGGTTGACACCGAGCTTGTACAGCCCCAACAGTTGCACCAGCAAACCATTGAGATGGGCGAATTCGAACTCGATGACGCCTTGCTCCGTGGTCTGGCGCTCGGCGTCGGGCAAGCGCTCGAGCCATTGCGCATGCGTCTGCATGAGCAAGGTCAGGGAGTTCTTCATGTCGTGCACGGTCGATGCGATCACCGTGGAAAAATCGAGGACCTGTTCGCTGTCATTCATCGCCAAATGCCTTGCTTCGCAGTTTTTGATAACGCGCAAAACGCGCATCGGTGTCGGGCATCATGCCCACCAGTTTCAGGCAGGCGCGACACTCCTGCAGCAGTTCCGACTCCACGCTGGTGTCGGTGCCATGCAGCAGCGATTGCGCCATGTTCAGGGCAATACTGATGTTCTTCGGTTGCATCTTCAGGGCGCGGCGGAACAGCTCCCGCGCCTCCGGCAACGCGCCGGTCTTGTAGACCCGCACGCCTTCGCGGTTCAGCTCGGCGGCGGCATTGCCTTGATTGAGGATGTTCGGGTCGTCGGTCAGCTTGGCGATGCCTTGCATCACCGTCGGGTCATCACCGTAGATTTCCGCGCAGTTCTTGAGCATCGACTCGCCGGCGCTGGCCTGGCCAAGCATTTGTAACTGCTTGGCCACCAGCAACGCGGCCTCGGCGCTCATGAATTGCTCCATGCCATCGAGGCGCTGCAAAGCCTGTTCGGTGAGCTTCTCGGCGGTTTCGGCATCGTTGAGCAACAGGCTGGTGGCCTTCATCAGCCGCGCCCGGACCTGCAACCCCGGGTCGTTGAGGTTCTCCTTCGCCACGGCGCTGAGGGTGGTGTTGATCTCCAGCCGGGTCCGGGTATCGAGGCCTTTTTCGCTGCCCTTGCTGATCAGCGCGTGGGCCAGGCCGAGGTTGCTTTCCGGATCCTTGAAGCGTGACTGCGCGCCCTGCCCGACCGCCTGGCGATAAGCCCGGGAAGCCGTGTCGTAGTCTTCGTTGGTCATCGCCAACTTGCCCAGCAACGACTGGCGGCGCACCGCCAGCGGCGACAGGCGCACCGCCTCTTCCAGCACATGCTGCGCCTGCTTGGTGTCACCTTCGGCCATCAACACTTCGGCCATGCCGTCGTACAACGCCGGCATCATTGGAAAGACTTTCAGGGCCTTTTCATAAACGGCCTTGGCCTGCCCCACCTGGCCACGCTTGAACATCAACTTGCCCAGCCCCGCGTAGGCCCACGGCAACGGGCGATCCGCGAGGATGGAGTTGTACAGTCGCTCCAGGGCCTCGTTCTGATTCAGGTCGCGCAACGCATCGGCCCGATAACGCAGGCACAACGGCCCGTAGCGCGGGTCCTGCTTGCACAGGGCGATGCAGGCATTGAGCACGTCCATCGGCTTGCCACGATCGAGGGCTTGCAGGATCGGCTTGAGCAGGGTCTTGCGCTGCTCGAGCCGCTCCAGCCGCTGGGCCAGGCCGGAGCGATTGAACGGTTTGGTCAGGTACGCATCGGGCTCATGCTCCAGGGCACTGAGCACCATCGCCTGGCTGGTCTCGGCGGTCACCATGAGAAACACACTTTCATGGCTGATCAGCTTTTCGACCATCAGGTCTTCAAGCACTTGCTGGCCATTCTTGCGCCCATCGCCCAGGTGATAGTCCTGCAAGATGAAGTCATAGCGCTTTTGCGAGCACATGCGCAGCGCCACTTCACCGGTGTCGGCGGTGTCCACGTCCTTGACGCCCAGCTCACGCAGCATGGACCGGATCGAACTGCGGAAATCCGAGAAATCATCGACGATCAGAAAACTTTTTTGGTGGTACGCCAGCATCGAGGATGTCCAGGCAAGTAAAAAAATAACCCAATGGCATAACAACGAAACGCCGTGTCACAAGCCCGAGGCGCGCAGATGATAGCCACCAGCCAGCAACGTTCAAGGGATTTCAGCAATCGCTTGGCCTGGCTGTGTCGTGACGCACATTGCGAGCCTAAACGCAGGGGACAACCGGGCTCATCGGGTTATCGGCAGCAGATGGCGTTCCGTTAAGGGGAAGCAGTAGGGAAAACCGAGTGCAGAAAATCAGACCGTGGCGAGGGAGCTTGCTCCCGCTGGGCCGCGCAGCGGACCCGTTTTTTGACGGCTGCTGCGCAACCGAGCGGGAGCAAGCTCCCTCGTCACAAAGAATGCATCAAGAAGTGAGGATCAGAAAAAAAACGAGACCCGGGCAAAAATTCGCTAAATCTTTGATTAATATGGTGTCCCAGGGCAGGTTCGAACTGCCAACCTTCCCCTTAGGAGGGGGATGCTCTATCCAATTGAGCTACTGAGACACGAGTCGACCACGAGAGATGCGGTGCGCAGGACGGCGTGCATGTTAACGACCTGCCCTGCGTTTGTCATGTCGCCCATGGCTTTTTAAGTGTAGGCAAATAGTACTCCCTGTAAGGCTGGCAGATTCTGGACGCCGAGCGCAGGCCGCCATTCATCTATCCTGGCTCGCTCACCCTAGTAAATCGGCCATTTGCCACTATCCTGTACAAGACAGGGATAGCACAGGTTTTTGTCCGTTTCCGTTATCCGCCAGACGGTATGGCACATAGACACAATTCGACGGTCACAAATGCGAACCTGTTGTTTTTTACCAACCAGTCCGCATTTTTTGATGAAGGATACTGGCAGAACGCCTTTACCCCGATCAGAATTTGTCACAGAATTGGCGCCAATGATCTGGCAATTTTGAGGCATGATGCGGGCCTCTTAACAATTCAGGTTGAACATTTGGCAATGGAGCTTGTCCTATCGACATCCTGCGGCCAATCCCGAGAACCGCTCCCCTGAACTAACCGGTTAAATATATGCGCCCATTGAAACAGGCAATTTATTCCAGCCGTACGGCTGACAAGTTCGTCGTACGTCTGCCAGACGGAATGCGGGAACGCATTGCCGAAGTGGCTCGCAATCATCACCGCAGCATGAACTCTGAAATCATCGCGCGTCTTGAGCAAAGCCTTATTCAGGAAGGCGCGTTGGGTGAAGAGTTGAGCATGCGCCTGGACAGTCCAGAGCTGTCATTGCATGAGCGCGAACTGCTTCAACGCTTCCGACAACTCTCCCATCGCCAGCAGAACGCCCTCGTTTCGCTGATTGCCCATGACGCAGAAATGGCCGCAGACGCGACCTGATAGCCCAAAAATACTCAAGCCAGCCTCGTGCTGGCTTTTTTTTTGCCTGGCGTTTGGCCTCAGCCTGCTTTTCAAGCACTCATAGAGCCATCGAACCAACACCACTGCTGATCCATGGCCGTAATGCTAAATTGATCCTCTAAAAAGTACGGGCATGGAGGCCTGCATGACAGGTCACGCATTCAAGATCCAAAGAATTCCAGGGCTGGGCGTGGAACTCGTCGAGGCCGATTCAGATCGAACGTTCGCCCGGCACATGCACGAACATTTTGGCATTGGCTTGCTTGTGCGCGGGGCGCAACGTTCAGCCAGCGGCCGAGGCCAGGTAGAAGCGACGGCTGGCGACCTTATATCGGTCAATCCGGCCGAAGTGCATGACGGCGCGCCCATCGGAAACGGAACGCGTCGTTGGCAGATGCTGTACTTCGACCCGCCGCTGATTGCGCAGGCATTCAAGGATATGAAGAGCGATGGGGGCATCTGTGCCCAGGAATTCGCTTATCCGGTGCTGCAAAGCCCCCGTGCGGCAGAATTGTTCCGCACTTTGTACCAAGCCCTCGCTCAAGCCGAGGAATTTGGCGCTCACCTGAAGATCGAAGAAACGCTCGTGCTTTTGCTCGAACATTTGCTGGATAGCTCCATGCCGATATCGTGTTTGCCGAAGGTCGCGGCAAACCGTGCAAAAGCCTTGATCGACGACGAACCGCAGTCGTCCATGTCGCTTGCCCTGCTCGCCAGGGAGGCCGATTTAAGCCGCTTTCAATTGGTACGCGCCTTCAGCCGCCAGACCGGTTTGACACCCCACGCCTATCTGCTGCAACGACGCATCCACCGAGCACGACAACTGATCGCTGCAGGCATGCCGCTGGCCGAGGCGTCCCTGGCCAGCGGTTTCGCCGATCAGAGCCATATGACTCGATGCTTCGTGCGCAGCTTTGGATTCTCACCGGGCATGTACGCCCGACAAGGACACCCATAGCAACCTGCAATTTCGTTCAAGACGCCCCTCCTCACAGCAGGCAGGCTGGAGACTTCACAACTGCCAAGGTCGGCGTCGCATGAACCTCGAATTTTTTATCACTTCCCTGATCGTGGCGGCCTCGCCTGGCACTGGCGTGGTCTATACGGTGGCAGCCGGCCTGGCCCGGGGTTGGCGCGCAAGCGTGGTAGCGGCATTGAGTTGTACCCTGGGGATCGTGCCGCACATGCTGGCAGCCATCACAGGCCTCGCTGCACTGCTGCACACAAGCCCACTGGCCTTCGAGATCATCAAGTACCTTGGCGTCGCTTACCTGCTGTGGATGGCATGGAGCACGCTCCAGAGCCATGGGGCATTGCATATTGATCCGCACAAGACCCCACGTTCGAACGGCGCGGTGATTTTTTCGGGCATCTTGGTCAATCTGCTGAATCCAAAACTGTCGATTTTTTTCCTGGCCTTTCTACCGCAATTTCTCGTGCCAGGCGAAACGGATGCCATGTGGCGCATGTTGCAACTGAGCCTCATCTTCATGGCGATCACCTTTGTCGTCTTCGTCACCTATGGCGTGCTCTGCGCATCGATGCGCCGCCATGTTCTGGAGCGTCCATCCGTGTTGCAGTGGATACGCCGGCTATTCTCGGCAGCCTTTGTGCTACTGGCTGCACGACTGGCGTTAGTCTTTGGTTCTTGACGCCCCGTAAACCAAAAGAAACGCAAAAAAAACGGCGCCCCCCATTTCTGAAAGAAGCGCCGTTTCTATGTGGACAGTATTACGCCAAACAGGCGGGTTTCTTGATGAGCGACTCAGAGCAGGAATATCGTCGCCAACCCCAGGAAAATGAAGAACCCGCCACTGTCAGTCACGGCCGTGATCATCACACTGGCGCCCATGGCAGGGTCACGGCCCATGCGGGCCAGGGTCATGGGGATCAGGACTCCCATCAATGCCGCCAACAACAGATTGAGCGTCATCGCGGCCGTCATGACCACCCCCAGCGACCAGCTGCCATAGAGCAGATAAGCCACCACGCCAATCACACCACCCCAAATCACGCCGTTGATCAAGGAAACCGCCAGTTCCTTGCGCATCAATCGCGAAGTATTGCCGGTGCTGACCTGGTCCAGTGCCATCGCACGGACGATCATAGTGATGGTCTGGTTGCCAGAGTTGCCACCGATACCGGCGACGATAGGCATCAGCGCCGCAAGCGCCACCAGCTTCTCGATGGAGCCTTCGAACAGGCCAATGACCCGGGAAGCGACAAACGCCGTGATCAGGTTGATCGCCAGCCAGGCCCAGCGGTTACGCAGGGACTTCCAGACCGAGGCGAAGATGTCTTCTTCTTCGCGCAGACCGGCCATGTTGAGGACTTCGCTTTCGCTTTCCTCACGAATCAAGTCGACCATTTCATCGATGGTCAAACGGCCGATCAGCTTGCCGTTCTTGTCGACCACCGGTGCCGAAATCAAGTCATAACGTTCGAACGCCTGGGCCGCATCATAGGCGTCTTCGTCCGGGTGAAAGCTCACCGGATCGCTGGCCATCACCTCGGCCACCTGTTTTTCCGGATCATTGACGAGCAGGCGCTTGATGGGCAGCACGCCCTTGAGCACGCCGTCGTAGTCGACCACGAAAAGCTTGTCGGTATGGCCGGGCAGTTCCTTGAGGCGACGCAGGTAGCGCAAGACCACTTCAAGGCTGACGTCCTCGCGGATCGTCACCATCTCGAAGTCCATCAGCGCACCGACCTGCTCCTCGTCATAGGACAACGCCGAGCGCACACGCTCGCGCTGCTGGCCGTCGAGGGCTTCCATCAGTTCGTGGACAACGTCCCGCGGCAGTTCGGGCGCAAGGTCGGCGAGTTCGTCGGCGTCCATTTCCTTGGCCGCCGCCAGCAACTCGTGATCATCCATGTCGGCGATCAGAGTTTCCCGAACCGAGTCCGACACTTCGAGCAGGATGTCACCGTCGCGATCAGCCTTGACCAACTGCCAGACCGTCAGACGCTCTTCCAGTGGCAAGGCTTCAAGAATGTAGGCGACGTCGGCGGAGTGCAGGTCATCTAGCTTGCGTTGCAGCTCGACGAGATTCTGCCGGTGGACCAGGTTCTCGACCCGGTCATGATGCGGGCCTTCCTGGCGATGCGTCAGGTCTTCGACGACCCGCTGGCGCTGCAGCAGCTCAACGACTTGAGCGAGACGATCCTGAAGGCTTTCCTGCGTTTTTTTTACTTCTACTTGGGTCATAGGCGAACTCCACTCCCAGCAGTGGAGCACGCCGGAAGCATCAATCAGTTAATTCATGATTGGCAAAACTTAATATTGAGTAACTACTGGGTAAGTCCATGGAGATATTCCAAAGCCCCGGCGGGGCTGACGGGCGCAATCATACACCGCTTGACGCTTTAAAACGCTAAAAAATCATGGCAAGAACAAGCGCTTGCGAGACAAACCTGAACACAGGCTGAACCTGTTCCTTTACGACGACTTATCCAGAAAAGAAAACACACGCCGTGGCAGAAATGCGGCGACTACTCTTCTCTTCTGCACCGTCAAGGAGGACGACCGGATGCACTTCAACCACTGCCTGTTCCTGTTCGCCTGTTTGCCTTTATGGGCTGCCGGGCAGACCGTGCATCGCTGCGAAAACATCGCAGGGCACGTGACATTCACCACCCTGAGCTGCGGCCCGGAAGAAGCTCTGTCGCTACAACAGATCCATCCGTACCGCCCAGGTTCGATCGAACCGACAATCAAACCGACGACCGAGGCGATGCTGCCTGAAGCGGAGCGCGGACTAACATCCAGCAACAAATCCACGCGCAAGGAACCGACCGTGATTGGCCAGTTCCAGGACCGCTGCGGGAACCTCATCGACGCCAGGCGACGCCGCGACGCCATCCTGGGACGACGCATCATCGCCGGCATGAGCCAGCAGGACGTAGAGAGCGCCCTGGGCAAGCCAGACTCGATCAAAGTTCGGAATTCGAGCACGCGCTATACCTACAAGGCGAAGAAAGGCCGCAGCGCAGAGGTCGTGTTCGATGAGAGGGGATGCGTGAAAGGCAAATCGTAGACAGCAAAAAGCCCGCATTAAACGCGGGCTTTTTGGTGTTTGGTGCACTCGACAGGATTCGAACCTGTGACCGCTCGGTTCGTAGCCGAGTACTCTATCCAGCTGAGCTACGAGTGCAAGTTGTGGTTTTATACCAGATCACAACTGGTTGAAGCCAAATTATTTGCATTGCTGCAAACAACTCTTAAATGGTGCACTCGACAGGATTCGAACCTGTGACCGCTCGGTTCGTAGCCGAGTACTCTATCCAGCTGAGCTACGAGTGCATTTGTTGCCGCGCATTATAGGTCGTCAATTCCTTTTGTAAAGCGCTTTTTTCAGTAATTTCAATCACTTACTGAGCAAGCCAGGTTTTGACGCACTAAACGAATAATGGCGGAGAACGGGGGATTCGAACCCCCGACACCCTTTTGAGGTGTACTCCCTTAGCAGGGGAGCGCCTTCGGCCACTCGGCCAGCTCTCCGCAACACGGGGCGTATATTAACCACCTTCATCCCCGTTTGCAAACATAAAAATCGATAAAAATTAATGGCTTGGTTCGTCGTCCTTCTCTTTCTTGATACGCAGGTAAATTTCCTCGCGGTGTACAGCAACCTCTTTCGGGGCATTGACGCCGATACGCACTTGGTTTCCTTTGACGCCGAGCACGGTCACGGTGATTTCGCCATCGCCAATAATCAGGCTTTCTGCACACCGACGGGTCAGAATCAGCATACCTTTCTCCTCACGCAATTCACTTAAGGGACAACAGTCTGCAAAAAAAAGGCATTGGACCTACAACCGAAACGGTCGAAGCCTACAGGCCTAGTATTGACCAGCGCGGGCAAAAGAACAGTTTTGGGACGCGCCATTCAGAAAAACAAAGGGCGCGGTCCAGCCGCGCCCTTTGGATAACGCTTTACTCGCCCTGCTGGGCAGCAGCGTCGAGCTCGAAAGCCGTGTGCAGGGCGCGCACGGCCAGTTCCAGGTACTTCTCTTCGATCACCACGGAAACCTTGATTTCCGAGGTAGAGATCATCTGGATGTTGATGCTTTCCTTGGCCAAGGATTCGAACATGCGGCTGGCCACGCCTGCGTGGGAACGCATGCCGACACCGACGATCGAGACCTTGGCGATCTTGGTATCACCCACCACTTCCCGGGCACCGATCTCGCCAGCGGTCTTTTTCAGGATCGCTTCGGCAGACTGGTAGTCGTTGCGGTGCACGGTGAAGGTGAAGTCAGTGGTGTTATCGTGCGAGACGTTCTGCACGATCATGTCGACTTCGATGTTCGCGGCACTGATCGGGCCGAGAATCTTGAACGCCACGCCGGGGGTGTCTGGCACGCCACGGATGGTCAGCTTGGCTTCATCGCGGTTGAAAGCGATGCCGGAAATGATCGGCTGTTCCATGGATTCCTCTTCATCAATAGTAATGAGGGTGCCCGGACCCTCTTTGAAGCTGTGCAGGACGCGCAGCGGAACGTTGTACTTGCCGGCGAATTCGACCGCCCGGATCTGCAACACCTTCGAACCGAGACTGGCCATTTCCAGCATTTCTTCGAACGTGATCTTGTCCAGCCGCTGGGCCACAGGCACCACCCGTGGGTCAGTGGTGTAGACACCGTCCACATCGGTGTAGATCTGGCATTCGTCAGCCTTGAGGGCCGCCGCCAGGGCAACCCCGGTGGTGTCGGAACCGCCACGGCCGAGGGTGGTGATATTGCCCTGCTCGTCCACGCCCTGGAAGCCGGCGACAACCACGACACGGCCAGCCTTCAGGTCGCCGCGAATCTTCTGATCGTCGATCTGCAGGATACGCGCTTTGTTGTGCGCGCTGTCCGTCAGGATACGCACCTGGTTGCCGGTGTAGGACACCGCCGGCACGCCACGCTTGATCAGCGCCATGGCCAGCAAGGCGATGGTCACCTGCTCGCCAGTGGAAACGATCACGTCCAGCTCACGGGGAACCGGTTGCTGGTCGCCGCTGATTTGCTTGGCCAGATCGATCAGACGGTTGGTCTCGCCGCTCATTGCCGACAGCACAACCACCAGGTCATCGCCCGCTTCACGGAATTTCTTAACCTTGTCGGCGACTTGTTCGATTCTCTCGACAGTGCCGACCGAGGTGCCTCCAAATTTCTGTACGATCAAAGCCATTTCAAAGCCGCCTCTGCCCATGAAGGGCGCCCAATAAATCACTCAAACAGCGGCCAGGCTCGTCACTAGACCACGAGCCCGGCGACGTTGCCTTAAATACCCTGCTCTACGAATGCAACGGTCTGGGCCAGTGCCGCGTCCAGGGCGCCGACGTCGGTACCACCGCCTTGCGCCATGTCCGGACGACCACCGCCCTTGCCGCCCACTGCCGCAGCGGCTTGCTTCATCAAATCACCGGCTTTGAGTTGGCCAGTCAGGTCTTTGGTCACGCCTGCGACGAGAACGACCTTTTCCTCATGGACACTGCCGAGCAGGATCACTGCGCGGCCGAGTTTGTTTTTCAGTTGATCGACCAGCGCCAGCAGCGCCTTGCCATCCTGGCCGTCCAGACGCACGGCCAGCACCTTCACGCCCTTGACGTCCACGGCCTGGGCCGACAGATCGTCGCCCGCGGCGCTGGCGGCCTTGGCCTGCAACTGCTCGAGTTGCTTTTCCAGCAGGCGGTTGCGCTCCAGCACAGCCGACAGCTTGTCGATCAGGTTGTCGCGGCTGCCCTTGATCAGGGTTGCCGCTTCCTTGAGTTGTTCTTCAGCCGCGTTGAGGTACGCCAGGGCCGCGGCGCCGGTGACCGCTTCGATCCGGCGCACGCCGGATGCCACGCCACCTTCGCTGATGATTTTCATCAGGCCGATGTCGCCGGTGCGGTTGGCGTGGATACCGCCGCACAGTTCAACGGAGAAATCGCCCATGCTCAGTACGCGCACGCTGTCGCCGTATTTCTCGCCGAACAACGCCATCGCGCCCTTGCGCTTGGCGGTCTCGATGTCGGTTTCTTCGGTTTCCACCGGGGAGTTCTTGCGAATCTCGGCGTTGACGATTTCTTCCAGCGCCTTGAGCTGCTCAGGCTTGATGGCCTCGAAATGGCTGAAGTCAAAGCGCAGGCGCTGACTGTCCACCAACGACCCCTTCTGCTGGACATGCTCGCCCAGCACCTGGCGCAACGCAGCGTGCAGCAAGTGCGTGGCGGAGTGGTTCAGCGACGTGGCATGCCGAACGTCGGCGTCGACATGGGCGGCCACCGGGGCGGCGATCATCAGGCTGCCCGACGCCAGCACGCCGTGGTGCAGGAACGCACCGCCGGTCTTGGTGGTGTCACGCACGTCGAAACGCGAGCTGCCGGCCTGCAGGTAACCGCTGTCGCCGATCTGGCCGCCGGATTCGGCGTAGAACGGAGTCTTGTCCAGCACGATCACGCCTTCCTGGCCTTCGCCCAGGATGTCGACCGATTGCCCATCCTTATAGATGGCGACGATCTTGGCCGAGCCGGTGGTGCCCGCATAACCGGTGAACTCGGTGGCCACGTCTACCTTGACCAGGCTGTTGTAATCCATGCCAAAGGAGCTGGCGGAACGCGCGCGCACCCGCTGGGCTTCCATCTCGCGCTCGAACCCTTCCTCGTCGAGGGTCAGGTTGCGTTCGCGGGCGATGTCGCCGGTCAGGTCCATCGGGAAGCCGTAGGTGTCGTACAGCTTGAACACCACATCGCCCGGGACCACGTTGCCCTTGAGTTCAGCCAGGTCCTGCTCGAGGATCTTCAGGCCTTGCTCCAGGGTCTTGGCGAATTGCTCTTCTTCAGCCTTGAGCACGCGCTCGATATGCGCCTGCTGGGACTTGAGCTCCGGGAAGGCGTCGCCCATCTCGGCTACCAATGCCGCGACGATCTGATAGAAGAAACTGCCCTTGGCGCCCAGCTTGTTACCGTGGCGGCAGGCACGACGGATGATCCGGCGCAGCACATAGCCACGACCTTCGTTGGAAGGCAGCACACCGTCGGCAATCAGGAAGCCGCAGGAACGGATGTGGTCGGCCACCACTTTGAGCGAGGCCTGGTTGTCGTTGGTGCAACCGATAGCCTGGGCCGACGCGCTCAGCAAGCTCTGGAACAGGTCGATTTCGTAGTTGGAGTGAACGTGCTGCAGCACCGCACTGATCCGCTCCAGGCCCATACCGGTGTCGACCGACGGCGCTGGCAGCGGATGCAACACGCCATCGGCGGTGCGGTTGAACTGCATGAACACGTTGTTCCAGATCTCGATGTAGCGGTCGCCGTCTTCTTCCGGCGAGCCGGGTGGGCCGCCCCAGATGTCAGCGCCGTGATCGTAGAAAATCTCGGTGCACGGACCGCACGGGCCGGTGTCGCCCATGGTCCAGAAGTTATCGGAGGCGTAAGGCGCGCCTTTGTTGTCGCCGATGCGCACCATGCGTTCAGCTGGGACACCGACTTCTTTGGTCCAGATGTCATAGGCTTCGTCATCGGTGGCGTAGACCGTGACCCAGAGCTTCTCCTTGGGCAGGTTCAGCCACTTGTCGGAGGTCAGGAAGGTCCAGGCGAAGGTGATGGCATCGCGCTTGAAATAGTCACCGAAGCTGAAGTTACCCAGCATTTCGAAGAAGGTGTGGTGACGAGCGGTATAACCGACGTTCTCCAGGTCGTTGTGCTTGCCGCCGGCACGCACGCACTTCTGGCTGCTTACCGCACGGGTGTAGGCACGTTTTTCCTGGCCCAGGAAGCAGTCCTTGAACTGGTTCATCCCCGCGTTGGTGAACAGCAGGGTCGGGTCGTTGCCCGGAATCAAAGAGCTGGAGGCTACTCGGGTGTGGCCTTGCTCTTCGAAGAAGCGAAGGAAGGCTTCACGGATTTCTGCGCTTTTCATTAGGTTCTTCCACGGAGGCTGCGGCCAAAGGCCTGTGCAAAACGTCAACAGACGAAGCAACGGCAAAGGGCCGCATTATATCGGCCCTGCGCGTGGGGTACAGCGTGTTTATGCGATAGAAACTGTCAATTGGCCCGGTTGACGGGTCAGTGGCGGGAAAATTCGACGAAAGTGGCGACCACCTGGTCGATTTGCGCCGCGCTCACGTCCATGTGCGTCACCATTCGCAGGCGTGGCGCAGCGCTGAGCTTGACGCCCCGTTCATCGGCAAATGCCTTGATCGCCTCGGCCCGCTCGCCCATTTGCACGTAGACCATGTTGGTCTGCACCGGCTCGACCTCGTAACCCGCCGCTCGCAAGCCCTCGGCGAGCCGCTGGGCATTGGCGTGGTCATCGGCCAGGCGCTGGACCTGATGTTCCAGGGCGTACAGCCCCGCCGCCGCGAGAATCCCGGCCTGGCGCATGCCGCCGCCGACCATCTTGCGCAGCCGGCGGGCCTTGCCGATCAGCTCGACACTGCCGCACAGGACCGAGCCCACCGGCGCGCCGAGGCCCTTGGACAAGCACACCGACACCGAATCGAAATATTGCGTGATCTGCCGGGCGTCGACATTCAGCTTGACCGCGGCGTTGTACAGCCGCGCCCCGTCCAAATGCAGGGCCAGGCCATGTTCCTGGGTGAAACGCCGGGCGCGGGCCAGGTATTCCAGTGGCAGCACCTTGCCCTGCATGGTGTTTTCCAGGGCCAGCAGGCGGGTGCGGGCAAAGTGGAAGTCATCGGGCTTGATTGCCGCAGCGACGTGCGCCAGGTCCAGGGAACCGTCCGCCTGCACCTCGAGGGGCTGGGGCTGGATCGAACCGAGCACCGCCGCACCGCCGCCCTCGTATTTGTAGGTGTGGGCCTGCTGGCCGACGATGTACTCATCGCCACGCTCGCAGTGAGCCATCAACCCCAGCAGATTACTCATGGTGCCCGACGGCACGAACAGCGCCGCCGCGAATCCCAGACGCCCGGCCAGTTCGGCTTCGAGGCGATTGACGGTCGGGTCTTCGCCATACACATCATCGCCGGTTGGCGCGCTGGCCATGGCATCCAGCATGCCGGCGGTAGGTTGGGTGACCGTGTCGCTGCGAAGATCGATAACACTCATGAATCTGGCCTCGAGTTCTGGCGGGGGAATTCCCTTTCGAAGGGCAATTACTGCGGGCATGGCGGGAAATAATCAAGGCTGGTCGACGGAAAGCCTGAAGATTATCCAGAACGCCTGTGGGAGCGAGCTTGCTCGCGATAGCGGTGGTTCAGCTTGCCCTGATGCTGGCTGCAATGGCGCCATCGCGAGCAAGCTCGCTCCCACAGTAGGTTATGTGTTAAAAATCCTCCGCCGCCAAAAGCCATGGTGGCAAAAACGTTCTCAGGGCGGGGTGCAATTCCCCACCGGCGGTAATTGCACGCAACGTGCATAGCCCGCGAGCGCTTGGCGGCGCACCGCGTTTTGGGGTGTAGCGACAAGGTCAGCAGACCCGGTGTGATTCCGGGGCCGACGGTCATAGTCCGGATGAAGAGAGAACGGGATTGATACCCAAGGGCCGACTGCGACTGTCCGTGCGCGGCGTACCCTCGAATCCCCTTCGATTCATGACGCCCTGTTTTTCACACAAACAGGAACCAGAACATGCAACCCACTGCAATCGACAGCAAAAGCAAAAGTCATCCGGGCGAGCGCGTCGCGTTCATCCAGGCCTGCTGGCACAAGGAAATCGTCGACCAGAGCCGTAAAGGCTTCGTCGCCGAAATGATCATCCAGGGTTACCAGGAAAGTGATATCGACTTCTTCGAAGTCGGTGGCGCCTTCGAGATTCCGCTGCACGCCAAGCTGCTGGCCAAGTCAGGCCGCTACGCCGGCATCGTCGCCGCCGGCCTGGTGGTGGACGGTGGCATCTATCGTCACGAATTCGTCGCCCAATCGGTGATCAGCGGCCTGATGCAGGTCCAGCTGGAAACCGAAGTGCCGGTGTTCTCGGTCGTGCTCACGCCGCATCACTTCCATGCCGGGGAAGAACATCAGAAGTTCTTCTTCGAGCATTTCGTGCACAAGGGCCAGGAAGCGGCGAAGACCTGCGCCGATACGTTGCACAAGACCCGGGCGTTGCGCCGTAGTGAGCAACGGGCGGTAGCGGTCTAAAGGCCGCTAAAAACCTGTGGGAGCGGGCTTGCTCGCGATGACCGGGTACCAGTCACCTGCAACATTGACTGGAACACCGCTATCGCGAGCAAGCTCGCTCCCACAATGGTTCGATGTGGGTTTTAGATCAGGTTTTCGTCGGTCGCCGGCACAATCAGGATGCCAGCCCGCAAGCCATTCTTGACCTTGGGGTTGGGAAAGATGATCCGGGCGCCCTCTTCTTCGATCACCCAGCGGGTCTGGGCGATGTCTTCGGCCAGCACGTAGCCTTTCCCCAATTCCGAGAAGTTCTCGATGTCCGCCGGCAGGTTCAGGCGGAAACTGTCGCTGTGCTTGATGATTTCCCGGGCCACGCTGAACAGCTGCAGGCCATCGAGCCCTTCATCCAGCTCTGGCTCGTTGCCCTCGATGATCTGTTGCAGGCGGGTTTCCAGCAGACTGACGTTGACCCCGTCGTTCTGTCCGAATGGCCGGGCCTTGCCCAGTTCCAGGGTGAAGGACTCGGCACCGAGCTGGTCGTAGGTGTAGGCGCTGAACACAATGGACGGCTTGTTCTGCAGCAACACCGCCTCCATGCCCCCGGCACGCAGGCGTGCCAGTTCACGGCGTGAATGCTGACGACCTTCTTTCCACGGGTAGAGGGCGAACTGCTCGATCTTCGAGCCGCGGATGGCGGTGTGCAGGTCGTAATGCAAGCGACTGCGTTCTGGCCGGCTGAAGAAACTGGCGGCCAAGCGCTCCAGCTCGCAGGCCCGTAGCGCCTCAGGACCGCCGCTCAGCTCATGGCGGCCATTGAACAGGCGGTTGACGTCCTGTTCGACGAAACGCTCACCGCGCCGTATGGCCTCGGGGTTGCCGAACAGGAACAGAATGCGTGCCCGCGGCTTCAAATGGCCACGGGCGATGTCATGCAGCAAGCGGTCGAGCAGCTCGATCGGCGCGGTTTCGTTGCCGTGGATACCGGCCGACAGCAGCAGGTCCAGACCGTTATCACGGGCTTCGGGCGGCTTGACCTCCAGCGCGCCCTCGCTCAACCAGCGCATTCGTACGCCTTCGACAGTCAGTTGAGTCTTCTCCGCCGGTTCACGGCCGGCGAGGGTCAGTTCAAGCAGTTTGCCGAGGGCGAGCATAGCGCGGTTTCCTTAATGGTCGTGGCCGCAATCCGGGCCATGGACATGGTCATCGTCGCCGACGTCCGCCGGTTCCATTTCCAGTTGCAGGCTGACCAGGTTGGTCGCCAATGGACGCAACAACAGGTTGGCGTATTCCTCGTCCCCTTCCTCGACATCGACGCCGATCAGCAACTGACCACGGCCATCCTGCTGGATCCACAACTCCTTGCCTTGCCACATCACCGCGACGCGCGTGCAGGAGGTTTCCAGTTGGGTGCCGTCGGTGTCTTCAAGGATCAGCTGCAAGGTATCGCTCATGTCTTTACATTCTCGTCTGGGGATAAGGCAACGCGCCCTGCTTTGACTGTAGTCAGGTCGCGCGCGCTTTCAATTGATCTGGAAAGGATAAACCGAGCCAAGTTTAAGGATTTGTGTCAGTTCATCCAGTGCCCCACGGCATTCGAGCAGCAACTGGGGGTCTGCCAGATCGTTTTCGGTCATGCGGTCGCGGTAGTGCCGCTCGACCCATTGGGTCAGCGAATCGTACAACGGCGCGGTCATGATAACCCCTGGATTGACGGCCGCCAGCTCGGTTTCGTTGAGGGCCACGCGCAACCTCAGGCAAGCCGGGCCACCACCGTTCTGCATGCTTTGCTTGAGGTCGAAGACCTTCACTTCGCGAATCACCCCGCCAGTGCCCGTCAGGCCCTGCAGGTATTGCCAGACGCGCTCGTTGCCACGGCACTCTTCCGGCACGATCAACAGCATCGAACCGTCGGGACGCGACAGCAACTGGCTATTGAACAGGTAGGAACGCACCGCATCATCCACCGTCACCGCCGAACGCGGCACGCACACCGACTGAAATTTCCCACCGACTTTGGCGAGTTTGCTGCTCAGCTCGGCCAACATCTTGTCGGTCTCGAGAAACGCGTCCTCGTGATAGAACAGCACTTCGCCATTGCCCACCGCGATCACGTCGTTGTGGAACACACCCTGGTCGATCACCGATGGGTTCTGTTGAGCGTACACCACGCCCTCCTCCCTCAGCCCGTGCAGGCGGGCAACAGCCTGGGAAGCTTCCAGGGTCTGGCGTGCCGGGTATTTCTGCGGCGCTGGATAACGGGTGTCAAAAGCGCTGCGGCCGAACACAAAGAACTCGACACCGGCCTCACCGTAGGCGCGGCAGAACCGGGTGTGGTTGGCCGCGCCTTCATCGCCGAACTGCGCCACCGCCGGCAACGCGGCGTGGTGGGTGAAGTGCTGCTGGTTGGCAAACATCGCCCCCAGCACGCGACTGGTGGTCGGATGTTCGATGCTGCGGTGGTATTTGCAATTCAGGTTGGCGGCGGTGAAATGCACGCGTCCATCGGCGGTGTCGGCACTCGGGCTGACAGTGGCGGCGTTGGCCACCCACATGCTGGAGGCCGAGCAACTAGCGACCAACAGCGGCATCGCTTCTTTCGCGGCCTGCTGGATGACCTGGGCATCGCTGCCGGCAAAGCCCAACCGGCGCAGGGCCGCCACGTCCGGGCGCTCCTGCGGCGCCAGCACACCTTGCTGGAAACCCATGTCCATCAGCGCTTTCATTTTCGCCAGGCCCTGCAACGCCGCTTCCTTGGGGTTGGAGGACTGCTGGCTATTGCTCTGGGAGGCGACGTTGCCGTACGAGAGCCCGCCATAGTTATGGGTCGGCCCCACTAGACCGTCAAAGTTGACTTCATAGGATTTCATCAGCGAGGCTCCACGAGAATCTGTTTTTTATAGGCATCAAGTAACGGCTCATCAAACACCGCGGCGCGGCTATCGCGGGCAAGCCTTGCCCGCGATGGCGGTCTCAAGACATGCGCACGCCAGGGGTCAGGGCAGCCGGCATGACGAGGCTCGGGGTTTCCAGGGAAGCCACCGGGTACGCGCAATAGTCAGCCGCGTAATATGCGCTGGCGCGATGGTTACCCGAGGCGCCGACACCGCCGAACGGCGCGCTGCTGGCAGCCCCCGTCAGTTGCTTGTTCCAGTTGACGATACCGGCACGACTCTCCAGCCAGAACTGCTGGTAACGCGCCTGGGAATCGGACAGCAACCCGGCGGCCAGGCCATATTGCGTATTGTTGGCCTCGGTGATTGCCGCTGCGAAATCTTTGTAGCGGATCACTTGCAGCAACGGCCCGAACAGTTCTTCATCAGGCCGCTCGGCCACGGCCGTCACGTCCAGGATACCCGGCGTCAGCAATGCCGCCTGAGGCTGCGGTTGGGTCATGCTCAACAGCGGCACGGCGCCTTTGCCCAGCAAATGGTTTTGCGCGTCCATCAGCGCCTTTGCCGCGCCCAGGGAAATCACCGCCCCCATGAAGGGTGCCGGTTGCTGGTCGAAGGCACCGACTTCAAGGGTCGAGCTGACGGCCACCAGGCGCGCCAGCAAGGCATCGCCCCAGGCCCCTTCCGGCACCAGCAGGCGGCGCGCACAAGTGCAGCGCTGCCCGGCGGAAATGAAAGCGGACTGAATAATGGTGTAGACCGCAGCGTCGACGTCGGCCACCTCATCCACCACCAGCGGGTTGTTGCCGCCCATTTCCAGCGCGAGGATCTTGTCTGGACGCCCGGAAAATTGTTGGTGCAACAGATTGCCAGTACGGCTGGAGCCGGTGAAGAACAGCCCGTCGATGCCTGGGTTCGCCGCCAGGGCGATACCGGTTTCCCGCGCGCCTTGCAGCAGGTTCAGTACGCCCGCCGGCAGACCAGCCTCGACCCAGCACTTGACCGTCAGTTCGGCGACTTTCGGCGTCAGCTCGCTCGGCTTGAACAGCACGCTGTTACCAGCCAGCAGCGCGGGCACGATGTGGCCGTTGGGCAAGTGACCGGGGAAGTTGTACGGGCCGAAAACCGCCACCACACCGTGGGGCTTGTGGCGCAGTACAGCGGTGGCGTCGCCCAGGAGGCCGCTCTTCTCGCCGGTCCGCTCGCGGTAGCTCTGCACCGAAATGGCGACTTTGTTGACCATGCTGGTCACTTCGGTCGCCGCTTCCCACAACGGCTTGCCGGTTTCTTCACCGATGCAACGGGCCAGTTCGTCCGCGTGATTTTTCAGGGCGGCGGCAAAGGCTTCCAACACCTGGATGCGTTCATCCAGCGAGCGCCGCGCCCAGTCCGGGAACGCCTGGCGCGCGGCCTGCACCGCCGACTCCACTTGCGCCGCCGTGGCGCCGTTACCTGACCACAATACTTGCTGGGTCACCGGGTTCAGCGACTCAAAGAGGTCACCCTGGCCTTCCAGCCAGCTTCCTGCGATGTACAGCGAGTTCATCATTTCGACTCCCGGGCAGCAGACAACGCGACGGCACGTACCTGGTCGCCAGCGTTGAGTTGAAGACGTTTGGCGGTCAGCGGATCGACCACCAGGGTGCCCGCGGCAAAACGCGCCGGCGCGGCCGTGATGCGGCAGTCTTCGCGTTTACGGTTATGTATGAGGAACGGCGTGGCGTCGTCGCCCGGCGTACCGATGGCCAGCACCAGCGCCTGGCTGTCGCGGATCGCGCGGATCTTGCCGGTTTCGCATTCCACCGCTGGGCCGGCGTCGAAGATGTCGACGTAACCCTGGTAGCTGAAGCCTTCGCTCTTGAGCATCGACAAGGCCGGTTCGGTGTCCGGATGAACCTGGCCGATCACGGCCCGGGCATCTTCGGACAAGAAACAGGTGTACAGCGGGAACTTGGGCATCAGCTCGGCGATGAACGCCTTGTTGCCCACGCCGGTGAGGTAATCGGCCTGGCTGAATTCCATCTTGAAGAAGTGCCGGCCCAGGCTTTCCCAGAACGGTGAACGCCCCTTGTCGTCGGACATGCCGCGCATCTCGGCGATGATCTTGTTGCCGAACAGCTGTGGGAATTCGGCAATGAACAACAGCCGCGCCTTGGCCAGCATGCGGCCATTGAGACCACTGCGGAAATCGGCATGCAGGAACAGCGAGCACAGCTCGGAATTACCGGTCAGGTCGTTGGCCAGGAACAGGGTCGGGATTTCCCGGTAGATGTTCAGCTCCTGGGAGGCGCTGACTGTCAGGCCGACCCGGAAGTTGTACCAGGGCTCACGCAACCCCACGGCACCGGCGATGGCGGAAATGCCCACCACGCGACCGTCATCATCTTCGAGCACGAACAGGTAGTCCGCGTCACCGCGCCCGGCTTCGCCGCGAAAGGTCTTCTCGGCCCAGCCGACCCGATGGGCCAGGCGCTCTTCGTTGGCCGGCAAGGTGGTCAGGCCGGTGCCCGTGCTGCGGGCCAGGGCGATCAGAGCGGGTAAATCGCTGCTGCGTACGGGACGAACGATCATGCTATCTCCTCAAACGGGCCGCTTGCGCCACCCGCGAAACTCAGCTGTAAGGCGTTAAACCGCCACCAGGCGCACGCTGGCACCTTCACCAACGCCCAAGGCCTCGGCCGCTTCCATGTCCAATGTCACAGGTTTGCCCGGCGCGTAGTCGAGCTCGAGCAGCACGGCGCGGTAGTCCTGCAACTGGGCATTGGCCACCAGGTATTGGCGGCCGACCCCCTTGACCGGTTCGCCGATCTTGACCGGCACCACGCGGCTCTGGGCAATCGAGCGGATCCCCGAGACACGGGCATGCAGGGTCGGGCCACCGTCAAAGATGTCGATGTAGTGATCGGTCTCGAAACCCTCGCGCATCAGAATGTCGAAGGTGATCTGCGCCCGCGGATGCACCTGGCCCATGGCTTCCTGGGCGGCATCCGGCAACAGCGGCACGTAGATCGGGTAATGGGGCATCAGCTCGGCGAGGAAGGTACGGCTCTTCAGCCCGCACAGGCGCTCGGCGGCGGCATAGTTGAGGTCGAAGAAGTTGCGACCGATGGCGTCCCAGAACGGCGAGTCGCCATTCTCATCGCTGTAGCCGACGATCTCGGTCACCACCGAATCGGCGAACCGCTCCGGATGGCTGGCGACGAACAGCAGGCGCCCGCGGGAATTGAGTTCCGACCATGGCGAACCCACCAGCTCCGGCACCACGTAGAAACTGGTCAGCAGGCTGTTGCCAGTCAGGTCGTGGCATTGGGAGAGCACGTGGATCTTGTTGTGGATCTTCAGCTCACGGGAGGCGTGAACGAAAGTCTCGTTGCGAAAGCTGTAGAACGGTTCGGAATAACCAGCCGAAGCGACGATGGCCGAACAGCCCACCAGCTTGCCGGTCGTGGTGTCTTCAAGGACGAAGAAATAGCTCTCTTCACCGTTGAAGCTGACTTCGGCGGCAAACGAGGCTTCGCTTGCGGCGAT
Source organism: Pseudomonas sp. NFACC16-2 (assembly GCF_900119205.1). Taxonomy (NCBI): domain Bacteria; kingdom Pseudomonadati; phylum Pseudomonadota; class Gammaproteobacteria; order Pseudomonadales; family Pseudomonadaceae; genus Pseudomonas; species Pseudomonas sp. NFACC16-2. The sequence continues at coordinate 8,445 of NZ_FPIX01000025.1, read as the reverse complement.
CTTGTCGCTCAGGCGTTCCACGTCATCCGGCAAGGAAGTGACACCGATCGGACTGTCCGCAGCCAGACGCTGTACCTCGCCCAGATCAGCCATTTGCGCGGGGCGCATCACCAGCATGGTGTCACTCCTTAACTTGAAATAAACGGTTCGACCATCAGGGTCGATACACAGAAAAAAACTAAACGAACACGCGGGTCCGCATTGCATCTGCGGCGGTCTTCGATTTTTCAGCCGCTGCAAGACTCCTGTGGGAGCGAGCTTGCTCGCGATAGCGGTGTGCCAGTCAACATCGATGCTGGCTAGTCCGACGCCATCGTCGGATCACCGCCCGGAGCAAGCTCGCTCCCACAAGGGGTCCGACTTCAGCCTTAAGCTTGCGTCAGCTTCGCCGCCGCCCGCTCGAAGCGGTCCAGGCCGGCATCGATATCGGCGTCTTCCACCACCAGGCTCGGAGCGAAGCGAATCACGTCCGGGCCGGCTTGCAGGATCATCAGGCCTTCCTGTTCGGCGGCGTTGAAGATGTCCTTGGCCTTGCCTTTCCAGGCGTCGTTCAGCACGCAGCCGATCAGCAGGCCCAGGCCGCGTACTTGGGTGAACAGGCCGTACTTCTCGCCGATCTGCTCCAGGCGCGCCTTGAACTTGGCGTGCTTGGTTTTGACACCACCGAGCACTTCAGGGGTATTGACCACATCGATCACCGCTTCGGCCACCGCGCAGGCCAGCGGGTTGCCGCCGTAGGTGGTGCCGTGGGTGCCGACCACCAGGTGCTTGGCCAGCGCTTCGGTGGTGAGCATCGCCGCGATCGGAAAACCGCCACCCAGGCTCTTGGCGCTGGTGAGGATGTCCGGGACCACGCCGTAATGCATGTAGGCGAACAGGTGGCCGCTGCGGCCCATGCCGGTCTGCACTTCATCGAACACCAGCAATGCGTCGTGGGCATCGCACAGGTCGCGGGCGCCTTGCAGGTAGGCCTGCTCGGCCGGCAGCACCCCGCCCTCGCCCTGGATCGGCTCCAGCACCACGGCGCAGGTCTTATCCGAAATGGCGGCTTTCAAAGCGGCCAGGTCGTTGTAAGGAACGTGGGTAATGCCAGTAATTTTAGGACCGAAGCCGTCGGAGTACTTCGACTGCCCGCCGACGTTGACGGTGAACAAGGTACGACCGTGGAAGCTATTGAGCGCGGCGATGATTTCGTACTTCTCGCTGCCGAAACGATCGAACGCGACGCGACGGGCCAGCTTGAAGGCGGCCTCGTTGGCTTCAGCGCCAGAGTTGCAGAAGAAAGCACGCTCGGCAAAGGTTGCGTTGACCAACTTATGGGCCAGGCGCAGGGCCGGCTCGTTGGTGAATACGTTGGACACGTGCCACAACTTGTTGGCCTGTTCGGTCAGTGCACCGACCAGCGCCGGGTGGGCATGGCCCAGTACGTTGACAGCAATACCGCCAGCAAAGTCGATCAACTCACGACCGGATTGGTCCCATACGCGGGAACCGGCACCACGCACAGGGATGAAGGCAGCAGGTGCATAGTTGGGAACCATAACCTGGTCGAAATCGGCGCGTTGTACCGCGGCTTGCTCAACGGACATCGGAGTCTCCTGATGAGGAACACCCGCCTGGAACTGGCGGGCTTGGTAAGGATTGTAAGGACAGTTTTCAGCCCGGCCTTGCCGCCAAGCGACAACTTCTTATAGCGCCAACCCACGTTTTTCGCGGGTTTACGGCAATGCGACAAATAGCGTCGCAAAGGCGCAGTTTAAACGTTGGCGCGGGGTTTGAGGCAGCGACAATCACATTTCCCCTACTTGCTGGAACACCCCTGTGGCGAGGGGATTTATCCCCGTTGGGCTGCGAAGCGGCCCCAAGACAGTCAATGCAATCTATCTGGCACACCGAGTTGCCTGGCTTTGGGGTCGCTTCGCAACCCAGCGGGGATAAATCCCCTCACCACAGAGTGTTGTGTCTGCCCCACAGATGTTGTGCCAGTCTAGCCACAGGGACTCGTGTCTGCCCTAGCCACAGATGTTATGCCAGCCTAGCCCCGCTCGGACGGCACCGACGACAGTTCGAACGGGCTGCTACTGCGTCGCTGGTTGCGGTCTTCCCGCGGTGTGGCGCCGAAGAAGTTGCGGTAGGCGCTGGAGAAGTGCGGCCCTGAGGAGAAACCGCAGGACAGGCCGATCTGGATGATGGATTTGCTGGTCTGCATCAGCATCTGCCGGGCCTTGTTCAGGCGCAATTCCAGGTAATACTGGCTGGGCACGCGATTGAGGTATTGCTTGAAGATCCGCTCCAGTTGCCGGCGGGATACACAGACATGCTGGGCGATTTCGTCGGTGGTCAGCGGTTCTTCGATGTTGGCTTCCATCAGCAGCACCGCCTGGGTGAGCTTTGGATGGCTGGAGCCAAGACGGTTCTGCAACGGGATGCGCTGACGCTCGCCGCCCTCGCGAATGCGCTCGACCACCAACTCTTCCGACACCGCACCGGCCAGTTCCGCGCCGTGATCGCGAGCCAGCACCGCCAGCAACAGGTCGAGCACCGACATGCCGCCGCAAGCACTCAGGCGATCGCGATCCCAGTCGAACAGATGGCTGGTGGCGATGACCTTGGGGAAGCGCTCGGAGAAATCGTCCTGCCAGCGCCAATGCACGGCGGCCCGGTAACCGTCGAGCAAACCCAGTTGGGCCAGGGGATAGACACCGGCAGACAAACCCCCAATCACACAACCGGCACGCACCAGTTGCTTGAGGGCGCTGCTCAGGGATGAGGCCAGCGCAGCCGGCGGCTCATCGGCCAGCAGGAAAAGCTTCTGCAAGCCTTCGAGCTTGCCAGCCCAGGGTTCGCCGGGGAGCTGCCAGGCGCCTTCGGCCGGCGGTTCGGCCTGCAAGAACGACAGTTCGTAAACCACATCCGGATGCACCCGCTGAGCAACACGCAAGGCCTCCTCGGCCAGCGCCAGCGTCAAGGCTTTAGTGCTGGGCCAAATCAGGAAACCTATTCGATGGGCAGTCATGGCGGGCGATCCGAAGCGAAAACAGTGTTAAAGCCAAAAGCGGCTGCAACCAAATTAGACCATCTGGCGCGCGGTGCGCAGCATGACCCAAATCAGGTGCGTAACGGGAGCGATTACTTGAGGCTGCCCGAAAGAAATTGTTGCAAGCGCTCGGATTGCGGATTGACCAGCACTTCGCGCGGGTTGCCGCTTTCTTCGACGATGCCTTTGTGCAAGAACACCAGTTGGTTCGACACTTCACGGGCAAAGCCCATTTCGTGGGTCACCACCACCATCGTCCGGCCTTCCAGGGCCAGGCCCTGCATCACCTTGAGCACATCGCCTACCAGTTCCGGGTCGAGGGCCGAGGTCGGCTCGTCGAACAGCATCACCTCCGGCTCCATCGCCAGCGCACGGGCGATCGCCACACGCTGCTGCTCGCCGCCGGACATGTGGCCCGGGTAGGCGTCCTTGCGATGGGCCACGCCGACCTTGTTCAGGTAGTGCTCGGCTTTCTCCCGCGCTTGAGCCTTGGTCACGCCCAGCACATGCACCGGCGCTTCCATGATGTTTTCCAGCGCGGTCATGTGGGACCACAGGTTGAAATGCTGGAACACCATCGACAGCCGCGAACGCATGCGCTGCAGTTGCTTGGGGTCTGCGGCCTTCAACGCGCCGTCCTTGCCGGCGACCAGCTTCAACTCTTCGTTGTTGAGCAGGATCTTGCCAGCATGGGGTTGCTCGAGCAGGTTGATGCAACGCAGGAAAGTACTCTTGCCGGAGCCACTGGAGCCGATGATGCTGATCACATCGCCAGCGGCGGCTTTCAGGGACACGCCCTTGAGCACTTCGTGACTGCCATAGCGTTTATGCAGGTCTTGGACTTCAAGCTTGTACATGCGGTCGGTTCTCACAAAACGTCAGTCGTTGAGCAGTCGATCGGATCGATGCGTTATCAGTGCTTGCGCGGGGCCAGGTAACCCAGCCAGCGGCGCTCGGCCAGCTTGAACAGGCGCACCAGGATGAAGGTCAGGCACAGGTAGAAAACGCCGGCCGTGATGTAGGCTTCGAACGGCAAGTAGTACTGCGCATTCACTGTGCGCGCGGCACCGGTGATGTCGATCAGGGTCACGATGGAGGCCAGACTGGTGGTCTGCAACATCATGATCACTTCGTTGCTGTATTGCGGCAGCGCCCGACGCAAGGCCGATGGCAGCAGGATCCGGCGATACAGCTTGTAGCGCGACATGCCCATGGCCTTGGCCGCTTCGATCTCGCCGTTGGACGTGGCCCGCAGGCTGCCGGCGATGATTTCGGCGGTGTAGGCGCTGGTGTTGATGGCGAACGCCAGGCACGCACAGAAGGTCGCACTGGACAGCCACGGCCAGAGGAAGCTTTCGCGAACGATCGCGAACTGCGCCAGCCCGTAGTAGATCAGGAACAGCTGGACCAGCATCGGCGTGCCGCGGATCACGTAGGTGTAGAGCCAGGCCGTCATGTTGACGACCGGCTGCTTGGACACCCGCATCAGGCCCAGGGGCAACGCCGCCAGCAGGCCGAAGAACAGCGACAGGGCCAGCAACTTCAGGGTGGTCAACAAGCCACTGAAATACAGCGGCAAGGCTTCATAGATGACGTTGTAGTCGAAGATCATAGATCAGCCGCCCTTACGCCTACCGAGTAGCGCTTCTCAAGGTGACGCAATGCCAGTAACGAGACACTGGTGATCACCAGGTACATCGCCGCCACTGCGAGGAAGAAGGTGAAAGGCTCGCGCGTGGCATCTGCCGCCTGCTTGGCCTTGAACATCATGTCTTGCAGGCCCACCACCGAAATCAGCGCGGTGGCCTTGGTCAGCACCAGCCAGTTGTTGGTGAAGCCCGGGATCGCCAAGCGAATCATCTGCGGCACCAGCACCCGGAAAAACACCTGGAACCCGTTCATGCCGTACGCCATGCCCGCCTCGGCCTGCCCCTTGGGGATCGCCATGAAGGCACCGCGGAAGGTTTCCGACAGGTAGGCACCGAAGATGAACCCCAGCGTGCCGATACCGGCCGCCAGCGGGTTCAGGTCGATGTAATCGTCGTAGCCGAGCATCGGCGCCACGCGGTTGAGCAAGTCCTGGCCGCCGTAGAAAATCAGCAGGATCAGCACCAGGTCGGGAATACCGCGAATGACCGTGGCATACAGGTCGCCCAGCCACGCCAGCCAGCGCACCGGAGAGAGGCGCAACGCAACGCCGATCAACCCCAGGACGATGGCCAGGGCCATGGACGACAAGGCGAGCTCAAGCGTCAACCATGCGCCATCGAGGATGACAGCCCCGTAGCCTTTCAACATGATTCAGGTCCTCGAAAGTGGGATGAAAAAATGGCGCAAACCGCAGAGATCCTGTTGCTTGCGCCATTTCGCACGAGTGGCGGGACGTCGTTACTTGCCGTAGATGTCGAAAGCGAAGTATTTGTCCTGGATTTGCTTGTATTTGCCATTCTCGCGGATGGCGGTAATCGCGCCATTGATCTTGTCTTTCAGCGCATCGCCCTTGCGAACCGCGATACCGATGCCGTCGCCGAAGTATTTCTCATCGGTGAAAGCTGGACCTACAAATGCGAAGCCCTTGCCGGCATCGGTCTTGAGGAAGCCGTCATCCAACAGCGTAGCGTCTGCCACGGTGCCGTCGAGGCGGCCGGCGGAGACGTCCAGGTAGATTTCGTTCTGCGAACCGTACGGCTTGATCTCGGCACCCAGCGGGGCCAGGACTTCTCGGGCGAAACGCTCGTGGATCGAACCGCGCTGCACGCCGATATTCTTGCCCTTGAGCTCGGCCAGGTTATCGCTGACCTGGGTTCCGGCCTTCATCACCAGACGAGCCGGGGTGTTGTAGTACTTGTTGGTGAAATCAACCGACTTCTTGCGATCTTCGGTGATCGACATCGACGACAGGATCGCGTCGATCTTGCGAACCTTGAGCGCCGGGATCAGACCATCGAACTCTTGCTCGACCCACACGCACTTGACCTTCATCTCTTCGCACAGCGCATTGCCGATGTCGTAGTCGAAACCGACGATGCTGCCATCCGGAGCTTTAGAAGCGAACGGAGGGTAAGCCGCTTCGATACCAATCTTCAGGGGCTTCTCATCAGCGAAGGTTGGCAGGGACAGCACGGACAGTGCCAGGGCGCCAAGCAGCACAAGTTTCTTCATCTTGGGACTCCATCGGTAAAGGGCAAAAACGGCAGAGTGAGCAACAGCCCAATATGCGAATGGGTGAAACGAACTTTGGTGCTGCGTCCTAGGAAGCTCACGGTTTATTCAACACGAGCCACGACGAGCGAGTGATCGGCATTCTAACGACAGGCCCGAAGCCGATATTTCTTCAATGCGACAACAAATTACAGAAGCACCGAGAAAGCGGTTCGAGCGCATTGACAGCCCCGCAAATTCATGCAAGAGCAAAAGAAGGGAAACCGATCTATGCTGCAAATAGCGGGCCCATTATTCGCAAACCCTTCTAATCCGGCAAGCACAGCGTGTCGGCTTATTTTTGCAGACGCCCGGAAGCGCCCTGTATCGGGGCTTGGCGTTTCACATCGCCCCGTTGTGGCGCCTTTGGTTACACATTTCGAAACACCGGTAACGCTCGGAAGCGTCTGACGACGAAGATCGATATTTATTCGCCGACCAGTCGGCCAAACACAAAACCCCCTGGCGAGGGAGCTTGCTCCCGCTGGGCTGCGCAGCAGCCCCAAAGCCAGGCACCGCGGTCATTCGAACACCCAACCTGTGGCGAGGGGATTTATCCCCGTTGGGCGGCGAAGCGGCCCCAAAGCCAAGCACCGCCATCATTCGAACACCCAACCTGTGGCGAGGGGATTTATCCCCGCTGGGCTGCGATATAGGTAGTCCGTTCCTTGCTCCCCCATACTGATACTCGCTGGAGTCCGGTTGTCGCGAGGAAGGAACATGCACCTGCGAGCTACGAATAGGGCTGCAACGCATTTCGATGATTACTGCTTCACCTTCGAGCCCAGCAGGTGCGCTTGCGCCCTCTAACGAACACTCAGGGAAAGCCGGGCACGGCTCTCTATATCGCCTTCGCTGGACGCAAGCATGCATGTTCCTGCATGTACTTTAGCGTCTATGGAGGTGTGCAATGCAAACGCTCTTGTCTCAGAAATTCACTGCTTATATCGGAATTGATTGGGCCGATACCAAACATGACGTCTGCTTGCAGGTTGCTGGGCAAGCCCAGCGGTGCTTCTCGGTCATCCGACACAACCCCGAAGCTATTGATCAATGGGCTCATGCGCTGTATCAGCGTTATGGCGGTCCTATCGCCATTGCCGTGGAGTTAGACAAAGGACCGTTGATAGCGGCCCTGCAAAAATATGATTTTTTTTGTTTGTTCCCAATCAACCCCGCCACCTTAGCCAAGCAGCGTAAGGCCTTTGTTCCCAGCGGTGCGAAGGACGATCCGAGCGATGCCCAGTGGGCACTTGAGCTATTGCTCAAGCATCCCGACAGATTTCCCCAGCAGGAGAAACAAAGTCCTGCCATACGCTCTCTGGCTAGCTTGACCGAACATCGGAGAACCTTGGTTGATGAGCGGGTAAGAACCAGTAATCGGTTGGTTTGCATGCTCAAGCAGTACTATCCGTTGGCGCTGGAGTTGTTCCACGACCATGACACGCAGGTGTTTTGTGATTTCCTGGAGCGCTGGTCGACGTTGGAAACACTTAAACGTGCTCGGCCTACAAGCGTTTTGAAGTTTCTTAACGCGCATAATGTTCGCCATGCAGAACTCAATCAGCAGCGTCTGGCCTTGATCCTCAAGGCCACGCCGCTGACAGAGGATCCGGGGATTGTTACCCCTTCAGCGCTGTATGTGCGGACCCTGGCATCGCAACTGAGTGGGATGCTGGTGGCGATCAAGCAGTTTGATGCGGCGATCGAAGAAACGGCCAATACCCTGGCCGATTACAGCCTCTTCAAATCCTTGCCTGGAGCCGGGCAACAGCTTGCACCACGGCTAATGGTAGCTTTTGGTGAGCAACGTGATCGCTTCAAGGATGCTGGTGCTATGCAGCGATATGCCGGGATCGCTCCGGTTACTGAGCGCAGTGGCAAGAAGAAAATCGTTCGCTGGCGCTATCAATGTTCAACCTTTTTGCGCCAGACATTTGTCGAGTGGGCTGCCCACAGCATCAATCAATCGGTATGGGCAGGGGCGTACTATCGCCAGCAGAAGGCCAAAGGCTGCTCTCATCAAGCAGCCCTGAGGGCACTGGCTTTTAAATGGATCAGGATCGTTTATCGGTGCTGGAATGCTGGATCCCAGTATGACGAGAGCGTCTATTTACAAGCCTTGGCCCGCCACGACTCGCCTTTGATAAGAGCGCCGGAGGCAACGAATGCATGTTGACGGAAGAGCTCAGGGCGTGAAGCAGCCC